>DATGYO010000183.1:0-11530 GCA_035297905.1 Nocardioidaceae bacterium
CCCGGCGGGCGCCGTACCCCCGCATCTCCGGGAACAGGTACGTGAACCGCTTCTTGTCCACGACCTCGGGCAGGTAGCCCCACCCGTCCGCGGACCCGAACCAGCCGTGCAGGCAGATCACGGCGTGATCCCCGGTGCCGATGCTCTTCACCTTGCTCATCTCCACCCCTTGCTCGTCGAAGCGCGGCCGGCGGGACCGGTCGCGGGGTCACCTGTCTACACCTGGTGCCCCGGCCCTGTCCGCGAACAGCACGTTTCGTCCTCAGGCGTCGAACAGGCCGGCGATCGTCCGGGCGGCCTGGGCGCAGGTGACGCCGGCCCTGTCGGCGGCTTGCCTGAGTCGAGACTCCGCGGTCTCCGCGTCGACGCCCTGACGGGAGACGATGATGCCGACCGCGACGTCGATGTCGTGCCGGTCCACGAGCCTGCCGGGAGTCAGGGCCGCCATCCGCCGGGTGGTGAACCCCAGGTCGGCGTTGCTGACGGCACTCTGCGCCGACCCGCCGACGGCGTTCGCCAGCTCATCGTGACGGCCGTCGAACGCATCGCGGGTCGAGGCGTAGACGTTGATGCCCCCGACGACCCGGCCGTCCCGGATGATCGGCAGCGAGAGGCTGCTGGCGACACCGGCGGCGGCGGTCGCCCTCGAGTACATCGACCAGCGGTCCTCGTCGAGCGGGTCATCGCCCTTGAATGCGAGCACCTCTCCGCGCTCGAGGTCATCGACGCACGGGCCCCCGTCGACGTACTGGATGGCATCGAGGACCGCGGCTTCCTCGCTGGTGGCAGCGAGCGTGAACGTCAGCCCCTCCTCGCGCAGCGCGAGGCTCAGACCGACGCACTCCGGCACGACCTCGGTGGCGCGCTCGCCCAGCGTGGTCAAAGCGGCTGCCACCTCGGTGTTCCCGTACCTGGCGAGCTCGCGGAGGGCTTCTCGGGTCCCGGGTACTGGCTTCAAGGCGTGCTTCTCCCTCATCCGTCTGGCTGGAGGTACCCACCTGAGCCAAACCCAGTCGCCCGTGGACCTGTCGCGGGCTGTTGCGGGCTACTGAGGCTCGCGCACCGGCGGCCGGTGGCCGTCGACGCCCATGTCGGCGTCCTTCATCAGCTTCGACACCAGCTCGTGGCCGAGCGCGAGCGTCTCGGAGAGGGTGGCGATCCCCGACTCGTAGCGGCCGGCTTCGAGAGCCCACTTCGCCGCGGCCATGCCCTGGACGAGGGTGTCGTTGACCTCTGTCGCATCCCGGTGCCGCTGAGCCGCGGACTCCATCGCCCGCTGCCGAGCCTCGGCCGCCACCAACCGGTCGCTGGCGTCTCCCAGCAGGCCGCCGAGCAGCAACAGAGGCATCAGCCTCGATGTCCAGCCGAGGAGGGACAGGTCGACATCGCGCACTGCGACCCAGACCCAGACCAGCAGAGCAGCAAGAACTCCGGCAGCGATGCCCGCCCTGCGGCCGAACGTCAGCGCGATCAGCGCGATGGGCAGGGAGTAGAGCATGTTTACCGCGTCCGAGGGTCGGCCGACCGACAGCCGCAGGGCCAACACACCGGCGAACATCGCCGCCGCCACGCAGATCGCCCACGCCGGCCGCCTCCGGAACCACGGCGCGCCGCCGCCGTTCCGGTATGCCAAGTCGCCCGAGGTGTCCATGACGTCCAACTCTGCAGCAAAACCAGGGCTCACACAGTGGGGCGAAAGTCCCTTCTTCGAGGGGCCTCGGTCCGCGTGTCGGAATGGCGGCAAAGTCATGCGGCATCAGTTAGTCTACTTGTTTAGTATAGTTACTCGCCGTGCTAGCCATTCCCTTGGAAGGACTCAACTCATGCGCAACCTGATCGTGCTCGGATTCGTGGGGCTCGTGGCCCAGCTGATCGACGGCTCTCTGGGGATGGCGTACGGCGTCACCTCGTCGACGCTGCTGCTGGCCGCCGGGATCGCCCCTGCGGCCGCCTCGGCTGCCGTGCACTTCTCCGAGATCGGTACGACGCTCGTCTCGGGCATCTCGCACCACAAGCTCGGCAACGTCGACTGGCGGACGGTCAGCATCATCGCCGTCCCCGGCGGGCTCGGCGCCTTCGCCGGCGCGACCTTCCTCTCGAGCCTCGACGGGGACACCGCGAAGCCGTGGGTCGCCGCGCTGCTGCTCGGTCTCGGCGTGTACGTCGTGTGGCGGTTCCTCGTGCTCGGCGGACGGCGTCCGCACTTCAAGGGCAAGCTCTCCGCCTTCTTCCTCGCTCCGCTCGGCGTCGTGGCGGGTCTGATGGACGCCATCGGCGGTGGGGGCTGGGGCCCGGTCGGCACCACCTCGCTGCTCTCCTCGGGGCGGCTCGAGCCCCGCAAGGTCGTCGGCTCCATCGACACCGCGGAGTTCGTGGTGGCGATCGGTGGCTCGCTGGGGTTCCTGTTCGCGCTCGGCACGCAGGGCATCAACTTCGCCTACGCGGGTGCGCTTCTCGTGGGTGGCGTGATCGCGGCGCCCTTCGCTGCCTGGCTGGTGCGTCACATGCCGGCGCGGGTCCTCGGGGTCGCCGCGGGCGGCCTGATCATCCTCACGAACAGCAAGACGATCCTCGAGTCGCTGGGCGCGTCCGGTTCGACCGTCGCCCTCGCTGCCTCGGCGATCGCGTTCGCGTGGGTCTCGATGATCGTGTGGGCCGTCCGTCAGGAGCGGGAGGCGCGGAAGGCGGAGGTGGAGCTCGAGTCGGCCGAGCCGGTCGCGGCCTGAGCCGTTCCGAGCCGGTGGACCTGGCGGCCGCTCAGTGCGGCCGCCAGGCCTCCTCGTCCTGGGTGAGGGCCATGACCTGGTCGGGCAGCTGCTTGTCGGCAAGCGACTTGATGGTGACCCGCTCGAAGACGTCCCTGAGGCTGCTGCGTGCGGCGATCCAGACGTGCTGCAGCACCTGCGCGGACTCGTTGTAGGAGACGGACTCCGGACGAAGTCCGTAGACGCTGACCAGGGGGCCGTCGACGGCGCGGATCACGTCTGCGACCGTGACGTCGTCAGGGTCACGCGCCATGCGCCAGCCACCCGCTTGACCGCGCTGGCTCATCACGACGCCGGCACGCCGCAGGTCGGCAAGGATCGCCTGCAGGAAGCCGCGCGGGATGTCCTGGCGCCTGCCCAGCTCCTCGGCGCTGATGGCGTCCCCGCCGTCCTGCCTGGCCATCTCGATGAGGGCGCGAAGCGCGTAGTCGGACTTCGCGGAGACTCGCATGCGTCCAAGTCTGGCAGATCGAGTGGCTTCGTCGACTTTGCTGGCGCTGGCGACGGAAAACTGGAACACGTTATATTCCTCGCGTGATCGAGACCGACGCCATCACCTGGACCGCCCCCGACGGCGACCACCCCGCCCGACGCGCCTCACAGCTCTCCGCGGCGACGGTTGCCCGGGGCATGAAGGAGGACTGGGTCGCGCTCTTCGCTCCCGACGGCGTCGTCGAGGATCCGGTCGGCCCGTCCGTGTTCGACCCCGAGGGCAAGGGGCATCGCGGCCACGACGGCATCGCGAGCTTCTGGGACCTGGCGATCGCCGGCGTACGACGGTTCCACTTCACGATCACGGACTCGTTCGCCAACGGCGACTCCTGCGCCAACGTCGGCACGATCACGACCGTCCTCGAGGACGGCAGCCGGGTGGACACCGAAGGGGTCTTCGTCTACCGGGTGAACGAGGAGGGCCTGATCACCTCCATGCGCGCCCACTGGGAGTTCGACCGGGCCATGGCTACGATCGCCAACGGCTGAGCATTTCCGGCTCCCCGACACGGGAAACTTCAGACTGGACCGGTTACAGAATTTCCGGACCGGCATGCTTGAATCTGGTCAGGGTTGAGCAACGCAGCCCATGCGGACGACGGCTGATCCGGGGGGATCTGCGGGGGCGACTCCGTCATAGAGCCGAAAAAGATCCAAGGGTTGACCATGCGTTCCATCTGCCTGCCATGACGACGGTGATCACCGGTCCGTACGGGCCGTTCATCTACACCGTGGCCACCAAGTCGTGGTGGTGGTCAGACGATCTCTACCGGATCCACGGGTTCGAGCCAGGTGACGTCGTCCCCACGACGGAGCTCATCGTCGCCCACAAGCATCCCGACGATGCCGCCGTGGCCACCGCGATCATCCTCAATGCCTTCACGAGCGGTGAGCCGTTCGCCCTCTGGCACCGGATCATCGATGCCCGGCTCCGCACCCGCACGGTGGTCTCTGTAGGTGACGGCGTGCGCGACGCTTCGGGGCAGCTGGTCGAGGTGCGCGGCTACATGGTCGACGTCACCGGTTCCAAGCGTGGACAGACCGCTCGCGACATCGACGAGGCCGTACGACGGTCCGCGGAGTCGCGCGGGACGATCGAGCAGGCCAAGGGCGTCCTCATGGCGACTCTCTCGGTTGACGCGGACACGGCGTTCGGCATGTTGAAGCGCCACTCCCAGAACAGCAACATCAAGCTGCGCGACCTGGCCCAGATCCTGCTGACCACCCTCCACGACATGCGACAGCGGGGGCTCGACGCGCGGAAGGCCGTCGAGGAGGTGCTCGGCCCGGACGCCGGCTGACGCCTGCCCAGGCTCGTCAGTCAGTCGCCGCCGGCATTGTCCGAGACCCAGTCCACGAACGCGGTGGCCTCGCGCCAGTCCTCGCGGACCCGGTCGAGGAGCTCGGGCGTGTGGATGAACGGCTCGAAGCCGTAGGACTTGCCCAGCGTCATCGACTTGTGGCGGAGCAGCTCGATGCGGGGGTGGTCGGCGTCGTACCCACGCGGTGTGGTCTTGAGCTTCTCGCCGCTGAGCTCCCAGCCTGACGTCTGCAGGGTGGTGAGGATGCCTTCGAGGTCTCGGCCGCGCCGGTCGTCCGCGATGGCCGAACGGATCCGTGCCAGCCGCGGGCCGGAGGCCTCGTAGAACCCGACCCCGACGCGCACGCCCGGCGCCGAGACCTGCACGTAGTAGCCGGTGGACGGACCGCGCGGGATGAACACGCCCTGATGGGTCTTGTAAGGCGTCTTGTCCTTGGCGAAGCGCACGTCGCGGTAGGGCCGGAACACCTTGGCCGCCCCGAACTCGTCCTCGAGCGCCTGCGCGAGCGCAGTCATCGGCCCACGGACGGCGGCGTCGTAGGTCTCCTTGTGCGCGGTCCAGAAGGACTTGGTGTTGTCGAGCTCGAGGTCGTCGTAGAAGTCCAGGGCCGCGACCGGAATGCCGGTGAACCCGGTCGTCGCACCAGTCATCGCTGCAGGATATCCGCGGCTCGGGTCACCGCCGCAGGGGAGGGGCGTCCGTTGCGTCGGGGTCGCCCCCGCGGCGAAGGACCTCCTTGCGCGCCCGCTCGATCCCGCCGTGCTCGAGCGCCGCAACCCGGGACTCGCCCGACCACAGGACACGCCCCCGGTGTCGGACCCGGATCCGCAGTGCTGCGCCGAGATGCTCGATCGCACCCGGCTGGTTCCTTCCCTCGGCCGGGAGAGGGACGGGCAGGACGTGTGCGTCCTCGAGCGGGGCGTACCCCTCGACGTCGACCCACCACTGGGCGCTCCGTCCCCGAAGCACCCATCGCTCGTCGTCGACCCGCGCGTGCACCGGCGAGACGAACGGGTCGCCCAGCCGGATGAGCCTTCCGTCAGGCAGGAGTACGACGAGCGCGGTGACCGTCGTGCGCAGCGGGCCCGCGGTGATCTCGCCACCGGCGAAGGCGACACATGTTGCGGGCTCGTCGAAGCCGTGGGCCTGCCCCCACCACCATGAGTCGGGGAAGCCGCCCTTGCCCCAGTTCTTCTCGGCATAGACGGTCCAGCCGTCGAGGTCCCACGCGTCGTCACCGAGGACGGCTGTCCCGCGCGCGACACCGGCGAGGAGCCATGGGTGCCAGTACTGGTTCAGCGCAGGCACCGCCTGGAAGACACTCGAACCGCCGAAGCTCTTCCGGGGCCAGCCGATCGGGTCTTCTACCCGGACATCGAGCCGGGCGTCCGCGCCGAGGTCGACGCGCAGCCGGTCCGCCGTGCCCTCGAACGCGTCACCGGCGAAGGCGCCGAGCTCCGAGGGTGAGGCGCGCCCGACGGGATGTGCCATGGTGCGCAGGAAGCCGGTCGGATGAGCCGCGACCCCGAGGGTCGACCAGTGACCATCCGGACCCCGGTTCACGCCGTTGAGGGCGATCACGACCCGCCCGGTCCTGGGATCGGTGAACCGCCAGAAGTAGCCCTCCATGGCGACGTCGTGTGCGGGCAGCGGGTCGCCGAACGGCAGGTCGGCGCCAGTCGCCCGATATGTCCGGAGCGCCCGTCGTCCCGCTGCCTTGGCCGGAGAGATCACCGGCTCATCATGGCAGCGGCCGCTCGCAGGATCTGTTCGTGTGCTTCGGCGAGGTCTAGATTCGAGGTCAGCGGCCCCGACACACGGTCCCGTTACCAAGTCGTGAGGCTCGGCTCACGCATGGCCGGGGAGTTCCGGGGAACAGATGGTCCGCTGAACATCGATCTAACAAGGGAGCACACCACATGGCCATCATCGGATTCCTCGTATTCGGCCTCGTCGTCGGCGCGATCGCCCGGCTGATCAAGCCCGGCAAGCAGCACCTGAGCATCCTCATGACGCTGTTGCTCGGCGTCGTCGGCTCGCTCATCGGCGGCATCGTGGCCAGCGCGCTCGGCACGGGCAACATCTTCGAGCTGAACATCCTCGGTTCGATCGTGGCCATCGTCGCCGCGTTCCTGCTCATCGGCGCTGCCGAGAGCATGTCGGGTCGCCGCGGTCACGCGCACGTCTGATCTGGCCCAGAACAGGAAGCCCCGGGAGCAGCTCCCGGGGCTTCCTTGTGCCCGTGGGCTACCCTTGCTGGTGAGGGGAGTACTTCCCGAGCTCGTCCCGGTCACTACGGTCGCTCAGCAGCGGCTCCGGGCGGGTGCCTGTTGACGCAGGTGAAGGAGACCTCAGACAGTTACAGATGTCTGAGGAGAATCCATGGACTCGATCGGCACCCCGACCCTCTGGTTCGTCTCGATCGCCGCGGTCGTCGTACTCCTGGTGGTCGACTTCCTGCTGACCCGCCGCCCGCACGAGGTCTCCATGCGCGAGGCCCTGGGCTGGTCGGCGTTCTACATCGCGCTGCCACTCGCGTTCGGTGGCTACATCTGGTGGAGCTTCGGGTCCGAGCGCGGCCTGGAGTACCTCACCGGCTACCTCGTGGAGAAGTCGCTCAGCGTCGACAACCTCTTCGTCTTCATGCTGTTGCTCAGCGCCTTCGCGGTTCCTCGCGTCCTCCAGCAGAGGGTGCTGCTCTACGGGATCGTCGGTGCACTGGTCCTGCGCGGCATCTTCATCGCCCTCGGCGCAGCCGCGCTCGCGAGGTTCGACTGGATGTTCCTCGTGTTCGGGCTGATCCTCGCCGCGACGGGCGTCAAGATCCTGCGCGACGCGATCGCCGGCAACGAGCACGAGATGCACGTCGACCAGCTGCGCAGCGTCAAGGTCGCCCGCCGGTTCTTCCCCGTGACCGGGGAGTACGACGGACCGAGGATGCTCGGACGGGTTGGCGCTCGCCGCGCGCTCACACCCTTCGCCCTCGTTGTGATCGCTGTCCTGGCGACGGACATCGTCTTCGCGGTCGACTCGGTTCCCGCGGTGTACGGGATCACGGGTGACCCGTTCCTCGTCTTCGCGACCAACGCCTTCGCGCTCCTCGGCCTGCGCGCGCTCTACTTCGTGCTCGAGGGTGCGCTCAGCAAGCTGGTCCACCTGAGCTACGGGCTCGCCGTGATCCTCGGGTTCATCGGCCTGAAGCTGGCGCTGCACTGGGCCCACATGCAGTGGCCGGCGGTTCCCGAGATCCCCACCCTGCTGTCGCTCGTGGTCATCGTGCTGGTTCTCGCCGCCACGACCGTCACGAGCCTGATGGCCGGTCGACGGACGGCTGCGGAGTCCCTGGAGAAGCCGGAGCGGCAAGCTCGACGATGACGTGGAGCATGTTGCCGCCGTTGGTGGTGACCGTGGTGGCGCCCAGCCGCCGGAGCATCGCCAACGAGGCCGGGTTGTCGGCCGCGACCTCGGTCACGATGCGCTCGACCCCTACCGGGCGCTCGCGCAGCAGCTCCTGGAGCAGGGCCGAGGCCACCCCTCGGCCCTGGAACTCCTCCAGGACGGTGACCGCGACGTCGGCCGCCTTCGGGTCCTCGCTGTAGCGGATGATGCGGCCGACCCCGGCGGGGATGCCCACGTCGGCCTCCATGACGAAGAGCACCAGCGCGACGTGCTCGACCCCGTCCACGTCGTCGACGAGACGGTCGAGCATCGCGTCCGTGAGGTGTGGCACCGGGGCCAGGAACCGGTGGAACTGCGCGTCAGGGGAGAGGAGCTCGTAGCCCTCGCGAATTGCTTCGCGATCGCCGGGAAGCAGCCGCCAGGTGAACGCGCGCGTGCCGTCGCGGAGCTGCACCTCGGTGGCCACGTGCAAAAGTATCGGCGGTCAGACCTCGGTGCGGTGGAAGTTCTGGAACGACCGCGACGGTGTGGGGCCGCGCTGGCCCTGGTAGCGCGAGCCGTACTTCTCCGATCCGTAGGGGAACTCCGACGGCGACGACAGCCGGAAGAAGCACAGCTGCCCGATCTTCATGCCCGGCCAGAGCTTGATCGGCAGGGTCGCCACGTTCGACAGCTCCAGCGTCACGTGGCCCGAGAAACCGGGGTCGATGAACCCTGCGGTCGAGTGCGTGAGGAGGCCGAGCCGGCCGAGCGAGGACTTGCCCTCCAGCCGCGCGGCGACGTCGTCGGGCAGTGTGACGACCTCATACGTCGACCCGAGCACGAACTCGCCGGGGTGCAGGATGAACGGCTCCTCACCCTCGGGCTCGACCATCCGGGTCAGGTCGGGCTGGTCCGCCGCTGGGTCGATGTGGGGGTACTTGTGGTTCTCGAAGACCCGGAAGAACCGGTCCAGGCGCACGTCGATGCTCGACGGCTGCACCATGGCTGGCTCGAACGGGTCGAGCGCGACCCGGTTCTTGTCGATCTCGATCAGGATGTCGCGGTCTGAGAGCAGCACAGTCAGAACCTACCGGGAAGCTCCCGCCAAGGTCAGTCAGTCCCTAGGCTCGGTCACATGCATCCGCCGTACGTAGCCGTGGTCGGCCCGTCCGCGCCGCGCGATGACAAGGTGCTGGAGGCGGGAAGAGAGGCTGGACGTCTCCTCGCCGAGCACGGGTACGTCATCGTGACCGGTGGGCTCGGCGGCGTGATGGCCGCGGCGGCGGCCGGGGCCTCCGGAGCCGGTGGCACCGCTGTGGCGATCCTGCCCGGGATGTTCCGCTCCGACGCCTCGCCGGGGCACAGCATCGTGATCCCGACGGGCATGGGCGAGATGCGCAACGCGCTGATCGTCCGGACCGTCGACGCGGTGCTCGCGATAGGCGGGGCCTGGGGCACCTTGTCCGAGATCGCGCTCGCGGCTCGCACCGGCGTTCCGGTGTTCGCGGTGGAGAGCTGGGACCTCCCGGGGCCGGAGGTGGTGGCCTGCGAGACGGTCGCCGACGCCGTCGGCCAGCTGAGTGCGGCACTCCGGCCATGAGGCCGGGAGGCGTCGGGTACTATTCCTGCCGGTAGCCCCAAAAGGGCTCCATCTGCGGATGTAGCTCAGTTGGTAGAGCGCGACCTTCCCAAGGTCGATGTCGCGAGTTCGAGTCTCGTCATCCGCTCCAGTTCTTCGGCCGAGTCCGGCCCTCTGCACCGTCGTACGGGCGGTTCTCCGTCTGGACCATGCGCGTTCCGGACATTTCCGGCAAGCCTTCCACGCCTCTGGCGCCTCCGACATATTGACGCCAAACTCGACTCGCAGCCCATTTCCCGTTTCTCGTGTGGCCACGTGGGTACGCCCAAGTTTCCAAGTGGTGGCTGGAGGGGCCATCCAGGGAGGGAGCATTACATGTCTAGTACGTCGCGCGTCGGGACGGCCATTGCGGCTGGTTATTTCCTCGGACGCTTCAAGAAGCTTCGCCTGGCCCTGATGGTGGGGTCCGCGCTGGCCAACAAGAACGTGAGAACTTCAGGGCTCGGGCTGCTGCAGCAAGGCACCAAGGGCCTGACGGCTTCTCCGGAAGCCAAGAAGCTGACCGACCAGATCACCTCGCAGCTGCTGGAGGCCGGAAAGGCTGCGGCGATCACAGCCGCCGCGGCCAGGATCGACAAGCTCAGCGACAAGCTGAACGAGCGCACCAGCGAGCTGCGTGACCTCGCCGCCCTGCCCACGTCCGAGGAGGGTGAGGAGGCCGAGGCGCCCGAGGACCAGGCCGAAGAGCCTGAGGAGGGCGAAGAGGAAGAGGCTGAAGAGGGCGAGGAAGAGCCCGAGGACGAGTACGAGGAAGAGGGCGAAGAGGAGCCCGAGGACGAGTACGAAGAGGCCGAGGAAGAGGGCGAGGCCGAAGAGGGCGAGGCTGAAGAGGCCGAGGAGCCTGAGGACGAGTACGAAGAGGCCGAGGAAGAGGAAGAGCCCGAAGAGGGCGAGGCCGAAGAGCCCGAGGACGAGTACGAAGAGGCCGAGGAAGAGGAAGAGCCCGAAGAGGGCGAGGAGGCTGAGGAAGAGCCTGAGGACCAGGCCGAGGAGCCCGAGGAAGAGGAAGAACCCGAGCCCGAGCCCGAGCCTGAGCCGAAGCCCAAGGCCCGCAAGAGGTCCCCGCGCCGGAGCAGGGCCGCTTCCCCCGCAGCGAGGAGCTGATCATGACGGAGACCGATCACAAGTCCCGACTGTCCGGTATCACCGCGCAGCTGCCGTTCGGCCGGCTCAAGGAGGAGGCGCAGGGCTTGGGCCAGGCGCTGACCAAGCAGGGGTTCTCCAAGGCAAGCAATGGCGTGGAGTCGATGACCGGAAGGCTGAACGACTACGCGCAGGGCAAGTCCACCGCCACCAAGATGGCGGCGAACGTCGCCCAGGGCGACTCACCTGCCAAGGCCGGCGTGAAGGCGGCTGCCTCGAAGGTCAAGGACACCGTGAAGGAGAAGCTCGGCTTCGGCGGGGGCGGAGGGAAGGGCAAGATCAAGGTCACCAACATCCTCGAGAGCGTCGACGTGCCCGTCAGCCGCGAGGTGGCTTACGCGCAGTGGACCCAGTTCGAGGACTTCCCGACCTTCATGAAGAAGGTCGAGAACGTCGACCAGGAAGAGGACGAGAAGCTCAAGTGGCGTGCCCAGATCTTCTGGTCCCACCGAAGCTGGAACGCCGAGATCGTCGACCAGGTCCCGAACGAGCGGATCGTCTGGAAGTCCGACGGCGACAAGGGGAGCGTGGATGGCGCGATCACCTTCCACGAGCTCGCCCCTGAGCTCACCCGGATCCTGATGGTCCTGGAGTACCACCCGAAGGGGCTCTTCGAGCACACCGGCAACCTCTGGCGTGCCCAGGGCAGACGAGCACGCCTCGAGCTGAAGCACTTCGCCCGTCACGTGAGCACCCAGACGATCCTGCACCAGGACGAGCTGGAGGGCTGGCAGGGCGAGATCCACGAGGGTCAGGTCGTGGAGCCGAGCGAGGCCGACGAGGAAGAG
>DATGYO010000184.1:0-22615 GCA_035297905.1 Nocardioidaceae bacterium
ATGCGAGAAGCCTAAGTCGGGAGGCGAGGCGCCTCCAAGCCGCGGCGGTCACACCAGGAAGATGGTGATGGTGCTGCCCCGGGGTGCCATCGTGCCCTGCTGCGGGTCGGACTGCACGACGAACTCGAGCCCGACGTACACGTCGCTGCGCTGGGTCTGCACCTGGAACCCCGCCTCTTGGAGCCTCCGGGTGGCTTCGTCCACGCCGACGCCGCGGACCGCGGGGACCTCCACCAGCGCCGGACCCTTGGAGGCCACCAGCTCGACGGTGTCGCCACGGAACAGCGTGCCCGAGCTCGGGGTCTGGGAGATCACCTTGCCCTCAGGCACGGAGTCGCTGTTCTCCTCGGCGACCTTCACCTCGAAGCCGCGTTCGGAGAGGACGCGTTCGGCCCGGGCCGCCGACTTGCCGGTGAAGTCGGGCACCTCGATCGGCCGCGGGCCCTTGCTCACGACGAGGTCCACGGCGGCGCCGCGCTTGACCTCGGTGCCGTTCGCCGGGTCGGACTTGATGACCACGCCCTCGGCGACGCTCGGGTGGAAGACCTTGGTGACCCCGCCAAGGGCGAGGTTCGTGTCCTTCAGCGCGGCAGTCGCGTCCTCCAGGCTCATGCCTCTCAGCACCGGCACCTGGTAGCGCTCGGGACCGCGCGAGATCGTCGCCGTGACCGTGCCGTGCTTGAGGATGTTGGTGCCGGGTTCCGGGTCGGTGCTGATCACCGACCCGGCCGTCACCGTCTCGGAGTACGACCGTCGGCCGACCTCGAAGCCCAGTCCGGCGGCCTCGACCTTCTGCCGCGCCTGCTCGACGCTCAGGTTGATCACGCCGGGAGTGGTCGTGTAGCGGCCCATGCCGTAGTACCACCCGGCGAGGCCCGCCATGGTGGCCAGCAGGAGCACGAGGGCAAGCAGGAGGGGCCCCTTCCGGGACCTGCGAGAGCCGTATCCCGCGGACTCGTGGTCCTCTGTCGCCCCCGGATGATTCGGCCGCGAGGGCGGCAGCACGCCGGCGGCGGCGGTGCCTCGGAAGACGGTCGTGCCCTCGTGGCCGTCCTCGTCCCAGTCGTCACCGGCGAGCACGGCGGCTGCTCCGGCGGTGGGCACGATCGTGGGCGCATCCTCGCTGACGTAGTCGATGCTGTCGGCGTGGTCGACGTACTGGGTGGGGGTGAGGTCCTCGGTCAGCTCCGGGTCGTCGAGGATGCCGTGGTCGAGGGCGCCCCGGACCCGGCGCACCTGGTGGAGCAGCACCTGCGCGTCGGCTGGTCGCAGCTCGCGGTCGCGTGCGGTGGCGCGGGCGACGAGCGCGTCGACGTACGCCGGGATGCCTGGCACGAGCCGGCTCGGCGGCGGGACGTCCTCGTGCACGTGCTTGTAGGCCACCTGGATCGGCGACTCGCCCTCGTGCGGCTTCCGGCCGGTGAGCATCTCGTAGATGATCACGCCGGCGGCGTACACGTCGGAGCGCGCGTCGGCCTTGCCGTCCACGACCAGCTCGGGGGAGAGGTAGGAGACGGTTCCGATCAGTACGCCGCCTGTCGCGGTGTGCTGCGTCTCGGCGCTGACCGCACGCGCGAGGCCGAAGTCCGCGACCTTGACCCGGCCGTCGTCGGCGAGCAGGACGTTCTCCGGCTTCACGTCGCGGTGGATCATCCCCGCCTGGTGCGCGGCGGCGAGCGCGGAGAGCACCGGCTCCATCAGCGCGAGCGCCTTCCGGGGCGCCATCGGCGCCTCCTTGCGGATCAGGTCACGCAAGGTATGGCCGGGGATGTACTCCATCGCCAGGAAGAGGGTGCCGTGGTCGTCGCCTTGGTCGAACACCCCGACGACGTTGGGGTGCGAGAGCTTGGCCGCGGAGCGCGCTTCGCGAACGAAGCGGGCCGCGAAGTCGTCGTCGTTCCCGAGACCCGTGTGCATGATCTTGAGCGCGCACACCCGGTCCAGGCGAAGGTCTGTGGCCTCGTAGACGGTTGCCATGCCGCCTCTGGCGATGCGAGGGCCGACGCGGTACCGACCGTCGAGCACACGCCCGATCATCGGGTCCGGCCCGTTGCTGTCCACCACAAGTCCTTCCGGCGTCGGCCGGCGGGGAAGAAGCCGACTCGAACTCGGATTTTACGGAGTGGACAAGGGCTTGGGGACCACCCGCATGGTCCGGGCGTGGCGGAGACCACAGCGCCGGCGCATCGTCACTCCGGGTAGTCGCCTCGCTCGAAGCGGTCCCGGAGGGCGAGCACGTTGGCGACGTAGCGCTTGGTGTCGGGATACATGCCGTGGCGACGCACGCCTTCGAGGCCCTGGTAGTAGCCGCCCACAGCGCGTCTGAGATGCGCGTGGTCCTGCAGGATGCTGAGCAGCAGAACGCCCGCGGTGGCGTTGTCCTGCAGGTCGTGGAGCCGCAACCTGCGCCCGACAACGTCGGACATCCAGCGTCCGGTGGACGGCATGATCTGCATCGCGCCGACCGCTCCCGCGCCTGAGACGTGGTGCATCTGCCATCCGGCCTCCTGCCACGACACGGCCAGCGCGAGCTCCGGGTCGACGCCGTTCCGCCGTGCGGTGGCGGTGATGACCCTCCGGACGGTGGCGCGGCTCGGACCGGTCTGGTCCGGGGCCTGCGGCGCCGCTGTCGCCGTCGTCGGAGAGCCGCTGGTACGTCGGGCACGCGCCGCGGCAGCCACGACGACGGGGATCTCGACCCTCTCCCCGACGCGCAGGACCGGACCGTTGCGCTCGACGACCTCGGCGGTCCAGGCGTGGAACCTCACTGCCAGGCCGCTCGGCGTGTCTCCGGGCCGGACGGTGTACTGGACGATCCGG
Organism: Nocardioidaceae bacterium; assembly: GCA_035297905.1. Lineage (GTDB taxonomy): Bacteria > Actinomycetota > Actinomycetes > Propionibacteriales > Nocardioidaceae > Nocardioides_C. The sequence goes on from DATGYO010000184.1 coordinate 2,821, forward strand.
CGCGCGTCCGACCCGACTCCGCCGCCGGCCGCGGGCGCCCCTGTGGGCCGACGGTGGGCGGCCGGGATGTGCAGGGACTGGCCGACGACGATCCGGTCACCGGAGTGGTGCAGGCCGTTGCGGGCAACGAGTCGCTCCACGGTGGTGTGGTGACTCACGGCGATCTCGGACAGGGTGTCGCCGGGACGGACGACGTACTCCATCGCGAGCGGAAGGCCGACCAGCATCACCCCGCCGGCGGTGGTCGACGCGGTGACCCGGCGCAGCCGCGCGTGGTTCCTGGTGAGCCGGCGACGCCAGGCGTCTGCCGGCCCGGACTCGTGGGGCGTGGGGGAGTGGGGGTGCATTCAAGGGGTCCCTCCGTCGGTGGGGTGGCCAAGCCCTCCTGCGTGGCCACCCGGACGCGCGTCCCGAGAAACGCCGCCTCGCTGCTCGACCAATGTGACTAAAGGTAAAGATGTGAGTCAAGGGGTGGATGTGACAGATCTTTGCTCCTGAGGCGGCGAATGTGGCGCCGATAGGGGACACCAGCGGGGCTCAGGGCCCGGTTGGAGGAGGCGTCCGGCCGGTGGCAGAGTGGGACCGTGGATATTGCACCGACCTCCGAATCGACCGACCTCGAGAGCCTTGTGGGGGAGTGGCTGGACTGGAGCCAGGCCGGAGATCTTCTCGGCGTGAGCGTGAGCAAGGTCCGTCAGCTCATCCGCGAGCACCAGCTCGCTGCTGTCGTGCCCTCCCCGGGCGCGGGTCAGAAGGTCCCGGCCGCGCTGATCATGAACGGCGAGATCGTCAAGGGGGTCCCGGGACTCCTGACCGTTCTGCACGACGGTGGCTATGAGGACCGTGAGGTGCTCACCTGGCTGTTCACCGACGACGAGACCCTGCCGGGTCGCCCCATCGACGCGCTGCGTGAGAACCGCGGAGCCGAGGTGAAGCGCCGCGGCCAGGCGATGGCGTTCTGACCTCGAAGCTCGGCCCGCTATGGGGCTTTCGACCCCTGCCGCTGGTCCCTCCAGATCGTTAGAGTCGGGACGTGCAAGACCGGCGGGCAACCTCGGTCGCCGGTGAGCCAAGTCCCCGAGAGGAACCAGAGATGAGCGGTCTCGCAGCACTCCTTGCCGGCCACACCAAGCCCGATGTCTTCCAGTGGCACAACGCCGCCAACGTCGACGATGTGGCTCATGCGGTCGAGAAAGCGGGATGGCGCTTCGTCTACCTCGACGGGTGGATGGTCGAGGACAAGGAGGGCTTCCTCAAGGCACTCGGTGCTGCGCTCGACCTGCCCGGCTACGACGGCGGGAGCTTCGACGGGCTCGAGGAGAGGCTGCACGGGGTCGACGCCGGCGGGCACCAGGGAATCGTCTTCCTCTGGGACGGATGGAGCCCGCTCGCCCGTGCGGACGAGGAGACGTTCCAGAAGGCGTTGAGCCTCCTCGGGGGCCGGACGCACGACGAGGGCTGCGACAAGTGCGCAGTCCTCTTGCGTGGTGAAGGGCCGACGATCGAAGTGCCGGAGCTTCCCGACGGACCGCACTGAGCCACCGCCCGCGTCCGCGCGGGCGGTCTCACGTCAGACCGCCCGCTGGGTCGCCGCGGTCGCGAGCTGACGAAGCACCTCCCGGGCCGAGTCGCTCACCGGGGCTGCGGCGAGCGCGCCGAGGCAGCGGGAGGTCAGGTCGTCGATCATCACCTCGACCCGCGTGTGGGCCCCTGAGCGTTCGATGATCCGCCGCAGCTCGTCGACCTCGGCCGCATCCAGCGAGGTGCCCAGCCGTGCGTCGAGGTGGCGAGCGTCCTCTGCGGGGGCGTGTTCGAGCGCGAGTGCCACGAGGACGGTGCGCTTGCCCTCGACGAGGTCGTCACCCGCCGGCTTTCCGGTCACGGCCGGGTCACCGAAGACGCCGAGCAGGTCGTCGCGCAGCTGGAACGCCTCGCCGAGCGGCAGCCCGAACGCGCTCAGCGCATCGAAGATCGCAGGCGAGCCGCCCGCGAGGGCCGCGCCGATGTGCAGCGGCCGCTCGACGGAGTACTTCGCGGACTTGTAGCGCAGGACGGTCATCGCCGCCTCGACGTCCGAGGCGCGGCGAGCCTGGACCGAGACGTCGAGGAACTGGCCCGCGATCACCTCGCCGCGGGTGGTGTCGAAGTACCCCAGCGCGTCGAGCACTCGTGCCTCGTCGAAACCGCAGGTCCGCAGCAGCTCGTCGGCCCACGACAGGAGCAGGTCGCCGAGGAGGATCGCCGCCGCGGCTCCGTACTGCGCCGGGTCGCCGCCCCAGCCCGCCTCGCGGTGCTGCTGCTCGAAAGCACGATGCGTGGCTGGGCGGCCCCGTCGTACGTCGGAGGCGTCCATGTAGTCGTCGTGGACCAGCGCGCTGGCGTGGAGCAGCTCCAAGGCAGCGGCGGCGCGCACGAGCTGCTGCTCGTCGTACCCCTCGTCCTGCACCGCGCGGAAGCCCCAGTAGCAGAACGACGCGCGGAACCGCTTGCCTCCGGTGACCGCCTCGCGCGCAGCCGTGACCAGGCGGTCGGCGTCGGCTCCGAGGTCGGCCAGGCGACCGGCCTGGACGTCGACGAACTCGTCGAGCGTCGCCTGGACGGCGGCCCGGAAGTCGGTCGCGTCCCAGGCGGCTAGAGAGGAGGAGTGAGGGGAGGTCACGCCCGCGAGCCTACTTTGGACAACTCCCGGGCGGGCCCGGGCCACCCACCTATCCTTGGCGGCATGGCTCTTGGACTTCCCTCGCGCATGCCCGGCGGTTCCGCCACCGTCCGGGATCTCATCGACGCTGGTGAGAAGTCCTTCTCCTTCGAGTTCTTCCCGCCCAAGGACGAGGCGGGGGAGCGCCAGCTCTGGACGGCGCTGCGCGAGCTCGAGGCGCTGCACCCGACGTTCGTCTCGGTCACCTACGGCGCGGGTGGCTCGACGCGCGACCGCACGGTGCGGCTCACGGAGCGGATCGCCGCCGACACCTCGATGACCCCGCTCGCGCACCTGACCTGCGTCGACCACTCACTCGAGACTCTGCGCTCGGTGATCGGCTCGTACGCCGCGGCCGGGGTCCGCAACGTGCTGGCGCTGCGGGGAGACCCGTCGGCCGGACCGACTGCCCCGTACACCCCTCACCCGGAGGGCTTCCACTACGCGGTGGAGCTCGTGAGGCTGGTGAAGTCTCTCGGGGACTTCTGCGTCGGGGTGGCGGCGTTCCCGGAGGGGCACCCCTCGGCGGAGTCGCTCGACGCGGACGCCCGGGTGCTCGCCGAGAAGGCACAGGCGGGGGCGGAGTTCGCGATCACGCAGCTGTTCTTCCGGCCCGACGACTACTTCCGTCTCGCCGACCGGGTCTCGGCCCTCGGCGTCGACATCCCGATCATCCCGGGGATCATGCCGATCACGAACCTCGCCCAGATCAAGCGGATGGCCGAGCTGTCCGGGGCGGCCCTGCCGCCGGAGACGGTGGAGCGGGTCGCCCGCTACGGCGACGACGCGGTCGCCGTGCGCAAAGAGGGGATCACGATCGCGACCGAGCTGTGCGACACGCTGCTCAGCGGGGGCGCACCCGGGCTGCACTTCTACACGCTCAACCGGTCCAAGGCGACCCGCGAGATCTACGCGAACCTGCGCACCGCCGTCGGCTGACCGGCGTCGGCTGACCGGCGGGGCTCAGGCCTTCCCGACGGCTTGGGCGACGAGCGCGGCGCCGAGTCCGACGAACGGCACGCCCGCGCCGGGCGCGGCATGGGCGCCGGCACAGAACACGTTCGGCCACGGACTGCTCGTGCCGGCTCTGTGCTCGACAGTTGCCCGTCCCTGCCAGAGCACGCCGTACGGCGAGCCACCCCACGTCTCGACGATGTCCTTGGGCGAGCGGTCGACCCGGACCTCGACGAGGTCCCGCACGTCGACGCCGCGGCGTGCGAGCGCGGTGACGAGGTCCTCGGCGATGCGCCCGCGGCCGAGCAGCGTCCACGCCGCACCTCCCGCGGGCGCAGACCCGTTGGTGCGTACGACGATCAACGGATCGCCGTGGAGCACCACCTCGTGTGGAAGGTCAGGGACGTCGCCTCGCAGCCCTAGATGGGAGACGACGGGCGGCATCGCCGGCATCGTGCGGCGCACCGTCGCCTCGAGCGACGGCAGCCGGCGCGGGTCGATCGCGCACACGACGACCTCGGCGTCGATGGTGCCCTCGTCGGTCTCCACCCCGACGGCGCGACCGTGGTCGAGCACGATGTCGCCGACCGTCGTACCGAGGCGAACGTCGACGCGGCGCTCGGCGAGGCGCTTGGCGAGTGCCGCTCCGAACGCGCCCATTCCGTCCGGAACGGTCCACAGGCCGAAGTTCTGCTCGACGTAGGACGTCATCCCGGCCCAGGCCGGCACATTGCGCGGGTCGTGACCACCGATGACCGCGTCGTGCCAGGCGAGTGCACGCAGCCGCTCGTCCTTGAAGGCCCTGGTGACCTGCTTGTGGAGGCTGGTGCGCGACGACAGCACGGCCCGGGTCTCGCGACTTGCATGCTCGGGAGACCAGGGTCGTTCGAGGTAGTCACGCCGCAGCAGGTTCCAGGTGTCGGCGAAGCCGTGGGTGTAGTCGAGCCACCGGTCGCCCAGGCCGGCGCCGAGCGTGCTCTCGATGGCTTCGTGCTGGGCTGCCCGGCTGCCTGAGGGGAGCGGCAGCACGGAGCCGTCCTCGAACCTGTGCTCGCGCATCGGGTCGAGCGGCACGAGCTCGAGCTCCCGCTCCAGCGGTCGGCCGGACTTGCGGAAGAGGTCACGGAGCACGGCGGGCAGCGCGGTCGCGGTGGGGCCGGAGTCCCATCGGTAACCATCCGACTCGACGAACCCGAGCGCTCCGCCGACGTGGTCGAGCCGCTCGACGAGCGTCACCCGGTGCCCGAGCTTGGCGAGCCGTGCGGCGGCTGCCGAACCCCCGAGCCCGCCGCCGATCACCACCACTCTCGCCATGCCGCGCAGCCTACTGACGGGTGCCGACCGTGTTCGTGGGTGGCTAGGGTGCTCGCGTGTCGATCGAGATAGGCGTTGTCGAGGACGCGGACCTGGTCCGTGGCCGTCTCGATGCGCTCGCGGCGGTGTACCGAGCGGCCTTCGGCGCCCCTGGGTACGACGAAGGAGAAGAGGAGGTACGGCGCTTCCTGGAGGAGCAGCTGCCGCGCCACATCGAGCGGGACGGGTTCCGCTTGGCGCAGGCGACGGCAGACGGCGTCGTCGTCGGCTTTGCGTACGGGTACACCGGTCAACGTGGCCAGTGGTGGACCGACCGGGTCGCCACGCTGGCCCCAGCGGAGGTTGTCGAGGAGTGGCTCGGCGGCCACTTCGAGCTCGTCGAGCTCGCGGTCGACCCCGTCGTCCAGCGTGGAGGGGTGGGAGCCAGGCTCCATGACGAGCTGCTCGCCGGCCTTCCCCACGAGAGGGCGCTGCTGTCGACGTACAGAGATGACCGCGCGGCACCCAGGCTCTACCGAAGGCTCGGCTGGCAGCTGCTGGTGCCGGACCTGGACGAGGACAACGCCCTCTACGGACTCCACCTGGCGGCTCGGTCAGCCCGGTGACGCCAGGGCTTCTGCCCGGTTCATCCCCCCGGGGATCGCCTTCTCGAGACTTCGGAACGTCACCACTCCCGCGAGCGCGGCAACCGCGATCACGGCCCAGGGTGCCCACGCGGCGACAGCGAAGAGACCGACCACCGCCGGCGCCACCACCTGTGCCGTGGTGAAGGAGTACTGGAAGGTGGCCATGTAACCCGCACGTGCGTTCCGCGGTGGCAGGGCATCGGACAGGGCGCCCGCGACGGGGTAGATGACCTTGTTCGCGATGACGAAGAGCAGCCAGGCGGCGAAGGCATACGGCACCAGCCAGCCAGGAGGTACCCAGAGGGTTGCCATGAGAGCCAGGCTGAACACGGCGTAGGTGACCGCCCCGGCTTGGAGCGACCGCGTCCGCCGACGTCCGGCGAGCACCTCGACGACCTTGACACCGAACACGCTCGACAGCAGCGTGCCGGCGGCCAGCAGTGCTCCTGGCAGCCATGCGGGGCCGTGGAGCACGTCGAGGACGAAGACCGGTGTGCCCAGGAGCGCGAAGTCGACGGTCAGCCCGAGCAGGCAGACGCCGAGCATCAGCGTCACGTACGACCGGTCGCGCAGGACCGTCAGCGGTCCCACAGCCGGCACCGCCGCGTGTTCGACAGGACCCGTGACGACGAACCGGGCCAGCAGGAACGCAGCGACGACGAACGTGCCCGCGTCCACCGCGACCAGCCCGCGAAGCGCGGCGTCGCTGTTCTGCGTGAGCGCCAGTGCCGAGGTGAGCGTGCCCAGCCCGAACGCTGCGGCCCTGACCATCGCCACAAGCGCAAACGGTCGTTCCTTCGACTCGTCGGTGCTGACGTCGGCGATGAGCACGAAGACCGAGCAGTAGAACATCTGGACACCGGTGGCCATCAGCCCTGCTGCAACCAGCACCCCGGCTACGTCGGCTGCCACCAGGTAGGCGGCGGCGCCCATGCCTTGGACGAGCTGGGCGGTCACCACGGTGAACCTGGGACCGAACCGATGCGTCAGACGACCCGCGACCGGTGGGATGGCGAACCCCAGGATGGTGCCGAGAGCCACGGCCGGACCCGCAGTCCCGACCGGCAGCCCCACGACCCTCGTGGCATAGACCAGGGCGAGAGGGAGGAACAACCCTGACCCGAAGTTGTCGATTGCGAGGCCGGCCAGCAGGGCGAACCGAGAGCGTTCCACCGTGGCGCCTCAGCGCTCGGCGTCCACCGCCTTGTGCAGCGAGTCGGGATCTCGGCCGACGACGGTGGTGCCGTCGTCGGCGGTGAGGATCGGCCGCTGGATCAGGATCGGGTGCTCGACCATCGCCGCCACCCATTTCTCGCGGTGGTCGGCGTTGCGGGGCAGGACGTCGAGCCCGATCTCGGCGGCGACCTTCTCGCCGGTGCGGGCAACGTCCCACGGCTCCAGCCCGAGCCGGTCGAGCACAGCAGTGAGCTCCTCGGCGGTCGGCGGCTCGTCGAGGTAGCGGCGCACCGTGTAGTCGATGCCTGCCTCGTCGAGGTACGACGTCGCGGCGCGACACTTCGAGCAGGCGGGGTTGACCCAGATCTCCATCTCACTCCACCTCCAGCGGGGTGGCACCCGTGAGCCGCAGCAGCTCGTCGTACGACGTGCTGAAGACCGCCGAGGGGTGTCCCGCCGCAGCCCAGACCTCGTCGTACCTCTCCAGCCACGGGTCGATGTAGGTCGGGACGGGAACCGGGTGCGCGATGGGGGAGACACCGCCGATCACCTGGCCGGTGTGCTCGCGGACGAACTCGGGAGCGGCTCGACGCAGCTTCTCGACACCGAGCTCGGCGGCCACCTTGGCGGTGTCGACCCGGTGCGCCCCGGAGGTGAGGATCAGCGTGGGGGAGCCGTCGGCGTCGAAGAGCAGGCTGTTCGCGATCGCGCCCACCTCGCAGCCGAGTGCCTCAGCGGCAAGGGCGGCCGTGTGCACGGAGTCGGGGAGTACGACGACCCGGCCGGTGCCGCCGAGTCGTGCGAGCTCTTCGCGGAACCGGCCGATCGAGGGGTGCTCAAAGGTGTCGGGGCTCATGGACGCCGACTGTAGTGAAGGCCACCGTCAGGTCAGTGAGTGGATCGCCACGGAGATCCCGATGAAGTGGGTGGCGAACGCGACGATGGTGAAGGCGTGGAACACCTCGTGGAAGCCGAACCAGGTCGGGAACGGGTTGGGGCGCTGGACCCCGTAGACGATCGCGCCGAGCAGGTAGAGCGCGGCGCCGACGAGCATGAAGGTCAGCACCGGGCTGCCGAGGCGTTCGGCGAAGTCCGCGGAGAACAGGACTGCCGCTGAGGCCACGATCGCGTAGACGGGCGTGTGCAGCCACCGCGGCGCGTCGATCCACCAGACCCGGAACACGATCCCCAGCGCCGCCGCGAGCCACACCACCGTCAGCAGCGTGGCGGCGCGATCCGGCCGAAGGAGCAGCAGTGAGAACGCCGTGTAGGTGCCGGCGATGTGCACGAAGATGTTCGCGTGGTCGAAGCGGCGCAGCCTCTCCTTGGCGCGGGCCGACCACGTGCGCCGGTGATAGAGCGCGGAGACGCTGAACAGCACCACGGCGGAGACGACGAACCCGGCCAACCCCCAGCGGACCGGCGAGCTCGGTGACTGGGCGATCAGGACGAGTCCCGCGACGAGGGTCAGCGGGGCTCCTGCGGCGTGAAGCCACCCACGGAGCTTGGGCTTGACGTCGTGAAGGATCTCTCGGGTGTGCTCGGTCAGTCGATCGGTGACTTCGCTGACGGACGTACCGTGCTCGCGGGAGACGCTGGGGCTCTTTGCGGACATATGCCTTCGTCTACCCAGCCCGCGGCCGGGCGAGGCATCGAGGGCCGCAGGTACAGACCACCGCCCGCGCCGTGGGGTGGTCTTCGCGGCTGTCGGCTGTGCCCTCTTTGTCGGCCGCCTCAGCGGCGACGCCGCAGGCCCACCGCCACGAGTGCCAGCCCCGCGGCGGCGACGATCGGACCCACGATGGCCCAGAGTGTGACGCCCGTCATCGGGCTACCCGTGACGTAGCCGAGGCCTTGGAGCGTCCACACCAGGCCACCGACCAGCATGAGGCCGCCGAGTGCGAGCAGCAGCGACTTGTTCATGGTCCCAGCGTGTCACCTGCGGCAGCGGCGGCCCGGAAGGCCGCGTCCCCGAGTTCTGCCGAAGAGGTTGACGTTCTGTCGGAGGCGAGGTGTAGCGTTGTTCCTGTTCGAACAAGTGTTCGAACAACCTGCCGGCGGGGGTGACCTCGACCCCCACCCCCGTCGGCACCACTGCTCCTGTCGGGCAAGTGGTGAAGAGGGTTCGTGGGGTCGGTCAGGGGTCGAGTCAGCAGTGTTCGGTGACTCTCGGAGGGTGAGCAGATGCGGCGGTACGACGATCCCGTGGATGTGCGCAGGGGGATGGTGGACGGGTCCGAGGGGCCCGAGCAGTTCTTGTGGCGAGGCCGGCTGTGGAAGGTGCACGCCGTGGTCGCCCACTGGGTGGAGACCGGGGCGTGGTGGGACTCCGCAGGTGCCCGGGCAGTCCTCGGCACCGAGGCCGCGGAAGTCGGCGGGCGTGCGCTGAGTGTGCTTCCCGACCTGACCGCCGAGCGGGAGGTCTGGCGGGTCGAGGCCTCGCGAGGTCGGCTCAGCGCTGAAGGCGGGGGAGGCGGCGTTTTCGACCTGCTCTTCGACTGGGCAGAGGGCAGCTGGCGCCTGGCCAGCTGCGCGGACTGAGGGGGAGCCAGATGACGACCGGACCCTTCGTTCCCCAGCCGTTCCATCTTCCTGCGGCTACGCATTCCTACCTCGAGAGGGCGGCGCTCTCGCTGCGAGAGGCGATCACCTCCACCGAGGTGACGATGCGCTACGCCCATGCCCATGTCGCCGCGCTGCGGGCGACGGCAGCCCTCCTGGCAGCGCGTGCCCACCCGGCCGGGCCTCGGCGGGGTCGTCCTGCACAGAAGAACGCCTGGGTGCTGCTCGCCGAGGTCGCGCCCGAGTTCAGCGAGTGGGCTGCCTTCTTCGCTGCGGGCGCTTCGAAGCGTGCCGCCGCAGAGGCCGGCTCGTCTCGGGCTGTCTCCGAGCGGGAGGCGGACGACCTCGTCCGTGACGCCGACCGCTTCCTCGGCTTGGTGGAGCAGTCGCTCGGCCTCGACCGGCATGTCCCGTTCCAAGAGCATCTCCCCAGTGCGGGGCCGAGCTGTGTCGCCTGACCCGTTCGTCCATCTGCACGTCGCCTCCGGGTACTCCCTCCAGTACGGCGCCTCGCACCCACATGTGCTCGTCGAGCGCGCGGTCGAGCACGGGATGGACACCCTCGCGCTGACCGAGCGGGACGGGGTCTACGGCGCGGTGCGCTTCGCCAAGGCCTGCATGCAGGCCGGGGTGCGGCCCGTGCTCGGAGTCGACCTCGCTCTCGCTCCCACCGGAGCATTGCCGGAGGTCGTCCCCGGCGACGCTCCGCCCGGCCGCCCCCGGACATCCCGCACTCCCGTGCGGGGCGGGAGCTTCCGCGACCCGCGACTACCCCGGGTGACGTTCCTGGCGGGGAGCAAGCGGGGGTGGGCTGCGCTGTGCCGGCTGGTCTCCGCGACGCACCTGGCAGGGGAGCGTGGCTCACCGGTCACGTCACTGGAGCTCGTCGGGGAGCACCTCGGTGACGACCCCGACGTTCTGGTGCTCCTCGGCCCGACGTCCGAGCTGGGCCGGGCAGCGACCCTGCGCCGCGACGACCTCGCCCGGGCAGCGCTGCGGCCCTGGCTCGAGGTGGTCGACCGGTCGTCGATCGTGGTGGAGGCGGTCTCGCACCGGCTCCCGGGCAACGGCCCGGGCTCCTCGCCACATGCGGCCCGGATGCTCGGCATCTCGCGCGCCGAGCATCTCGGGGCGGTCCTCACCAACGCCGTCCGCTACGCCGACCGTGCCGATGCGCCCACGGTCGACGTGCTCGACGCAGCCCGTCGGCTGGTCCCTCTCGACGTGCGCCACGTCGACCGGGCCAACGCCGAGGGGTTCTTGAAGTCCGGCAAGGAGATGTCGGACATGGCCGAGGAGATCTGCCGGTTCTCCGGCCTCGGCGACAGCGGCCGAGCCGCACGCGAGCTCCTCGCGCGGACCCGCGCGGTCGCCGACCGGTGCGTGGTCGACCCTCGTGAGGACCTCGGGCTCGGGGAGGTGCACTTCCCGGAGTTCGGCTCCTCAGGGCATGAGGCGCAGGCGATGCTGCAGGCCCGGTGTGATGCGGGCATCTCCAGGCGCTACGCCGACGCGCCGCGCCAGCGGATCTGGAAGCGGCTCGACGACGAGCTCCAGACGATCGAGAAGCTCGGCTACGCCTCGTACTTCCTCACCGTCGCCGACGTCACCGACCTCATCAAGGAGATGGGGGTCCGGTCCGCGGCCCGTGGGTCGGGAGCCGGCAGCCTGGTCAACTACCTGCTCGGCATCTCCGGGGTGGACCCGCTGCGTCACGGGCTGCTGATGGAGCGGTTCCTCTCGCCGTTGAGGCAGGCGCTGCCCGACATCGACATCGATGTGGAGTCCGCCCGTCGGCTCGAGGTGTACGAGAAGATCCTCGACCGCTACGGCGGGGAGCGCTGTGTGGCTGTGTCGATGATGGACACCTACCGGGTCCGGCACGCTGTGCGTGACGTCGGCGCAGCCCTGGGCATGCCGGCCGGCGAGGTCGACGCGATCGCCAAGGCCTTCCCGCACATCCGCGCCCGCGACGCCCGCGTGGCGCTGCGTGAGCTCCCGGAGCTGCGCGCTTCCGGGCTCGGTGAGCAGCGCCTCGACCTGATGTTCCGGCTGGTCGAGAAGCTGGACGGCCTGCCCCGTCACATCGCGGTCCACCCCTGCGGTGTGCTGCTCTCCGACGCCACCTTGCTGGACCGCACGCCGGTCGAGGCGAGCTACGCCGGCTTCCCGATGAGCCAGTTCGACAAGGACGACGTCGAGGACCTCGGCCTGCTCAAGCTCGACGTGCTCGGCATCCGGATGCAGTCGGCGATGGCCCACGCACTGGGTGAGATCCGACGGGTCGAGGGCCGTGACGTGGACATCGACGACGAGCAGCAGGTGCCGCTCGACGACCCGGCGACCTTCGAGCTGATCGCGAGGGCCAAGACGCTGGGCTGCTTCCAGATCGAGTCGCCGGGCCAGCGCGAGCTCGTCGGGCGGTCGGGGATCAAGACCTTCGAGGAGGTCATCACCGACATCTCGCTGTTCCGGCCCGGGCCGGTCAAGAGCGACATGATCACGCCCTACCTCAACGCCCGGCAGGGCTGGTCGATGCCGAACTACCTCCACGAGGACCTCCGGCCGATCCTGGAGCAGACCTCCGGCGTGGTGGTCTTCCACGAGCAGGTCATCGAGATGATCGCCCAGTTCACCGGCTGCACCCTCGCCGAGGCCGACGAGGCGCGCCGCGCACTCGGTGACGTCGAGGGGATGGCCCAGGCGAAGCTGTGGTTCTTCCCCCGGGCACTCGGCCGCGGGTACTCCCAGCGTCTCGTCGAGGAGATCTGGAAGGTGCTCGAGGCGTTCGCGTCGTTCGGCTTCTGCAAGGCCCACGCGGCCGCCTTCGCGCTGCCGACGTACCAGTCGTCCTGGCTCAAGGCGCACTACCCGGCGTACTTCCTCGCCGGTGTCCTCACCCACGACCCCGGGATGTATCCCAAGCGGCTGATCCTCGACGACGCCCGTCAGTTCGGCATCGCCGTGCTCGGACTCGACGTCAACGCCTCGGAGAAGGAGTACGTCGTGGAGCGGATGGGCGGGTACCTCGATGAGCACAGCGCCGCCTCTCCCTCAGACCTGGGCCAGGCACCTCGGCAGGCGCCGGACCCCGGCCTGCCCGATGGTCGCGCCTACGGCATCCGGCTTGCGCTCTCGGAGGTGAAGGGGATCACCGAGGCGGAGGTGGGCCGGATCATCGCGGCGCGGCCGTACCACTCGCTCGCCGACTTCTGGCACCGCGCCCGCGTCTCCCGGCCGGTCGTGGAACGGCTCGTGCTCGCCGGCGGCTTCGACTCCGTCTACGGCATCGGCTCCTCCCTCGGGGTGCGTCGCCGGACGAAGGTCACCCGCCGCGACCTGCTGCTTCAGGTAGCCGACCTCGACCGCCAGACCAGGGTCGCCGAGCAGGCCAGCCGTGGCCGTGGGCGCGGCCTGTCGAGCGTGCCCAGAGCGACCGGCCGCTCGGCTGACGTCGTCGCTGCCCAGGACGCCTCGCCGCGGCCGCCGGGCGTGTGGGAGCAGGCCTCGCGGCAGTCCCAGGCGACCAAGACGCCGCGGCCGGTGACCTCGGTGCAGCTCGCGCTCGACCTCGGGGACACCGCCGAGGGCGAGGCCAGCGGGCTGCCGGAGATGAACGACTCCGAGCGTGTCCGCGCCGAGCTCGAGATACTCGGGCTCGACGTGAGCCGCCATGTCGTCGACTTCTACGTCCCGCTCCTCGACGAGCTCGGCGTGACCCGCGCGTGTGACCTCCTGCAGCGCCGCAGCAAGTCCGAGCTGCTGGTCGGCGGCGTCAAGGTGGCCACCCAGACCCCGCCGATCCGTTCCGGCCGCCGGGTGATCTTCGTGACCCTCGACGACGCCACCGGTCCCGTGGACGCGACCTTCTTCGAGGACGCCCAGGGGCCCTACGCCGCAACCGTGTTCCACTCCTGGCTGCTGCTGGTCCGCGGTGTCCTCCGGCGCACCGGACCACGCGGCGTGTCGTTGCGGGCCACCGGGTGCTGGGAGCTGCCCACGCTCCACCAGGTGTGGAAGGCAGGCGGCATCGAGGCGGTCCGGGCGTTCATGGACGAGATACCGCAGGGCTTCGGCGAGGTGGGTTCGGTCGAGGAGGCAGCCGTGACAGGGGCGGCCGAAAGCCGTTCCACGCGGCCGGTCATGGCCGACCCGCCGGCCGCCCGGCAGCAGGGCGCCGGCACCGCCGGTGGCATGGGGAGGCGGCGGGTGCTGGTGCACTCGAGCGGGTTCAAGCTGTCGCCTTACGCCGACATCAAGCCTGCAGGGGAGGACACCAAGACCGCTCCCCGCAAGCTGTGGCACCGAAGTCCCGGGAGTGCCGGATGACCGGACCCATCGGCTTCTCACTAGGGTGGGGCCCATGCCAGGACAGAGCAGCCCGCAGCGGCCACACGGTCGTGGAGCGGCCCGCACCGCCGTCGTCTGGAAGGCCCTGCAGGACGTGCTCGCATCGGTTCCGGCCGACGTCGAGGGCGCGGGTGCCGGCGATCGTGCGGCCTCTGTCATCGACATCGGTGGCGGCACCGGCGGCTTCGCGGTCCGGGTCGCCGAGCTCGGCCACAGGGTCACCGTCATCGACCCCAGTCCTGACGCGCTGGCGATCCTCGGCCGACGCGCCGAGGAGAGCGGTGTCGCAGGCCTGGTCACCGCCCGCCAGGGTGACCTGGCGTCCCTGCCCGACCTGGTGCCGGCCGGAAGCGCGGACGTCGTGCTCTGCCACGGGGTGCTGGAGATCGTCGACGACCCCGCCGCGGCGCTGTCCGTCATCGCCGGCGTGCTCCGTCCCGGCGGGATGCTCAGCCTGCTGGTGGGGCAGCGGCACGCCGCGGTGGTCGCACGGGCGATGGCCGGGCACTTCCATCAGGCCAAGGACCTGCTCGACGACCCGGCAGCGGCGGGTGCCGCCCGGCGGTTCACCTCCGATGAGATCTCGACGATCCTCGACCGGAACGGCTTCGACACCACGGCCATGCACGCGGTGCGGGTCTTCGTCGACCTGGTCCCCAGCTCCATCGTCGACATGGAGCCCGGCGCGGAGTCGGCGCTGGTGGAGCTGGAGAAAGCGGTCGCGGACCGGCCGGAGTACCTCCCGCTGGGGACCCAGCTGCACGTCGTCGCCACCCGCCGCTAGCCCATCCGGGAAGGCGCGCACCGCATCGAGCCCGCCCGCCTGCGAGCCGGCAGACCGTGGGGCTTGGCGATGAGTGCCGCGCGGGCGGATCTCCTCACCGAGTCGTGGGACTGCCCGATCCTGCACGTGGACATGGATGCCTTCTACGCCTCCGTCGCGACCCGGGACCGTCCCGACCTCCGGGACGTCCCGGTGATCGTCGGAGGAGGCCATCGCGGCGTGGTGCTGTCGGCGAACTACCTGGCCCGGGAGTATGGCGTCCGCTCGGCGATGCCCGGCGCCCGCGCCCGCCGCCTCTGCCCCCAGGCGGTGGTGATCCCACCCGACTTCGAGACCTTCGGCCTGGTCTCGTCCGCGGTGATGGAGACCTTCCGGCAGGTCACTCCGCTGGTGGAGGCGATGTCGTTGGACGAGGCGTTCCTCGACGTCTCCGGAGCAGCCCGCCGGCTGGGGAGCCCCTATGAGATCGCCGAGCACCTCCGAGCCCGGATCTTCGACGAGCAGGGGATCACCTGCTCGGTCGGCGTCGCGAGCACGCTGGCTCTCGCGAAGATGGCGAGCCGACGGGCCAAGCCTGACGGCGTGTGCGTCGTACCCCCTGACTCGGTGACCACGTTCTTGCACCCGCTCGACGTCGACGAGCTGTGGGGGGTGGGGGAGAAGACCGCCGCGATGCTGCACCGGCTGGGCCTGATGACGATCGGCGACATCGCGCACACGCCGCTGACGACCCTCCAGCGGGCCGTCGGCACTGCCCTCGGCAGCCAGCTGCATCATCTCGCGTGGGGTCGGGACCGTCGGGTGGTGACCGCCCGCCGCGGGCCCGACGAACCCGACAAGAGCATGGGAGCCGACGAGACGTTCGGCCGCGACACCGACGACCACGAGGTGATCCTGCGCGAGCTGCTGCGGCTCTCGGCGAAGGTGACCTCTCGGATGCGGACCGCACAGGTCGCGGGGCGCACCGTGACGATCCGGGTCCGGTTCGCCGACTTCACCACGATCACGCGGTCGAAGACGTTGCCCGAGGCGACCGACGTGACCCAGGTCGTGTACCACACCGCGACCGACCTCTTCGGCGCGTTGGGGCTGCAGCGGGCCAGGATCCGTCTCGTCGGCGTACGCGTCGAAGGTCTCGTGCCCCGCACCACCGTGCACCACCAGCTGGTGCTGGGAGAGCGGGAGCACGGCTGGTCGGACGCTGACCGCGCGGTGGACCGGGCCACCTCACGGTTCGGTAAGACGGCCGTGCGACCGGCTACCCTGCTGCGAGGGGGCAGGTCCTAGCGCAGGTCGTGGCGGAAGGAACTCCGCATGGAGGCACGTGGGGACGGAGCCCGCTCCGACCCACCCTGGGTGCCGATGCCCGGCATGACGCTCGGGGAGCAGGCCGAGCTGTTCGGCAGCATCGTCATGAGCGTGCCCGACGGTGTGATCGCCACCGACCTCGAAGGAACCGTCGTCTGGGTCAACCAGGTGGCCGCCGAGATGTTCGGATGGTCGCGAGAGGAGCTGCTCGGGCTGCCCGTGACCGCCCTGCTCTCACCGAAGGACCACGACCAGGTACGCCAGATCCGCGAGCGGGTCCTTGGCGGCGAGCGCGCGAGGCCGTTCCTGGTCAGCGGGCTTCGGTGCGACGGCGAGACCTTCGACCTCTCGGTGACACTCGGCCTGCGCCGCAACTCCGAAGGCCACTCGCTCGGCACGAACCTGATCCTCCAGGACAGCGGCACCGTCGCGAACCTGCGTGAGGACAACCCGGAGGCGGAGCAGGCGCTGCGTGAGTCGGAGGCCAGGTTCCGTGCCATCGCCGAGACCAGTCAGGAGGGCATCCTCGCGGTGTCACCGGAAGGCGACATCCTGTTCGCCAACGGGCGGCTGACCGAGATCATCGCCATGTCGCTCGAGGAGATCTATGCGCTGGGTGGTCACGGGATCTTCGCCCCGAGCGAGGCCGCTGCGGCGGCTCGCCGGCTGGCGGAGAGAGACCGCGACGCCGGCCCCGAGCGGTACGACTTCGCCTACCGGCACCCCGATGGCTCGGACCGGGTGCTGTCGGTCTCGGCCAGTTCGCTGATCGCTGCGGACGGCTCCGTCCTGGGCTCGCTCGCGATGATCTCCGACGTCACGAGCCAGCGAGCCTCCGAGGAGTCGCTGCGGCGGGCGGCGATGCACGATGCCCTGACCGGGCTCCCCAACCGGCTGCTCTTCCTCGACCGGCTCGCCACGGCCGACGCGCGGCAGGCGCGTGCTCGCGGCCGCGGGGTGGCCGTACTCTTCCTGGACCTCGACAACTTCAAGCAGGTCAACGACGTCCACGGCCATGCGACGGGCGACCGGGTCCTGGTGCAGGTGGCCGCTCGCGTCGCCGAATCGGTCCGCGCCACCGACACGGTGGCTCGGATCGGCGGCGACGAGTTCGCCGTGATCAGTGAGGACACCGACGCCGAGACCGCAACCGCAGTCGCCTCTCGGATCCAGAAGGCGCTCGAGGCTCCGGTGGCCCTCGAGGGTGAGCGCTTCCTTGTCAGCGTGAGCATCGGCATCGCGCTCTCCCCTCCGCACCCGGTCCCGGACCTGCTGCGGCTCGCCGACGTCGCGATGTACCAGGCCAAGGTTGCCCCGCACGGCAACGCGGTCGTCTACGACGGCCGGCGTTCCTGACTCCGGTCAAGGCCTGACAAAGCGCAAGCCCCCGGCCGTGGGCGGGCCAGGGGCTTGCTGACCGACACCGGGGGGTTGTGCCGGACAAACACCAGCAGCCGTGGGGGGCCGGCCGCTGGGGGTGGGTTGGGACTTGCTGCGCGCGCCCTTTCGTCCCTCCCAGTGACGAGCCGACGCTGTTGCGCAGTCACGGAGATCATCGGAACGCGGCCGAGCCGACTTGAGGACCAGGTCGAGGATTTTTCAGCAGATTTCGGGCCACCTTTGGCCGGATGATGCGAATGCCTTTCGCCGGGTGGCAACATCGGGGCGTCTGATGTGTCCGTAGCCGACACGAGAGGGAACATGGCCGCTTCACCGCCCCACGCTCACCAGCGGTCTGGGGAGGGTCCCCTGCCCGGGCCACCCGCGCGGTTGGACGAGCTCTCCCTCTCGGCGCTGCGCGGCTACCGGCGCAAGCTCGCCGACGAGGAGGACCGGGTCTCCTACTGGCGGCGCCTGGTCCACGCCCGGATCGACCTGCTCGAGGCGGAGAAGTCCACAGCAGGACCCCTCTCGCTGGAAACCGTCGCCCATGTGCTCGGCGACACCGGCGCCGGCCGTACCCGGACAGCCCTGGTCCGGGTCCGTGCCGCGGAGCCGCTTCCGGACCTACCGGTGCTCGAGGAGATGTGGGTCACCGAGGTCGACCCCCAGGACGAGGAGGCCGTCAGATCGGCCGTGGAGCGTTTGCGTACGGCGGAGCGGCAGCTGACGTCGTACCGCAACGCGTTGCACCAGCGGATCGACGAGGCGACGAACGAGCTGATCGAGCGCTACCGGGCGAACCCGGCCAGCGCGCTCGTTGCCCTGCGCGGAGACGGCTCGTCCCGGGTGCGGCGACCGGGTGCGTGAGAGCGTCGTCGCCGTGACCGAGCCCTGGGGCCAGGCGTGAGCGACACCGTCGAGGAGCTGTGGCAGTCGTTCCGAGCCGACCCCACGCTCGAGCGACGCAACCGGTTGGTCCTGCAGTACTCACCGCTGGTCAAGTACGTCGCGGGCCGCCTCCGGACCCGCCTTCCGGAGAGCATCGAGTACGCCGACCTGGTGTCCGACGGGATCATCGGGCTGATGGAGGCCATCGAGCGTTTCGACCCTGGCCGTGGCCTCACTTTCCAGACCTTCGCGGTGCCGCGCATCCGGGGCGCCATGGTGGACGCGCTGCGGTCCTTGGACTGGGTGCCGCGCTCGGTGCGAGACAAGGTGCGGCAGGTCGAGGAGGCGCAGCACACGCTCGAGGCCAGGCTCGGCAGGATCCCCGACGACCCGGAGATCGCCGCCGAGCTCGGCATCTCGGTGCGCGAGCTCCGCGAGCTCTACGCGAAGGTGGGGGTGACCGGTGTCGCCACCATGGAGGACTTCGAGCTCGCCGACGACCTCTCGGCCGCCGCAGCCGAGGAGATCGAGGACGACCAGGCGAAGGCTGAGCTGCTGCGGGTGGTGGGGGAGCTTCCCGAGCGGGACCAGGTGATCATCGCCCTGTACTACTTCGAGGGGTTCACGCTGGCGGAGATCGGTCGGGTCCTCGGGGTGACCGAGTCGCGGGTGTCCCAGCTGCACAGCCGCGCGACGATGATGCTCCGCAACAAGTTGTCAGGCTCCGACATGGTGTGAGCAACCCGATCCGGACAACGGCCAGCCGCTCCCGTGACCGGCCTGTGGGTCAGTCCCAGCTGCCGTACACGTGGACGAAGAGCCTCTTGTCGTGCGTCAGGTTCCACAGCTGCCGGGCATCCTCGACCCAGAAGTTCACGCAACCGTGGCTGTGCCCTTCGTAGGGGTCCATCATGAAGCGCGATCCGTGCAGGGCCTGGCCGCCGGAGAAGAACTGGGCGTACGGCATCGGGGCGCCGCCGTAGGTGCGGCTGGTGTGGTCCTTGTCGCGCCACTGGACCTGGAAGTCGCCGGTTCGGGTCTGGCGGTCGTAGCTGCCGCCGCGCACGAGCCACGAGTTGTACAGCCGGCCGCTGCGGTAGAGGCTCGCCTGGTGGCGCATGCGGTCGTAGCAGACGTGCCAGCCGGTCCTCTCGCACGCTGCCGGCACGCTGCCCTTGCCGAAGGTGCTGCGCCGGATCAGCGGCGCCCAGGTCGAGGCAGTGACGCGTCCGGTGGCCCGCAGGTGGTTCGCTCGCTGGAAGCGCTTGACCGCTCTCTCGGTCTGAGCCCCGAAGTTGCCGTTCGGGGTGGCCGAGAGGTAACCGAGCCGACGAAGGCGGATCTGCACCTCGTACACGTGCTCGATGTTGTACACGTCCGCGTCCACGTCGCCGCGGTGCACGGCCTCCCGCGCGAACGGCTTGCTCAGGTCGACCGCGGCCTGCGCCGGAGCAGCGCTCACGGCTGCGAAACCGAGACTGACTGCGACCAGGGTCATCGCCGAACCGACCAGCCGGCGCATGGGTGCGTGCTTCATGTGGGTGCGTCCTCTGTGCTGCTCCGGTGCTGTCCCGGAGGCTGGGGACACCATAAGCCCCCATTTGTACGGTCCCAACAGGGCCCGCCGGAGAAGCCTCGCACACCGGGTCATCCGGAGGGGATGAATTTTTCGACGGTCGCCTACCGTCTGCTCACGTGGCTGCCTAGACTTGACGTAGGTCATCGTCAGCGGGAGGAAGTCGTGCCGCTCTC
>DATGYO010000185.1:0-1976 GCA_035297905.1 Nocardioidaceae bacterium
TCCCTGCCGGTGATGGTGTGCATGGACGGCTTCGTCCTCACCCACGCCTTCGAGCAGGTGGACCTTCCTACGCAGGAGCAGGTCGACGCGTTCGTGCCCTCCTTCGAGCCGCAGCAGCTGCTCGACCCGGAGGAGCCGGTGACGATCGGGGCCATGGTGGGTCCCGAGGCGTTCGCGGAGGTGAAGTACCTCATGCACGCCAAGCAGATGGAGGCACTCGACGAGATCCCGGTGATCGCCGCGGACTTCAAGGCCGCGTTCGGTCGTGACTCGGGCGGACTGGTCCGTCCCTACCGGATCGAGGACGCGGAGACCATCGTGGTGGCACTGGGATCGGTGCTCGGCACGATCGACGACGTCGTCGACGAGCTTCGCAACGAGGGCGTCTCGATCGGTGCGCTCGGTGTCAAGTGCTTCCGGCCCTGGCCCATCGCAGAGGTCCGCGAGGCCCTGAGCCGGGCGCAGCGGGTGATCGTCGTCGAGAAGGCGTTCGCGGTCGGGGCCGGCGGCATCGTCGGCCAGAACACGAGGGACGCGACCCGCGGCCTGCCTGTCGAGGTGTACGACGTCGTGGCGGGGCTGGGTGGCCGGCCGATCACACGTGCCTCGCTGCGCCGCCTGCTCGACGACGTGACGGGCGGGCGCCTCGACGCCCGCAAGCTTCATTTCCTCGATCTCGACACCGGGCTCGTGCAGCGCGAGCTCGAACGGTCGAGGCGCGGCACCAGGCCCGGCCCACATGCCGAGCACATGCTCCGCGACATCGGCACCGTCGCTTCCGGGGCCTACGAGTAGGAGGCGTGCCGTGGCATACCAGGAGATCAAGCTCTACCAGGCCGGGACGTTCGTGGCCGGCAACCGGCTGCTCGAACCGGAGCAGCGGTCGGTCCAGGCGCGCATGGGGCGGTCGAACTCGCTGACCTCGGGCCACCGCGCCTGCCAGGGATGCGGGGAGGCGCTCGGCGCCCGCTACGTCCTCGACGCGGCGATGCGTGCCACCGGTGGGAAGATCGTCGCCGCCAACTCCACCGGCTGCCTCGAGGTGTTCTCGACGCCGTACCCGGAGTCGTCGTGGCAGCTTCCGTGGATGCACTCGCTCTTCGGGAACGGCCCGGCGGTTGCCTCCGGAATTGCGGCGGCGCTGAAGGCCAAAGGGCGCGAGGACATCAGGGTCGTGGGCCAGGCCGGTGACGGCGGGACCGTCGACATCGGGTTCGGCTGCCTGTCCGGGATGTTCGAGCGCAACGACGACGTGCTCTTCGTCTGCTACGACAACGAGGGCTACATGAACACCGGCGTCCAGCGCTCCGGTGCCACACCGCCGGGGGCCCGGACGGCGAACACCAAGCCGCTCGGAAGCCAGCCCGGCAACGTCTTCGGCCAGGGGAAGAACGTGCCGCTGATCGCGATGGCGCACGAGATCCCGTACGTGGCAACGGCCACCGTGGCCGAGCTCCGTGACCTCGAGTACAAGGTCGAGAAGGCGATGACCTTCCGCGGCGCCCGCTACCTGCACGTCTTCGTGCCCTGCCCGCTCGGCTGGGGATCGGCCTCCAAGGACACGATCCGGTTGTCCCGCCTGGCGAAGGAGACCGGGATCTTCCCCGTCTTCGAGGCCGAGCACGGCCAGGTCACGGAGGTCTCCAAGATCCGGCACCAGGTCCCGGTCGTGGAGTACCTGAAGATCCAGAAGCGCTACGCGCACCTGTTCGGGGAGCACCCGCGACAGGACATCATCGATCGGATCCAGGCCGGCGCGGACCGGAACATCGAACGGTTCGGACTTCTCGCCAAGAACGGCGAGGGTGCGGAACTCCCAGGAGCCTGACATGGAAAAGCCCTTTGCCATCACCCTCGACGTCGGCTCGAGCCGCGCGAACAAGACCGGCTCCTGGCGCACCGAGCGTGCCGTCTACACGAACCGGATGCCGCCCTGCAACGACGCCTGTCCCGCAGGCGAGAACATCCAGGCCTGG
>DATGYO010000186.1:0-1656 GCA_035297905.1 Nocardioidaceae bacterium
CGAGCCGCTCATCGACGTGATCCCGCTGCTCAAGCGGCCCTCCGACGGGGCGATGATCACGCAGTTCGACTATCCGACCTGCGAGACGCTCGGCCTGATCAAGATGGACTTCCTGGGGTTGCGCAACCTCACGGTCCTCGACGACGCCGTCAAGAACATCGAGGCCAACCGCGGCGAGAAGCTCGTGCTCGAGGATCTCCCCCTCGACGACGCCGAGTCCTACCAGCTCCTCGGCACCGGCAACACGCTCGGCGTGTTCCAGCTCGACGGTGGACCGATGCGCGGCTTGCTGCGGCTCATGCGCCCGGACAACTTCGAGGACATCTCGGCCGTCCTCGCGCTCTACCGTCCGGGGCCGATGGGCGTCGACTCCCACACCAACTACGCGCTGCGCAAGAACGGCAAGCAGGACATCACGCCGATCCACCCCGAGCTCGAGGAGCCGCTCAAGGAGATCCTCGGGACGACGTACGGCCTGATCGTGTACCAGGAGCAGGTCATGGCGGTGGCCCAGAAGCTCGCCGGCTACAGCCTCGGCCAAGCCGACCTGCTGCGTCGGGCGATGGGCAAGAAGAAGAAGGAGGTCCTCGACGCGGAGTACGTCCCCTTCTCCGAGGGCATGCGCGCCAACGGTTACTCCGACGCGGCGATCAAGGCGCTGTGGGACGTGTTGGTCCCGTTCTCCGACTACGCGTTCAACAAGGCGCACACCGCGGCGTACGGGCTGATCTCGTACTGGACCGCCTACCTCAAGCACCACTACGCCGCCGAGTACATGGCCGCGCTCTTGACCTCGGTCAAGGACGACAAGGACAAGATGGCCATCTACCTCAACGAGTGCCGACGCATGAAGATCCAGGTGCTCCCGCCCGACGTCAACGAGTCCGCCGCCAACTTCACACCGGTCGGTCGCGACATCCGCTTCGGGCTCAACGCGATCCGCAACGTGGGCGGCAACGTGGTCGAAGGCATCGTGTCCGCGCGCGAGCAGAAGGGTCGCTACGAGGACTTCAACGACTTCATGGACAAGGTCCCGGCCCTCGTCTGCAACAAGCGGGTGATCGAGTCCCTGGTGAAGGCGGGCGCCTTCGACGACATGAAGCACAAGCGCCGGGCCCTGGTGGCCGTCCACGAGGCCGCGGTCGACCAGTACGCCGACATCAAGCGCAACGAAGCCATCGGCCAGGACTCCCTGTTCGGCGGCCTCGACGACGACGACGCCGGGGGCGGGTTCGGCATCTCGGTCGCGATCCCCGACATCGACGAGTGGGACAAGACGACCCTGCTCGGGCACGAGCGCGACATGCTCGGGCTGTACGTCTCCGACCACCCGCTCCTCGGCCTCGAGCACATCCTCGCCAACGGCAGCGACTGCACGATCGGTCAGCTGCTCGTCGACGAGGACCGGCCCGACGGGTCCACGGTCACGGTGTGCGGCCTGATCACCTCGTTGCAGCGCAAGATCACCAAGCGCGGCGACGCCTGGGCGATGGTCACGCTGGAGGACCTCGAGGGCGGTATCGACGTGCTGCTCTTCCCCAGCGCCTACCAGCTCGCCAGCACGCTGCTGAACGAGGACGCGATCGTCACGATCAAGGGACGGCTCAGCCGCAGCAAGGACCAGCCCGAGCTGCACGGCCAGGAGGTCAGCCTGCC
>DATGYO010000187.1:0-10782 GCA_035297905.1 Nocardioidaceae bacterium
CATGAGCACCACCCCGAACGTCCCGTACCGCCTGGAGTTCAGCGTCGAGGTCCCGGGCACCCCGGAGCAGGTCTGGCAAGCCATCGCCACCGCCAAGGGCATGAGCGCCTGGTTCGCGCCGACCGAGATGGAGGAGCGCGAAGGCGGCTCCCTGCACTTCACCATGGGCCCGGAGATGGGCTCGGACGGCCAGGTCACCGCATGGGAGCCGCCGCGCCGCCTCGTCTACGAGGAGGACTGGGCCGCCCTCATGGGCAAGGACCCCGATGCGCTCAGCCCGCTGACGTCGGAGTTCCTCGTCGAGGCACAGTCCGGCGGAACCTGCATCGTGCGCGTCACCAGCAGCGGCTTCGGGACCGGCGCCGCCTGGGAGTCGGAGTTCTGGGACACCATGGGCCCCGGCTGGATGCCGTTCTTCGACAACCTGCGCCTCTACCTGTCGCACTTCCCCGGCCAGGAGGCCACACACCTGGAGGCCACCGCCTCCCACCCCGGCGACGCGGAGGCGCTCTGGTCGACCCTGCACGACGCGCTCGGGCTGGGCGACGAGGGCGCCACGGTCGAGGTGCGCGGCGCCACCGGCACGGTCGAGCGCGTCGGTGAGCGGCAGACGCTGGTCCGGCTCACCGCGCCGGTGCCCGGAATGCTCAGCGTCTTCGCGTGGGACGAGGGCGGCGGCAAGGCGACGGCGGGAGTACGGGCGTACCTGTTCTCCGCAGACGCCGCGGACTACGTGCGGCGCGAAGAGCCGGCCTGGCAGGCCTGGCTGCAGGGAATCTCCGTCCCTGCCTGATCTTCTACCGTTACCGAGGGCGGCCCTGTCGACGCAGGTGCGTCACTCCGCCGCCTGCCGGCGTGGAGCAATCGAGCTCAACTGCCGATGAGCGGACCGCCCGGTCGGACTCACTCTTGGGGGCCGTCTCCCGTTCGAACCAAGCGCTCGCGACCGGGCAACCCAGAGCGTGAACCTCGATTGATGTCCCAATCTGATTCGGAAAGGGACGTTCTCTCCTCGCGCATCTGACTCGTCGACGACGGAAGAGCGACACCCAGGAGGGTCTACCGATCGAGTGTGAGTCATACCGCCGCTCAAGAAACTACGCCCGGATGCACCGCGTGTTTCTGACAGCGCCGCTGTCATCCTCCTGCGGCGCATGAGACGGGTCGGCGAGAGTTATGGCCCGCTCGGTGATGTGAGCTCAGGGTAGGTCGAGGATCCGTTCTAGGGGCACCTCGGAGCCGTCGACGTCGGTAGCGTGGTCGAGTCCGTGAGCGAGGGCGTAGGTGGCGCATACTTTGCAGCCGGCCAGGGCGAGCCACTGACGAGGGATCTCCGGCGAGATGGGCTGGCCACAAAGAGTCGACTGTCCCGCCGCGGTGTCGGCAGCGAGATGTACCCAGGTATCCCCGGCGAGGACAGGGGTTGCGTGTTCCAGGGTCGGTGAGTGGCTCATGCTGGGGCTCCTGAGGTGGCCATTCCTTCGGGGCGTGAGGGGCGGCCCTTACCCATCATCGGCTATGCCCGCTTGGTCCTGAAGGGCCGCTGTTTGGATGCGCACTCGCCATGGTCGCAGTCCGCACCCCGAACCTGGTCCAGATCAGTGTCGACCCTGGGCTTGTGGTGCCGGGGCTAAGCCTCGATCCACCGGGCGCCAGGGGCAGCTTCGGGGACGCTGGGTCGGGCTGATTCAGCGTGAGGCAGGGTGAGCGCCTGACCTCGCTGTCAGGCGTTCACCCACATTGCTTCGGGTCGCGCCGGTGAATCGCCAAACATGTGTCTTCCGCCGCGACCGCAGCGCCGACTTCACGGATCTGGCGATGGGCGGGCGCATTCTTCGGCCCGCCCATAGAGAACCTGGTAGTGGGGACCGTGATCGCGTGTTCGGTTGTTCGGCCGCCCGTCATGACAAGACAATATGCATGCATGTCCCTGGCCACCCCCACACTGCACACCGCTCGCCTGAGACTGCGGCCTTTCACCGACGCTGACGCGAACGCTCTCTTCGCGCTGCACAGCAGCGCCTACGTGCTGCGCTACTGGGATGCGCCGCCGTTAAGCGAGCGTTCGCGCGCCGAGAGCTTCATCGCGGCTTGCCGGCAGACGGCGAACGAAGGCACCGGGGCGCGCCTGGCCATAGACCGTTTTTCCGACGGGGCCTTCATCGGCTGGTGCAGTCTGACCCGGTGGAACCCGACCTACCGCAGCGCGTCGTTGGGCTACTGCCTCAACAATGCGGCATGGGGCCACGGCTACGCGACGGAGGCCGCGCGCGCCGTGCTGCAGTGGGCATTCGACACGCTGGACCTGAATCGAGTCCAGGCCGAGACCGATACGCGCAAACGCGGCATCTGCCCGCGTCCTGGAGAAGCTCGGATTCATGCGTGAAGGGACGCTGCGGGAAGACTGCGTCGTGAACGGCGAGGTATCGGACTCGTGGGTGTACGGGCTGATCAGGCGGGAGTGGCGGCCATCCTCCGCGCCGGTTCCCGCCCGCTGAGTCCTCTTCGCTCCCGAGACGGCGCCCGGCCTCAAGCGCTTCATTCCGCCGCCTGCTGGACGCACCAGGTCGCCGAGGAGCTGGCGACGTGCACGGCCCTACGGGCTCGTGCGGCGTGGTGACCTCACAGCGAAAAACCGGCTGGTCTGTACCTCCTTCAGGAGTTCGGGAGCAGCGCCGATCCTCAGGACATGACGAGCAGCGACGAGCCGATCTACGAGACCGTGAAGCGGGAGCACAACTGGGATCCCGAGCGATGCGAGCCGCTGCGCGTGACCACCCTGAGCGTGGGCCGGCACCTCGGGTAACGCGGGGAGCCGGGCTGTCAGTCTTGGTCCCCGGCTTCAGGTCCCCGCGCCGAGACATGGCCCGAGCGTTGCGCCTTTACGCCGCGATCCGGAGGGAGAGCTGCGCCTGCCGGTGCCTGGTGGAGCCGCCTAGGAGCCTCACATCAGTTGCGTCAGAGCCGTCGCGTGGTGAAGAGGGTGGTCCCACGGACCGGGTCAACTTCCGTCCGGCCGGTCTCTGTGAATCCGAGCTTGGCCAGCACTCGGCGAGAAGCGGTGTTCCAGTCCCAGACCGTGGCCCACACACGTTCGTATCCGGACGATCTCGCCCAGTCCAGGACCGCCCGCGAGGCCTCGGTCGCGTATCCCTGACTCCACACCCGACGTAGCAGCTCGAACGCCAACTCCGGTTCCGCTGCCGCACCTCGGTCGCTCTCGATCAGACCGCAGTAGCCGATGACGTCTCCAGCGCCCTTCCGCTCGACCGCCAGCAGCCCGATGAACGATGTCTGGTGGGTCCGGATCGACTCCTCGAAGTCTGCGACCGTGGGGTTTCCGTCCTCGTCGATGCGGCGGTGCGGTGGGACTCGTGGATCACGTTCGGTCCACAACTCACGCTGTAGGGCAGCCTCGGCCACCCGCCACGGTCTGAGCACCAGGCGATCCGTCTCGAGCACGACCTCGCGCCCCGGAGTCGCTCCATCTGCCATGCCAGCAGTCTCTCAAGGCGAGCGCAGCTCATGCCGCGTCCGCGCCGCTGCGTGCGTCATTTCGCCGCGATCCAGCCCTGCCGCTTCGTTACCGGACACGCCGTTGCCTTGCACGGCACTCCGAGGCTTGTGCGGTCGAGTCAGTTTCACCCGCGCGCTCAGCCGCACCTGGCACCACGCGGCACCCGAGTGGGGTGCCGGATCGGAGGGACGGTCCGCACCGACGTCGTCGCCGCGCGGCACCAACGCTGATCACGACAGGGTTGCACGGGCCAGCGCTTGTCGGCGGAACCCGGCGACCGCCATCTCCACCACTCTGTCGTGCCCCCAGCGCATGAGCGGATACGCGACACGCGCCGCGATGCGCAACGGTCTGCTCGTCATGTTCAGCGACCACATCACCGTGACCTGCGTCCCGTCGTCGACGGGCTCCAGTCGTATCACCGCGAAGCCGTGCACATCGCCGTCGATCGTCGCCTCGACCACCTGCGGCCGCAGGGACGCCTCCAGCCGTATGTCTAGGCGCAGCCGATACGGGACGGGCGGAACGACCGTCGCATGCAGCACGTTACCGGCAACGAGCCTGTCCGTGTCGGCAGCGAAGTCTCGCAGCCAGGCCCACCAGGACTCGAACCGGTCAAAGCGCTCAATGGTCACCCACAACTCGTTCGGCCCGACCGGGAACCAGAACGCCCCCCGGTAGTCGATCCGGTTCACAGCCGGCTCGCCAACATCGTCGCCGCAAGCATCGGTCAACACCTCATATCGAGATCTTCCCGCAACAAGTCGGACACCCCGAGCGCGCATCTAGTGGAGACGCGCCCAAAGGAGACCTCACGCCTTCCCTGCACCGTCGTGTGTGTACTTCCTCTCTGGTCGCGTCCTTTCTGGTCGCGCCGCACTGCGTGAGTGCGTCATCCCGCCGCGCGTGAGCGACCCGTATGTCTCAGTGTTCTGCGGCCGCGTGCTCGCGCGCACACGCTATGGCCGCGGTTAGGTCGAGCCCGTACGCCGGACCGTGGCCAGCCTCGTACTCTTCGACTCGGGCCGCACCTCGCTCGAGGAGCCGGGCAGCTCCGATGCTGTTACCGCGGGCGGCATGCGTCAGGCCGACACAGACCTGCGCGAGACCTTGCCACAAGTCGCGTTCTTCGTCCGGACCAGCCTTCCAGCGGGCCTCCAAGACCTCATGCGCAGCGAACGGCCGGCCTTCCTGCACCAGCCTCCGGGCCAAGTTGACTGTCTCCACCGGCGGCAGCGCCTCTTCCGGAACCGGCTCGACGCCGGCAGCCCCATAGGGCAGGGGACGGCCAAGAGCATCGCGAGGGCGTCCCTGCCGTGGCCGACCAGCATCGTCCCTGTCTCGGCCTCGATCGTCGGTCACCGGGGGCACCGACCCACGAGGCCCTGAACAAGTACCGTCGTCATTCATCCATGGTAGGAGCGGCCCGCTCAGCATTGGCAACGGCAGCGAATCGGAAGACCACGTCAGCCTGGTCTTGAGGTGCTTCATTTCGCCGCGGTACCTCGCCAAATGGCGTACGACTGGGCCCGCCGCGGACTCGCTGGCTACGCAGAGGAAGGGCACCTGCCGACCGCCGCATCGTGCCAAGTTCCCGTCGAGTCGTCACACCTGGAGCAAATCCGACGGCAGGCTCACACGATGGCGCCTCGCGGTGACACCTCGATGCTTGCCACGCCGCGTGCGTAGAGCACGACCAACCTGTCGCCGTGGCGGCAGCGGAGGACACCGGACTCCTCGCGCAGCACCTCGATGACCTGCTCGACCATCTCACCCTCGTCGACCTGGCCGGGATCCTCATACGTCAGGTCCGTGTGCTCGCCACCGAAAAGCCGAACACGCAGCACGATAGTTGCCATGCTCGAACGGTAGTCCGCCCAAGGCGGCCTGCCCTCGCACGAACCTCGCATGCCGGACCGGCGGGGCCATAGTGTCGAAACCCCCTGCCGACAAGGCAGCAGAGGAGGACATGACGCACCGGGACGAAGGCTCATCCACCGCGTCCACCCAGCATGGGCTCTGCAGCGGGCCGTCGAGGAGTTGTTCGACATCAAGGACGCCGACGTGATCGCACGGCGCGCCCAAGAGATCGCGCGCGAGGGCCGGGAGCGTGAGGACCAACGTCACGACGAGTACGACGACCCCGACCAAGGCGGGGAAGCCTGACAAGGGCGGACTCAAGGCGCCGAACGTCGCGGATCCCTTGGGCGTACGGGGACGCACGTCGACAATGGGATGCATCAAGGTGCGTCACTCTGCCGCGAACTGCCCAGCTGCGATGCCGACGAGCGGGTCCAAGTCGACCTGGCCAGTACATCATTCGGATGGTGAGGACACGCCTGGCTGGATGAGCTCGGCAAGTCGAAAACGCAGTAGGCCGGGGGCCCGCCACCTGTTCAGGTCTCTGTGCCGCGATTGCCTGCGCGTAGTACCCGCCAGCCGAATGCCCGACTATCCACGCCGGCACCCGGGTGACCCTGCTGATCGACGACCTCCACATCCGGGTGACCGACCGCCACACCGGCGAGCTCCTGTGAGAACTTACCCTGAACCCCCGCCGCGACTTCCAGCCCCGCGGAGTCCCGCCCGGCCCTCCCAAGAAGAAACCCTGAAATGCAACGATGTCCCGAGACACCTGTCAACGGCATCCCGGGACATCACACGGTGGCAGGTGCAGGATTCGAGCCTGCGTAGGCATACGCCGCCGGACTCGCACTCCGTTGCCGTTCGATACCCCCTACCCCGACGAAGCCGCAGGTCAGGCCGTGCATGCATCCACGGGCAGGGGTGCCGCAGACCCGAACTTCCTTCCGTATTCCTTCCAGCCAGCGCCTTGACAGCCAGGCAGTCCGACGTTTTCGCAGGTCAGCGGCCTGGCCAACGCAAGCCGGGCGGAACGTGCGACACCTGTCGAAACGCATGCCCCACAGGGGTACACGGGAAGGGCCTCCGACCGGCAAACGTGCTGGTCAGAGGCCCTTTTCGCTTGGTGGCAGGTGCAGGATTCGCGGACCTGCGTAGGCATACACCGACGGATTTGCAGAACGTCGATGCCCAAGCGGTGACCTGCGGTTTCACCGCTCCCTCGCCCAACTTAGGCACGATTTCCGCACGCCCTCGCCCTCAACTTGTCGGCCGCCGAAGTCGCCGCCTTCCCGATCGGACTGACAGTCACCGGCACGTGCCACCTTTGCCTGACGAGCTACGTCATTGCCGGCTCAGGATGACGTAGGTCGAAGAGCCAGGCCTTGAACAGAGGATCGGATCCGGGCTGGGCTCTCTGCGTCTTCGGTAGCCTGGGTCCATGTCCTTGCTGGAGCGCATCACCATCGACCCGGAAGTGGTCCACGGCCGCCCGGCTGTCCGTGGCACTCGGATGCGTGTCGCCGATGTTCTCTCGCTGCTCGCCTCCGGTGCCAGTGAGGCAGAGATCCTGGAGGACTACCCGTACCTCACCGCTGACGACATCAAGGCCTGTCTCGCATACGCGGCAGCCCAGGCCGACCACGCTGTCGTGATCGCTTCGTAGGCGCGGTGACCTGATCGACGCCCAGCTGCCGCCGGCACTGGCGCGGCTACTGAACGATCGAGCGCACGTCGCCGAGCACGTCAACGACGTCGGACTGGGTGAGTCACCCGATCGCGACTTGTGGCGCTACGCGCTCGAACATGGTGCGGTCATCGTGACCAAGGATGAGGACTTCGCCAACATGGCGGCCCTCGGCGGTGACGCTCCCACAGTCGTGTGGGTGCGTGTTGGCAACACACGACGCGCAGCGCTGCTGGCTTGGTTCGAGCCGCGGATCGACGAGATCGTCTCCCTGGTCGAGGCGGGCAATCGGCTCATCGAGCTCCGCTGAGCCGGCGTAGCGCCTACGAACCAACCGCCTCGGTCCGCCCCACCGCTTCGCGTCCCGTGACAGCAGCGGCCAGCGTCATACCGCCAATCTGTTAAGGAGTTTCACTCTCATGCCGGTTCACCATTCCCCCTCCAACTTCAGCACGAGTTCCCACAACCAGGGCCGCAGTTTCACGGATCAGCCGATGAGCGGACGGTCATTCCGCCCAGTGGCATTCTGAGAGCAGTCGCAAGTGAAGGGAGTGCCTCTCATGGCAGAAGAGCGCACACCCTCTGGCGTGACGACCTGGCTGGTTGATGATCAGGTTTGCGAAGACGACGACGAGACACCGGGCCAAGTGGCCATGTTGGTGGACAGCCCGACAGTCCAGGCGGGGCTGTGGAAGCACGGGCCGAGTGGCCTGGCCCCTTCGAGGTCGACCTGGAGCATACGGAGATCATTCTGGTTCTGTCTGGCACCGGGCAGCTGGAGGTCGACGACGGAGCGCAGGTGGAGTTGACCCCTGGACAGGCGGCCAGGATCGATGTCGGCGCGCACACGCGATGGATGGTCGACCAGGAGTTCACTGAGTTGTGGCTCTACGTCTGAGACCGTCCAGGCGCGTGACCGCACTCATCTGCTTGTTAGGCACGTGATCCGCAGCGCATCACGGATGCGTCATTCTGCCGCGATTCCCGGCACCAGCCGCCGGGCAGACCACCCGGATCGTCAGGTGCCGTTCTCGACGGGGAGGGCAGTCCGCTCGTCGTCTTCCTGCTTCTCGCGCCGCTGGTGCAAGCGCTGCTGAGCGGCCGATAGGAAGGCCATGCACGGCGCGTCAGTTCCTGGGTGCCTCTCGTTCAGGTGGAAGATCCAACGATCCATCGCGGCCATGAATCCGTTGTCACCGCCAGGACGATAGGCCGACCAGTTGCGGCTCCCCCTGACGACGCACTCGGAGCAACTGATCTTGTAGACGAACTGCTTGTGCGCGTCGAGGTCGATCTTGACCTTGGCCAGAGGACCGGCCTCCGAGGCGGCTTTCCTCTCACGAGCGGATCGGCTCGCCGTCATGTGGCACCCCTGTTCGCGTTCGGCAAGTGGAGCCTACGCCGATAGTGAAGCGTCCTTCTCGCGGTCCCACCTCATCGCCACAGTGATGGAACCTCTGCCCGACCCATGCCGGAAATCCAGACGCCCAGGAGGTGTGTCCTTCCGACGCGTCCATGTGTGTGCACCCGGCATGACGCATGCGTGCTGATGAGTGCTACTAGCCAACGGTGTCGACTCGAGCCAGGTGCGCACAACAGCGACTTGGCGAGCATTCCTCGAGACTGGCCAGTCGTACCTCGCCAGAAGGTTCTGCCAACTGCGGTCCATGCGGCTCACCTGAGCAGCCCCTAAACGAGTCTCATCACACTGGCGTGGCCATGCGTCATACCGCCGCCTTGGCACCCTGGTGCGATCAGGTTCGTCGGGGTGACGCGCTGGGCCGTCGGCGGTTCTGTCTCTTGGCGACGACGGCGTCCACGTCGAGCGATTCGATCGACGCGGCGACCTTGGTCAGGAGCTGGACGAAGGTCTCTCGCTCCTGCTCGTCGAGTGCGGCGAACTCGTGCGCGTGAAGCGCGGTGATGTCGGCGAGGTAGGCGTTGATGACCGGAGGGGCGGCGTCGGTGAGCTCGACGAGCATCACGCGGCGGTCCGAGGTGTCCCGGACCCGCCGGACCAGGCCCTTGCGTTCGAGGGTGTCGACCAGTGAGGTGACGCTCGCGCCGGTGACGAAGAGGCGTTCGGCGATCGCCGAGTGCGAGAGCGGCTGATCGGCGCCCTCGAGGGTGGCGAGGAGGATGCGGGCGGCGATGGACAGGCCGTGATGCCGCAGCCCGCGCACGTCAGCGTCGCGGAAGAGGTCCGCGGTGCGCATCAGGTTCTGCGCGCACTCAGTTGCGGTCGCGTCTCCGGCGGGGAACTCGTGACCGAAGGCGGCGCGGTCGACGCGGCGCGGCTCAGCGGCGGCCTCCCCGCTTCCGGGGTGGCCGCCGTCGACAGTCCCGGCGTCGCGGCTCAATAGGTGATGCTCTCGACTTCGTCGAGGAAGCTGATCGTCGGCGCACCGAGGACTCCGGCCTTCGACATCGCTTCCTTCAGCCCCGGATCCCCGGCGAAGCCCTGAGCCGCGGCCGTGTCGGGGAAGTCGATCAAGATCGTGACGGCCGCACCGTCGCGCATGACCCGGTGCCCTGTGGCGCCATGGAGGCGCCGATTCGGCTCATGGTTCTCGAAGGCCACCTTCCAGTCCTCGAAGCTCTCGATTGTGTGCTGCACGAGCATTGTTGTCATGGCCGTCTCCTTGGGAACTCTTCCTTAGAGTTCAGATATTTAGAACTCTAAGGATCTTGGCGGACCTGTCAACGCCGGCCTAGACGTGCAGCTGGTCCGAGGGGACAAACTGCGAGCTGGCATCGGTAGTGCCGAGTCGAGGACGTCGTAACCGACCTATTGATCTGGTGAAGCAGATTCGAGGTGGCGCGGCCACGCTGCCGTCGACCGGGGACGGGCGGCTCCGGCCCACCCCGCAGCCCAGGGTGAGGTGAGGTGACCCCCGGCTCTGGCGCTCATGGATCAGGAGGAATTGCGCCACCTGACGGACGTACCAGCGACTCCAAGCGAGCAGTGGGCTGACGCCGGCTTTCCTCGCTGTCCGCGAGTAACAGACTCGAGCCACTATCGGCGTCAGATGCAGCTCGACTTTGAAGGGCGCGTCATACCGCCGCGACGGGGACGCGCATCTCGAGCCTCGTAGACCCGGACTAACCTGCGAGGTGACTCCACGCAGATGCCAGCTCGTGCCATGGGCCGGTGGCGGCGACCTCGCCGCCGACGAGGACGACGACCCGGTCGGCCTGGGCGAGAGCTGCCCGTTTCCCGGTGGCGCCGATCACGGTCGTCCGCCGCTGGCGGAGGGCTGCCCACAGCTCGATCTCGGTAGCGGCGTCGAGTGCGCTGGAGACGTCGTCGGCCAGGAGCAGCTCGGCGTCGGCAGCCAGCGCTCGTGCGAGTGCAAGCCGCTGGACCTGCCCGCCAGAGAGCCGGACGCCACGGTGCCCCACGAGGGCGTCCTTCCCACCGGCTTCGTCGATGTCGCGTGCCAACCGGGCGTCGGAGACCGGGTCGTCGAAGTCCCGCCGGTGGCCCAGGAGAACGTTGTCGGAGAAGCTGCCGGACAGCACCCGAGGCACCTGGGCGACGTGGGCGACCTGCGCGGGCCGGAGGAACGCTTGAGGGTCGGTGACCTCCCGACCGTTCCAGAGCAGTACGCCGGAGTGCTCGATGAGGCCGGCGAGTGCGGCGAGCAGGCTGGACTTGCCGGAGCCGACCTGCCCGACCAGCAGCACCAGCTCGCCGGCCTCCACGGTGAGGTCG
>DATGYO010000188.1:0-36040 GCA_035297905.1 Nocardioidaceae bacterium
TACTCCATAGAGTTTCGGCGGCCATAGCGAAAGGGAAACACCCGGTCCCATTCCGAACCCGGAAGTTAAGCCTTTCAGCGCCGATGGTACTGCACACGCGAGTGTGTGGGAGAGTAGGACGTCGCCGGACATAAACTTGCAAAGCCCCCGCGGGCTCGTCTCGCGGGGGCTTTGTCATGCCCAGAAACTCGCAAGCCCGCTAGCCGTGAGCTGGCTGGAGGTTGCACTGGTCTAGCGCCTCCCCGGCCCGCGGTGTGACGGGCGTCTCAAAGCACCGTGCGTCGGTGGTCCCTGAGACCGCGGTCACATACTCTCGGTATCATGCCAGCCATGCCTGAACCCTCCCGTCAGCCAGGTGCCGGTCTCGGAACCTCGGGTCCCGCCGACCCGGAGCACGATCCGACCGCGTCGTACGCCCTCGACCCCGCCTACGTGAGGTCGCTGACCTCGCGGATCCACTCCACCACCGGTGACACTGTCGCGACCACGTGCCCGTTCAACGGCCAACCGCTCGCCATGATCCCGCAGTCGAGTGCCGAGGACGTCGAAGAGGCGTTCCGCCGTGCGCGTCGTGCCCAGCAGGCGTGGGAGCGGACCAGCCGTGAGGAGCGTGCCGAGAAGCTGCTGAACCTGCACGACCTGATCCTCGAGCGCCAGGACGAGATCACCGACCTGATCTGCTGGGAGTCCGGGAAGTCGCGCAAGCACGCCTTCGACGAGCCGCTTCACGTGGCGATGACGGCGAGGTACTACGCGCGCACCTCTGACCGTCATCTCGCGCCGGCGAAGAGGGTGGGGATCGTCCCCGTGCTGACCCAGGTCGAGGTGAACCGCGTCCCGAAGGGCGTCGTGGGCATCATCTCCCCCTGGAACTACCCCTTCACGATGGCGCTCTCCGACGGCCTTCCCGCGCTGATGGCCGGCAACGCGGTCGTCCACAAACCCGACGCCCAGACCATGCTCTCCGCGCTGCTCGGCGCGCAGCTGCTCGAGGAGGCAGGGTTCCCGAAGGACCTCTGGGTGATCGTCGCGGGGCCGGGTCGCGTGCTCGGCAGCGAGATCATCAGCCGTTCGAACTACATCTGCTTCACCGGCTCGACGGCCACCGGACGGCTGATCGCCGAGCAGGCCGGCCACAACCTCATCGGTTGCTCGCTCGAGCTCGGCGGCAAGAACCCGATGCTCGTGCTCCGCGACGCCGACGTGGAGCGTGCCGCCGAGGGTGCGGTTCGGGCCTGCTTCTCCTCCGCAGGTCAGCTGTGCGTGTCCATGGAGCGCCTCTTCGTCGCCGACCAGGTCTACGACAGGTTCGTGGAGCGGTTCGTGGCCCGGACCAAGGCGCAGAAGCTCGGTCCCGGGCTCGCCTGGGGGACCGACATCGGCTCGCTGATCTCGCAGCAGCAGCTCGACGCGGTCGTCGCTCACGTCGACGACGCGGTGGCCAAGGGCGCCCGCGTGCTCGCGGGTGGACGAGCGCGCCCCGACCTCGGACCCTACTTCTACGAGCCGACCATCCTCGAGGGCGTCGACCCCGACATGAAGTGCTTCGGCGAGGAGACGTTCGGCCCGGTCGTCTCGCTCTACCGCTTCCACGACGAGGCCGACGCGATTGCCCGCGCGAACGCAGGGGAGTACGGACTCAACGCCTCCATCTACACGCGTGACGTCAAGCGCGGCCGGGCGATCGCCCGCCAGGTCAAGTGCGGCACGGTCAACGTCAACGAAGCCTTCGCGGCGACGTTCGGGAGCCTGGACGCGCCGATGGGTGGCATGCGGGAGTCCGGGCTTGGACGCCGCCAGGGTTCGGAGGGGATCCACCGCTACACGGACCCGCAGGCGGTCGCGGTGCAGCGGCTGTTCCGGTTCTCGCCGGTCTTCGGCATGAGCGACGAGACCTTCGCGAAGCTGATGACCGCGCAGCTGCGCCTGATGCGCAAGACGAAGCGCCCGTAGGGATGGGGTCCATGAGGGAGACAACAGTGAGCGACAGCGCCTTCGACTACGACGTCCTGATCGTCGGCTCCGGCTTCGGCGGTTCGGTGTCGGCGCTCCGGCTGACCGAGAAGGGCTACCGGGTCGGGGTGCTCGAGGCAGGCGCACGCTTCGAGGACAAGGACTTCGCCGCAACCTCGTTCCAGGTCGACAAGTACCTCTTCCGGCCCGAGCTCGGCTGCTATGGCATCCAGCGCATCGACGCCCTGAAGGACGCGCTGATCCTCTCGGGTGCCGGCGTGGGAGGCGGCTCCCTGGTCTACGCCAACACGCTCTACGAGCCGCTCCCGGCGTTCTACAACGACCCCCAGTGGCGCGACATCACCGAGTGGCGAGACGAGCTGGCCCCGTTCTACGACCAGGCGAAGCGGATGCTCGGCGTCGTCGAGAACCCGCTGCGGACCCCGTCCGACGACGTGATGGAGAAGGTCGCCAACGACATGGGCGTGGGGGACACCTTCCACCCGACGCCCGTCGGCGTCTTCTTCGGTGGCCCGGCGCAGGCTCCGGGCGAGGAGGTCTCCGACCCGTACTTCGGTGGTGCCGGCCCGGACCGCAACACCTGCCTCGGCTGTGGCGAGTGCATGACCGGCTGCCGTCACAACGCCAAGAACACCCTGGTGAAGAACTACCTGTACCTCGCGGAGAGCAAGGGTGCGCGGGTGCACGACCTGACCACGGTCGAGCGCGTCCGCCCGCTCGAGAGCGGCGGGTACGCCGTCGACGTCCGGTTCACCAAGGCCAAGCTTCGCCGGAAGGCGCTCCGCCGTACTCTCACCGCGGAGCAGGTCATCTTCTCCGCCTCCGCCCTCGGCACACAGCGACTGCTGTTCAAGATGCGCGACCAGGGATGGCTGCCGAAGCTCTCCCACCGGCTCGGCTACCTTTCCCGGACCAACTCCGAGTCGATCCTCGGCGCCATCGCGCCCGACACGAGCGTCGACTACAGCCAGGGCGTCGCGATCACGTCGTCGTTCCACCCCGACGAGGACACCCACATCGAGCCGGTGCGCTACGGCAAAGGCAGCAACGTGATGTCGCTGCTCCAGACAGTCCTCACCGACCACGAGCCGGCCCACCACCCCCGGTGGAAGATCTGGCTCAAGGAGATGTGGCAGGAGAAGGGAAACATCTTCGACCTCTACGACCTGCGTCACTGGTCGGAGCGCACCGTGATCGCGCTGGTCATGCAGACCCTGGACAACTCGATCACGACCTTCTCCAAGCGAAGCAAGATCACCGGCCGGTGGTACGTCACGTCGCGACAGGGCCATGGTTCCCCGAACCCGACCTGGATCCCCGTGGCGAACCAGGCCGTGCGGAAGATGGCCGAGATCATCGGCGGGAAGCCGGGCGGGTCGATCGGCGAGCCGTTCAACCGGCCGCTGACCGCGCACTTCATTGGCGGCTGCACGATCGGGGAGACACCGGAGACCGGCGTGATCGACCCGTTCCAGCGGGTCCACAACTACCCCGGGCTCCACGTTGTCGACGGTTCGGCGATCTCGGCGAACCTCGGAGTCAACCCGTCGCTGACGATCACCGCCCAGGCGGAGCGGGCGATGGCCTACTGGCCGAACAAGGGTGAGCGCGATGCGCGGCCTGCGCTCGGGACGCCGTACCAGCGCATCGCGCCGGTTGAGCCGCGCGACCCGGCGGTCCCGCCCACGGCCCCGGCCGCGCTCAGGCTGCCGATCGTCGGCGTCTCCTAGGCCGCGACAGCACCGGAACAGGGCCGCTCTCCGCGTCAAGCGGTCAGCGGCCCTGTCGCGTGTCCGCTGACCGGTCGCCGCCCTGGAAAAGACTCAGGGCCCGACCGGGGAGGGAGGGTTGGTCGGGCCCTGAATCGTCCACGCAACTGCTGGACAGTGCACGGACTGCGAGACCCGGCCTGGGAGGGAGCAAAGCCACCGGGTCTGTCCTTCTCAACGAGGTCCGGATGCCCGGGTTACGGCATTTCCGAGAAAGTTTTTCGGCGCCCGAAAATGGGCCCCGAAACCGGCGAAACGGGCGGCCAGACCGAGGTCTGACCACCCGCCGTACGCCTCAGGTGGTCGGCAGCCCGTTCTCATAGAGCCGCGGCACCGGGTGGTTCGCCAGGAAGATGCCCTGCGGGTCCACCGCTGAGCGGACTCCGGCGAGCTGGCGCCAGGTCTCCGCCGGGTACGACGCACGCACGTCGACCGGCTTCTCGGCGAAGTTGAGGTAGTTCCGGCCGTTTGCGAACGGCCTCATCGCGTCCACGAGAGCCGTCGCGTCGGCGTACCCCTGCTCTTCCATCTCGGGAGTCGCCGCGATGGCCGCCGCGAAGAGGATGAACTGCCCGTCGAGCTTCGGCACGGCTCCCGCGCCGGGGTGTGGCCGGCTGAGGGCGCCACCGAGCTGGCGTAGCTCGGCCATCAGGAGGGAGGTGCCCGACTCCGGTCCGGCCTGGGCGAGGAAGGCCTCGATCGCGCTCTCAGGAAGGCTCTCGAGCATCGCCGTCGCGGATGTGGCCGGGGTGGGCCCCTCCGGGTCCATGTGGATCCGGACCAGGCCGGCGGCCGGCATGCGCGTGAACATGTCCATCTCGGGCTCGAGCGCACGGAGCGGCGCCAGGATCTCCTCGGCGCGCTCGTCGGAGTCGAGCACTGCCCCGTCGATGACCGCGAGCTGCCGGTTGCGGAAAGGCTCCGGGATGTCCGGGAGCGGCGGAACGTTCAGCAGCCGGAATGCCGTCGTGACCTCGTCCGCCGCGTCGAGGCTCCACTCGGCCCAGCGACGCAGTACCTTCTCGGCGTCCCTCTGGTCCCACACGAGCATGCCGCCGTACGCCGACGCGATCGGGTAGAGGCGGAACTCCAGGGCGGTGACCACGCCGAAGTTGCCGCCGCCCCCGCGGACCGCCCAGAACAGCTCGGGGTGGTTGTCCTCATCGGCTCGGATCCTCGACCCGTCGCCGATGACGAGCTCCACCGCCGTGACGCTGTTCGTGGCGAGGCCGAGCTTGCGGGCGTACCAGCCGAGCCCGCCGCCCAGTGAGTAGCCCACGATCCCGACGTCGGGGGAGGAGCCGTGGAGGGCAGCGAGCCCTGCCTCGGCGGCGGGCTCCACGGCATCGAGCCAGAGCGCGCCCGCCTCGACCCGGGCGATCTGCCGCTCGGCGTCGATCTCCACGGCGGTCATCGCGGAGGTACGGAGGAGCACCACGTCGTCGAGCGGACCGAGCGGTCCGGCGTTGTGGCCGGTGCCCTGCGGCGCCACGCGGAGGCCGGCTGCCGCCGCGGCCCGGACGACGGCGCTCACCTCGTCGGCGTTGCCGGGGTAGGCCACGGCCGCGGGCCGCTGGTCGACGGCGACGTTCCACGGCATCCGGGCCTCGTCGTACCCGGGATCGCCGGGCAGATGGATCGCACCCGCGCACAGTCCGCGCAAGGTCTCGGCTCGGGCGGTCTGCGAGGCGGTTGAAGCGGTGGTCATGCTGAGCTCCCTCATCAGGTGAGATCGGTTGGTGGTCCCACCGTGGGACTCAGCGCTTGGGGTCGACTTGAGAGCGGCTTGGACCCGGCTCCAAGTCGTGCCGCAAGTGCGACAGATCGGGTCAGACCTTCGCCAGGGCCCGCCGCAGGTCGCTGATCGTGGTGGCGCCGAGGAGTCGTGAGACCGACTCGATGGTGGCCTGCACGGTTCGTGGCGTGATGAAGAGCGCCTCCGCGATGTCTCGGTCGGGCATCCCCTCGACCGCCAGTCCGACGATCCGTCGCTCGGTCGTGGTCAGCGAGGACCGAGCCGGAACCTCCGGCGGTACGTCGACCCCGGCCCTGCCGAGCAGCCGGGCCGCCCGTGCGCGGAGCGGGACCGCGCCGCACAGCTCGGCGAGCTCGAGGGACTGCGTCAGAGCGGCCACGGCCTCCCCACGGTCGCCCGCCGCCGAGGTCGCGAGGAGCGCCTCGGCCAGGGCGGTTTGCGCCTTGGCGCGCTCCAACAGCTGAGGACGGTCATGCAGCTGGTCCACCGCCTCGCGGAGGACGTCCACGCGGTCGCCGGTCGCCACCTCGCCGAGGATCCGCAGCGTGCGGCCTACGAGCTCTGACGTTCCCCAACGCCTTGCGGCGTCCAGCTCGTCCTCGACCAGCTCGACCGCCTCCGCGTGCCGGCCCAGGGCGGCCAGCGCGGCGGCCCGCTGTGAGCGCGCGGAGCGCCAGATCGGGTTCTCCACCAGGGGCATGAGGTCCTGGACAGCGTCGAGACACCGCAGGGCCTCGGCTGGGCGCCCTTCGGCGAGGAGGACCGCCGCCTCGGCCTCGCCGAACAACCGGCTGCCTTCGCCGAACCGCTGGTGGGGCCTGGCGTCCTCGAGGAAGCGACGTGCTCCGGTCAGGTCACCGCGTTCGAGGAGGATCGGCACGGTGAAGCCGTCGACGTAGTTCTGCCCGATCCCGTCCGAACCCCACAGCTCGTTCTGCTCGGCGCAGTTCGCCAGGGACTGGAGGGCCTCTTTCAGGTCGCCGCGCCACCACTGGGTCCAGCCCATCCACAGATGTGCGCTGAGCACGGCGAAGAGGGCACCCCTCCGGTAGCCGTCGGCGAGGGACTCCTCCCAGTAGGCCACGGTGTCCTCGCCACCCATCTCCAGGACGATGCCGGCGACGACCCACAGCAGACCGCTGTCGACCGCTCGGAGGCTGCCGTCCTCGAGCGCGAACCCGGCCAGGCGCACGGCCCGCTCACGGTGGTCGCTGGTGATCAGGTCCTCCCACGCGAGGGTGGCGGCCAGGGCGCGGGCGCCGGTGCCGGTGCCCGTGACGTCGGGGCGGAGGCCGGCGGAGTACGCGCTCGGATGGAGGTCGTGCATGTAGCCGCCGATGCGCTCGAGGGCGAGCAGGCCCTGCCGATGGTCGACGAGGGCGTCGGGGAGGTCCTGGATGGCTGCCCTGGCGACGGCGGTCGCACGCCCCTTCTCGCCGCTGAAGACCAACGTCCGCGCCAGCATGATCGCGGTCTCCGCCTTAGGCTCGGGGTCCTCGAGGGCCCGGTAGGCCTGGGCCAGGTGGTCCAGGGCAGCGATGCCGTTGGTCATCGTCTCGATGCGACCGAGCTCCATGAGGACCCGGGGGAGGTCCTCCTCGGCCGGTGGCTCGGCGACGGCTCGCTCGAGGTAGGCGGCAGCACTCTCCGCGGCGCCCCGGTCGAGGGCGCGTTCCGCCGCCTCCCGGAGCACGCGCACCACGCCGAGGTCGGCCCTGGCCGGCACCAGGAGCAGGTGCGCGGCGATCCTCTCCGGGGTGGCCCCGGTCGCCGCCAGCACCCGTGCCGCACGGTCGTGCGCGAGCTCCCGCTCGCCGGGAGGCAGGTCGTTGTACACCGCGTCCTCGACGAGCGGGTGCACGAAGCCGAGCGGCGCCTCGGCGCGGAGCACCTCCGACCGGGCGAGGGTGCCGATCGCCGACGCGACTGTGTCCTCGGACAGGTCGGTCATCGAGGCAACGAGCGGCAAGGAGGCGCCGTCGCCGAGTACGGCGATCGCTCGGGCCACCGTCCGGGTCTCCACCGGCATCCGGGCGAACCGCATGAGCACCAGACTCGAGACAGCTCGCGACCCGATCGCCCGAACCGTGTCGGCATGACCGGCGTCGGGCCGGACCCGTTCGACCTCGAGCGCGCGCAGGAGCTGCCGCAACAGCAGCGGGTTTCCCGAGGTCGTGTGGTGGCAGGCCGTGATGAACGGGTCGGCTGCATCCCCGAGCCGTTCTCGTACGAGGTCCGCGACACCGTCTCGCGACAGTGGGCCTGGCAGGACGAGGGTGGTGGCAGAGTCGCTGGTGAGCTCGGTGAGCAGCTCCTCGTCCTCCTGCTGCTCGCCCGTGCGAAGGGTGCCCGCGACCAGCACCGGGATCCCCTCGACCCGCCGCATCAGATAGGCCAGGTAGCGCAGCGAGCCCGTGTCGCACCACTGCAGGTCGTCGACCGCGAGCACGACCGGACCGGACGCGGCGAGGTTTACCGTCAGCCAGTAGAGCCCGTGCAGCGCACCGAACAGTCCCTCGCTGCGCTGGTGGGGCGCCTCGTCGACCGAGTCGAACACCGCTGCGGCCCCCTCGGCGGACCCCGTGAGCAACGACGCTCTGCCCGAGGGGTCGGCCAGGACCGGGTCGAAGAGCTGGCGTACGGCGCCGAAGCCGTACTCCTTCTCGAGCTGGCTGCCGCGGGCAGTGAGCACAGTGGCGCCTGCCGTGGCGGCGAGCCGTCGTACCTCGAGGAGCAGCCGGCTCTTCCCGATGCCAGCGGGACCCGTGATGACCGCGAGGCCGGCCTGGCCCGCGACGGCGTCATCCAGACAACCCTGGAGCTGCGCGAGCTCGGACTCCCTGTCGACCAGGTCGTGAGCGCCGGCCGCAGCCCTGGGCGCCGGCGGCCCCGGGTGGGTGCCTGCTCCGACGTCGACCCGCGTCGGCGGTGGGGCGGCGAGCGTCTCGGACTGGGCCAGGACCTCCGCCTCGAGGCTCCGCAGCGCAGGTCCCGGGTCGACCCCGAGCTCCTCGGCGAGGAGCTCGCGGGCCCGCCGAAGCGTGGCGAGCGCGTCCGCCTGGCGGTGGCTGCGGTACTGCGCGAGTGCGAGCAGCCGCCACGGCTCTTCGCGCAGCGGCTCCTCGGCGAGGAGGGCCTCGATCTCCGGGACGAGGATCCCGGTCTCGCCACAGTCGAGGCGGGCCGAGAGGAGCTGCTCTCGCGCCAGGTCGCGCAGCTCCGTGAGCCGATGGGCATCCGCAACGGCCCACGGCTGGTCGACGTACTCGACCAGGGCAGGCCCTCGCCACAGCGCGACGGCCTCACGCAGCGTGGCCACCCGCTCGGCCGGGTCCTCGAGGCCAGAGGAGCGGTTGACGAGGTCGGTGAACCGCCAGGCGTCGACCGCCTCGTCGGGGACGCGCAGCGCATAACCCGCCCCGTGGTTGACCAGCACTGTGCTGGGGGCTCGCGCAGTCCGGTCGGGCTCGAGGAGACGCCGGAGGTGGGAGACGTAGGCCTGCAGGCTGCCGGCGGCACTCCGCGGAGGGTCGTGCG
This sequence comes from Nocardioidaceae bacterium, assembly GCA_035297905.1. Lineage (GTDB taxonomy): Bacteria > Actinomycetota > Actinomycetes > Propionibacteriales > Nocardioidaceae > Nocardioides_C. The sequence continues at coordinate 9,037 of DATGYO010000188.1, forward strand.
GCCACAGTGCGTCTATCAGGCGATCCGTGGGCACCATCTCGCCGCGCGCGAGGAGAAGGGCGGCGATCACCGAGCTCTGCCGCCGTCCGCCCAGGTGCACGTGGTGACCGTCGAGTGCGGCCTCGAGCGGCCCGAGGAGGCCGAACCTCAGGCGAGTCGTCACAGAGTCACGCACAACGGGCATCGGACCCCTCCCAGACCTCCCGCCGGCCCCCCGGTCTGTGCTCGACCATAGGGGTTTCGCGGCTTCGCCTGCCAGGCAAATCCCGATTCCGGGGGGTGGAGCGGACAGCTGTCGGTGCGGGGTGGGCGGATAGACTCCGGGCGTCGTCTCATCGGCGGCTGTCCGCTCTTCGCCCACCTGAAAGGGCCCCGTGACAACCGAACACGACCTCGTCCTCGTCGTCGACTTCGGGGCGCAGTACGCCCAGCTCATCGCCCGCCGGGTGCGCGAGGCGCGCGTCTACTCCGAGATCGTGCCGCACACGATGCCGGTCGAGGAGATGCTCGCTCGCAACCCCAAGGCGATCATCCTCTCCGGTGGCCCCTCGTCGGTCTACGAGCCGGGCGCTCCCCAGGTCGGCCCGGCGGTGTTCGAAGCCGGCGTACCCGTCTTCGGCATGTGCTACGGCTTCCAGGCGATGGCCCTGGCGCTCGGTGGAGAGGTACGTCGGACGGGGTCCTCGGAGTACGGCCGGACCCCTGTCTCGGTGACCACCCCAGGCACGCTGCTGGCCGACGTGCCCCCCCAGCACCGGGTGTGGATGAGCCACGGCGACTCCGTCGTGGCCGCCCCCGCCGGGTTCACCGCCCTCGCGACGTCGGCCGGGTCACCGGTTGCGGCCTTCGAGGACCTCGACCGCAGGCTCGCCGGCGTGCAGTGGCACCCGGAGGTCATGCACACCGAGCACGGCCAGGCCGTCCTCACGCACTTCCTGCACACCATCGCCGGCTGCCGCCCCACCTGGACGATGGTCAACATCGTCGACGAGCAGGTCGCGCGGATCCGCGAGCAGATCGGCGACAAGCAGGCCATCTGCGGGCTGTCCGGCGGGGTCGACTCCGCCGTCGCGGCAGCACTGGTGCAGCGCGCCATCGGCGACCAGCTCACTTGTGTCTTCGTCGACCACGGCCTGCTGCGCAAGGGCGAGGCCGAGCAGGTCGAGCGCGACTTCGTAGCCGCCACCGGTGTCTCGCTGCACGTCGTCGACGCCCAGCAGCGGTTCCTCGACGCGCTGGCCGGGGTCAGCGACCCTGAGGAGAAGCGCAAGATCATCGGTCGGGAGTTCATCCGGGTGTTCGAGGCCGCCGAGCTCGAGATCGTCGGCGAGGCCGCCGAGCACGGCGACAAGGTCTCCTACCTCGTGCAGGGCACTCTCTACCCGGACGTCGTCGAGTCCGGCGGGGGAGCGGGCACGTCGAACATCAAGTCGCACCACAATGTCGGCGGCCTGCCCGAGGACCTCGAGTTCGAGCTCGTCGAGCCGCTCCGCACGTTGTTCAAGGACGAGGTCCGCCTCGTCGGTGAGCAGCTCGGCCTGCCGGCGGAGATCGTGTGGCGCCACCCGTTCCCCGGACCGGGCCTGGGCATCCGGATCATCGGCGAGGTCACCCACGACAGGCTCGAGATCCTCCGCGAGGCCGACGCCATCGCGCGCGAGGAGCTCACCAAGGCGGGTCTGGACCGCGACATCTGGCAGTTCCCGGTCGTGCTGCTGGCCGACGTACGGTCGGTCGGCGTCCAGGGAGACGGCCGCACCTACGGCCACCCCGTGGTGCTGAGGCCGGTCACCAGCGAGGACGCCATGACCGCGGACTGGGCGCGGCTGCCGTACGACGTCCTCGAGGCCATCTCCACGCGGATCACCAACGAGGTGCCCGAGATCAACCGCGTCACCGTCGACATCACCAGCAAGCCGCCGGGCACCATCGAGTGGGAGTGAGCCACCTGGGCTGACCCGGGCTCAGCGAGCCTGCTCCCCGGTGATGCGGGCGCCGAGACGTTCGAGGAGGTCGGCGGCGTGCGCCATGCTTCGCTCGGGATCCGGCTCGAGGTCGACGCAGGAGTACACCGCCTCGATGCCCGCCTGACGGAGCTGGTCCTGGTCCAGCTCGCATCGACCGCAGACGGCAACCACCCGGGCGCCGGCCGCTCGCGCCAGCCGTGCCACCCCGACCGGTGCCTTGCCGTGCAGCGTCTGGGTGTCCAGCGACCCCTCGCCGACGACGACCAGGTTGGCGCCGCGGACCTGTTCCTCGAACTCCAGCAGCTCCAGCAGCAGGTCGATCCCCGGTCGCAGGGTCGCGCCGAGCACTGCGATCGCGGCGAAGCCGACGCCGCCTGCCGCGCCCGCGCCCGGCTGGTCGCGGTGGTCGGTCCCGGTGTGCCGGGTGACGTGGTCGGCGAACTTGGTCAGGTTGGCGTCGAGGCGGTGAACGTCCTCGGCGGTGGCTCCCTTCTGGGGCCCGTAGACCGCTGCCGCGCCCAGCGGACCCGTCAGCGGGTTGTCCACGTCGCAGGCGACGACGATCTCGGCTTCGCGGAGTCGGGGATGGAGGCCGGTGAGGTCGAGGGCGGCGATCTCGCTCAGTGCGGCCCCGCCGGGCCCCAGCTCGTGGCCGGCATCGTCACGCAGGGAGGCACCGAGGGCCTGCAACATACCGGCGCCGCCGTCGGTGCAGGCGCTGCCGCCGATGCCCAGCACGATCCGCCTTGCGCCGTGGTCCAGGGCCGCCGCGACGAGCTCCCCGGTGCCTCGGCTGGTCGCGTCGAGCGGTGCCGGCCTGCCTCCTGGTAGCCGGGTCAGACCGGAGACGTCGGCCATCTCGACAACTGCCGTGTCGCCCTTGAGCGCGAACGCCGTCTCCACCGGCTCGCCGGTCGGTCCCGTGGCGCGCACCGGCACCCGCTCGAAGCCGGCGGCCACGGAGGCGTCGAGGGTGCCGTCCCCGCCGTCGGCGACCGGAAGGCGTTGCACCTCGGTGTCCGGCGCGCACTCGGTGATGCCCCGCTCCACAGCGGTCGCGACCTCCGTCGCCGTGAGCGACCCCTTGAACTTGTCGGGTGCGATGAGGATCCGGGTCATCGCCCCATCCAAGCACCGAGCAGACCGAGGACGATCGGACCGCATCTCATGGCGGGTCGGGGGTACGGTGCCAGGACCGGTCTCACCGTCGCAGTGGCAGGGGGCTTGCCGATGACGTCGCTCGAGCAGTCGCAGGTGCAGCCGCTTCTGGACGTCCTCCCGCAGGAGATCACGATCGCCGACCCCGACGTGGTCGCGTCGTACGCCCGGGACCAGTCCCGGTTCACCGAGCACACCATGCCCCTCGCCGTGCTGATGCCACGCACGACAGCCGAGGTCTCCCGCTGCATGCAGGCGGCGCACGAGCTCGGCATCGCCGTGGTTCCCCGGGGCGCGGGGAGCGGCCTGTGCGGAGCGGCGAACGCCTCACCCGGCTCTGTCGTGCTCTCCCTGCACCGGATGAACGAGATCCTGGAGATCAACCAGGCCGATCGCCTGGCCGTGGTGCAGCCCGGCGTCATCACTGCGACGCTGCGCGAGGCGGTGAAGGAGGCCGGCCTCTTCTACCCGCCCGACCCCGGCAGCGTGGACATGTGCAGCATGGGCGGCAACGCCGCCACCAACGCCGGTGGGATGTGCTGTGTGAAGTACGGCGTGACCGGGGACTTCGTCATCGGTCTGGAGGTCGTGCTGGCCGACGGCCGGGTGATGCGGACGGGTCGACGTACGGTCAAGGGCGTCGCCGGCTACGACCTGACGCACCTCTTCGTCGGCTCGGAGGGCACGCTGGGCGTGATCACCGAGATCACGGTCCGGCTCGTCCCCGAGCCGCGCTCGGCGCAGACCCTGGTCGCGTCCTTCGCGACGCTGCCCGCCGCGGGCACGGTGGTGGCGGAGGTGACCGGAGCGGGCCTGACCCCCTCGCTGATGGAGATCCTCGACCGTACGACGGTTCATGCTGTCGACCAGATGTCGCACATGGGCCTGGGGGAGGGCGTCGCTGCGCTGCTCCTCATCCAGAGCGACGACCCGCATGCCGACGTGCTGCTCGACCAGGTCGAGGGCATCTGCGAGCAGCAGGGCGCGGTGGACGTTGCCCGGAGCTCCGACCACGTCGAGGCCGCGATGCTGCTCGAGGCCCGTCGTCTGGCGCTGCCCGCCCTGGAGCGGCTCGGTGACTGGCTCCTCGACGACGTGGCCGTCCCCCGTTCGAGGATCGTCGACCTGATCGTCGCGGTGGAGGAGATCAGCGAGCGGCTCGGCATCGTCATCGGCGTCTTCGGCCACGCGGGCGACGGCAACCTGCACCCCACGGTCATCTTCGACGACGCCGACCCGGAGAGCCGGGCCGCGGCGCTGAGAGCCTTCGAGGAGATGACGCAGAAGACCCTGGAGCTGGGCGGAACGATCACCGGCGAGCACGGAGTCGGCCAGCTGAAGCGGTCCTGGTTGTCGCGGGAGCTCGACCCGACGTCCCTGGCGGTGCACGCGGCGGTCAAGGAGGCCCTGGACCCGCACGGCCTGCTCAACCCGGGCACGGTGCTGCCCGGCGGCGCTTGACCGTCCACGCAAAAAAACCTCGGCACCCCCATTGCGGTCTGGACATCTCCCGCGTTAAGTTCCGTAAATTCCATGAAACAGAACGATCGTTCCACGATGTGGAATACGAACCCCACCGAATGTGAACTATCCACCCTGAGGAGACTCATGGACACCCCTGAAGGCATCGAGATCACCGGCCCCATGCACGACCGGTTCGACGAGATCCTCACCCCCCGCGCCCTCGAGCTGGTCGCCTCGCTGCACCGCGAGCTCAACGGGCGGCGGCTGGAGCTCCTGGCTCGCCGTCACGAGCGTGTCGAAGCCCTGGCGGCCGGCGGCACCTTCGACTTCCTGGAGGAGACCCGCGACATCCGCGAGGACGACTCCTGGCGGGTCGCGGAGCCGGCCCCGGGCCTGGTCGACCGCCGCGTCGAGATCACGGGCCCCACCGACCGCAAGATGACCATCAACGCCCTGAACTCCGGGGCGAAGGTGTGGCTCGCCGACCACGAGGACGCCAACACCCCGCTGTGGGAGAACGTCATCGGGGGCCAGCTGAACCTGCGCGACGCCATCGACGGCACCATCGACTTCACCAGCCCCGAGGGCAAGAAGTACGCCCTGCGTGACGACGTCGAGCGCGCCACGATCGTGGTCCGGCCCCGCGGGTGGCACCTGCCCGAGAAGCACATCAAGGTCGACGGAGAGGAGACCTCCGGCGGTCTCGTCGACTTCGCCCTCTACATGGTGACCAGTGCGCAGAAGCAGATCGACAACGGGCTCGGCCCGTACTTCTACCTGCCCAAGATGGAGTCGCACCTCGAGGCGCGGTTGTGGAACGACGCCTTCAAGATCGCCCAGGACTTCGTCGGTATCCCGCAGGGCACGATCAGGGCCACCGTCCTCATCGAGACCTACCCGGCCGCCTTCGAGATGGAGGAGATCCTCTACGAGCTTCGCGACCACTCCGCGGGCTTGAACGCCGGCCGCTGGGACTACATGTTCAGCGTGATCAAGAGCTTCCGGACCCGCGGCAAGGAGTTCCTGCTCCCGGACCGCAACTCGGTCACGATGACCGTCCCGTTCATGCGCGCCTACACCGAGCTCCTGGTCCGGACCTGCCACAAGCGCGGCGCCCACGCCATCGGTGGCATGGCGGCCTTCATCCCCAGCAAGGACCCGGAGATCAACGAGGCCGCGTTCGCCAAGGTGAAGGACGACAAGACCCGGGAGGCCAACGACGGGTTCGACGGCTCCTGGGTGGCACACCCGGGCATGGTGGAGGTCTGCCGGGAGGCGTTCACCGCCGTGCTCGGCGACCGGCCGAACCAGATCGACAAGAAGCGCGAGGACGTCCACGTCACCGCCGAGCAGCTGCTCGACGTGGCCTCCACTCCCGGTGACGTCACCGAGGAGGGCCTCCGCAGCAACATCAGCGTCGGCATCCAGTACCTCGAGTCGTGGCTGCGTGGCTCCGGCGCGGTCGGCATCAACAACCTCATGGAGGATGCCGCGACCGCCGAGATCTCGCGCAGCCAGGTCTGGCAGTGGCTGCACAACGACGTGGAGCTGTCCAACGGCCACCGTGTCACACGAGAGCTCGTGGAACGGCTCGTCGACGAGGAGATGAACGCCATCCGGGAACGCGTCGGCGAGGAGGCGTTCGAGGGTGGGAGGTGGTCCGACGCCCGGGCGACGTTCATGGAGTCGGCGGTGGCGGACGAGTACGCCGACTTCCTCACCCTGCCGGCGTACCAGCGCATGCCCTGAGGTCATCATGAGCGGCACCCATGGCACCAAGTCCACCGCCGGTCCGGCACCGGACAGCACCCCGCCGGAAGCGACGCGGAACACCGGCGAGTCCGGGCCGAGCCCGGCGGCACTGGACGTCGTCATCCGCCGCGCGAGGGAGCTGATCCCCGACGAGGGCGTGATCACCGAGCACACCCGGCTGCGCACCTACGAGTGTGACGGCCTGGCCCACTACAAGGTCACGCCTGCGCTCGTGGTGATGCCCGAGACCGCGGAGCAGCTGGCCGGCGTGGTCCGTGCCTGCGCCGAGGTGGGGATGCCGTTCGTCGCCCGCGGCTCGGGCACGGGCCTCTCGGGTGGCGCGCTGCCACGTGCGGACGGCGTGCTCGTGGTGACCTCACGGATGCGCGCCATCCACGAGGTTCGACGCGAGGACCAGCGGGCGGTGGTCGAGCCAGGAGTGATCAACCTCGACGTGACCCGCGCGGCGACGCCCCACGGCTACTACTACGCGCCCGACCCCTCCAGCCAGCAGGTCTGCTCCATCGGCGGCAACGTTGCGGAGAACTCGGGTGGCGCGCACTGCCTGAAGTACGGCTTCACCACGAACCACGTGGTCGGAGCCGACTGGGTGACCCCCGACGGTGACGTCGTCGAGCTCGGTGGCCTGGCTCCCGACGCCCCTGGCTACGACCTCCTGGGAGCCGTGGTGGGATCCGAAGGCACCCTGGGGGTGGCCACCTCCGTGACGGTGCGGCTGACCCGCCTCCCGCAGGACGTGCGGACGGTGCTCGCCGGCTTCTCCTCGACGGACGACGCGGGGGCCGCCACGTCGGCGATCATCGCTGCCGGGATCGTGCCTGCGGCGATCGAGATGATGGACGCCCTCGCGATCGAGGCGGCGGAAGAGGCCGTGCACTGCAACTACCCGGCCGGCGCCGGGGCGGTGCTGGTGGTAGAGCTCGACGGGGCCGCGGACGAGGTCGAGCACGAGTTCGCCGAGGTCGACCGGCTCTGCCACGAGAACGGTGCCTTCGAGCTGCGGGTCGCCACCGACGCCACGGAGCGGGCGTTGATCTGGAAGGGACGCAAGTCGGCGTTCGCGGCGGTGGGGCGGATCAGTCCGGACTACATCGTGCAGGACGGGGTGATCCCGCGTACGGCGCTGCCGGAGGTGCTTCGGGCGATCGCCGACCTCTCGGCCTCGTCCGGGGTCCGTGTCGCCAACGTCTTCCATGCCGGAGACGGGAACCTGCACCCGCTGGTGCTCTTCGACGAGGCCGTCCCCGGCGCCGGTGAGGCGGCCGAGAAGGTCAGCGGCGCGATCTTGGACCTCTGCATCAAGCACGGCGGGTCCATCACCGGCGAGCACGGCGTCGGCATCGACAAGGCGGCCTACATGCCGCGCATGTTCAACGACGAGGACCTCGACACCATGCAGCTGGTGCGGTGTGCGTTCGACCCGCAGAACATCGCCAACCCCGGCAAGGTCTTCCCCACGCCACGGCTGTGCGGCGAGGTGCCCGGCAGGCACAAGGGCGTCCACCCGCTCCAGGCCGCCGGCGTTGCGGAGGTGTTCTGATGAGCGCCAGGTCAGCGTCATCCACGGAGTCGCTCCCGCAGACGGCGCGGCAGGCGGTCGAGTCCGCGTGCAGCCGGGTCGACGAGGCGACGGAGTCCGACCGGGTCGACGGCGTACAGCCTGCACTGGTCGCCAGGCCCGCCTCGACCGAGGAGGTCGCGGAGGTGATGAGGGCCGCTGCGGCGCATGAGCTGGCGGTCGTCCCTCGGGGCCGGGGCACCAAGATGAGCTGGGGTCGTGCTCCGAGCCGAGCCGACCTGGTCGTCGACGTCGGCGGCATGGACCGGGTCCTGGACCACGCCGCGGGCGACCTCGTCGTCGCCACACAGGCGGGAGCTCGGCTCTCGGACGTCCAGGACGTCGTGGGGAGCGCCCGCCAGCGGCTCGCGGTCGACGAGATGGTGCCGGGCGCGAGCATCGGCGGCACGATGGCGGCTGCGACGAGCGGGCCCGGACGCGTCGCGACGGGCACCATGCGTGACCTCCTGATCGGGGTCACGGTGGTCCGCGCTGACGGCGTGGTGGCCAAGGCCGGAGGGCGGGTGGTCAAGAACGTCGCCGGCTACGACCTCGGGAAGCTGATGATCGGGTCGTTCGGCACGCTCGGCGTGGTCACCGAGGCGTTGTTCCGTCTGCACCCCGTCCCGGCTGCCCGGCGGTTCATCTCCGTGCCCGTGACCGGACCGGCGCAGGCCCACGAGCTGACGCAGGCGGTCGTGCACTCCCAGGTGGTGCCCGGGGCGGTCGAGCTCAGCTGGGCGGACGGAGGTGGCACGCTCACCGTCCTTCTCGAAGGGGTGCCCGAGGGCGTCGCCGGGCGTGCGGCAGCGGCCCTGGAGCTGCTCGGCGCCTCGGCCGGCGAGTCCGAGACGACGCCGGAGGGGTGGGCGGGCTACCCCTGGCCGCTCGACGCGAGGGGCGATGACCGGCATGTAGCCCTCAAGCTCTCCTTCGCGCTGTCGGGGCTGTCGGACGTGCTCACGGCGGTGCAGGAGTCCGGCGTACCGATGGCTCTGCGCGGGTCCACCGGAGCCGGCGTCGTCTACGCCGCGATTCCGGAGACCACCGACGTGACAGCCGTCGCTGCGGCGGTGGAGCGCCTTCGGTCGGTGTGCTCCGGGCATGGAGGCAGTCTCGTGGTGCTCGACGCACCGACTGCCGTCAAGCAGGGGGTCGACACCTGGGGGCCGGTCCCGGCTCTCGGGCTGATGCGGCGCGTCAAGGACCAGTTCGACCCGGACCACCGGCTCGCGCCGGGCCGCTTCGTGGGAGGTATCTAGCTTGACCGAGACATCAGAGAGCAAGATGCCCTCCCTCATGGGGGCCTTCGACGAGCATCACCCGCCGGACGCGGCACTGATCGGCGACTGCGTGCACTGCGGCTTCTGTCTGCCCACCTGTCCCACATACGTGCTGTGGGGCGAGGAGATGGACTCGCCGCGAGGCCGGATCTACCTGATGAAGGAGGGTCTCGAGGGCGAACCCATGACGGACTCGATGGTGCAGCACTGGGACCGCTGCCTGGGCTGCATGGCATGCGTGACGGCCTGCCCCTCCGGGGTGCAGTACGACAAGCTCATCGAGGCGACCCGCGCACAGGTCGAACGCCGCCACGAGCGCACGGCCAAGGACCGCGCGCTCCGCGCCCTGATCTTCTCGGTGTTCCCGCATCCGCGGAGGCTGCGTCTCCTGCGCGGGCCGCTCCGTGCCTTCCAGCGCACAGGGCTGGACCGGCGGCTCCGGCAGACGGGTCTGCTGGAGCGGCTGGCGCCGCAGCTTGCGGCCATGGAGAGCCTCGCGCCGCGGCTGGAGAAGCGCGAGCCGTTGCCGGAGCGGGCACCCGCTTCGGGCGCGCGACGTGCCGTCGTCGGGCTGCTCACCGGTTGTGTCCAACGGGAGTTCTTCCCCGGGGTCAACGCCGCGACCGTCCGGGTCCTTCAGGCCGAGGGATGCGAGGTCGTCATCCCCAGGTCGCAGGGCTGCTGCGGCGCACTCTCGGCGCACAACGGGCGTGAGGCCGAGGCGCAGAAGTACGCCCGGTCGGTCATCGACGCCTTCGAGGCCGCCGGCGTCGAGCGCGTCGTCGTCAACGCCGCCGGCTGCGGGTCGACGATGAAGGAGTACGCCGACCTCCTGGCGGATGACCCGGAGTACCGCGACCGGGCCCGGGACTTCGCGGAGAGGGTGCGCGACGTCTCCGAGATCCTGGCCGAGCTAGGACCGGTGGCACCGCGCCACCCGCTCGACGTCAGCGTGGCCTACCACGACGCCTGCCACCTGGCACATGCCCAGGGCATCAGGCGCGAGCCTCGAGCGCTGCTGGAGCAGATCCCCGGTCTGGAGCTGAGGGAGATCTCCGAGGGCGAGCTGTGCTGCGGCTCAGCAGGCATCTACAACATCCTCAACCCCGGCCCCGCGCGCGAGCTCGGCGACCGGAAGGCCGCCAACATCGTCGCCACGGGGGCCGACCTGCTGGTCACCGCGAACCCCGGCTGCCTGATGCAGGTCGCGTCCGCCATCGAACGTTCGGGCCACCCCATGGGGATGGTGCACACCATCGAGGTGCTCGACGCCTCCATCCGCGGGGTCGCGGTGGAGGAGCTCACCAACAGGCACAACCAGGCACCACCTTCCTCCTCGCACGTACCGCCCGCCGCTTCGGCACCTACGAACTGAGGTAGCTAGCCATGTTCCAACAGTCGCTCGACCCGGTTGCCGGTTCGCTCACGCTCAGTGCGCTCTGTGCAGCCATTCCTCTCATCACGCTGTTCGTGCTCCTCGGTGGTCTGCGGATCAAGGCGTGGATCGCGGGCGTCGTGTCGCTCGTGGTCGCGATGCTGGTCGCGATCATCCTCTTCGGCATGCCGGTCGGGCAGACCGTGCTCGCCGCGACCGAGGGTGCAGTGTTCGGCTTCTTCCCGATCCTGTGGATCGTCATCAACGCGATCTGGGTCTACAACCTGACCGTGACGACCGGGCACTTCGACGTGCTGCGTCGGTCGTTCGAGCGGGTCAGCCCGGACCATCGGATCCAGGCCATCATCATCGCGTTCTGCTTCGGTGCACTGCTCGAGGCGCTGGCCGGGTTCGGCACTCCCGTCGCGATCACGGTGGTCATGCTGCTCGCCCTCGGGTTCCAGCCCGTCAAGGCCGCTGCCGTGGCACTCATCGCGAACACCGCACCGGTCGCCTTCGGTGCTCTGGCCACCCCCATCGTCACGCTGGCCACGGTGACCTCGGGTGTCAACAGTGACCCGCGGCTCAACGTCGACACTCTCGGCGCCATGGTCGGACGCCAGACTCCGCTGCTCGCCGTCGTGGTGCCGCTGGTGCTCGTCTTCGTGGTCGACGGCTCACGCGGCCTGCGCCAGACCTGGCTCCCGGCCATCGTCGCCGGCGTCACCTTCGCGATCTCGCAGTTCGTCGCCTCGAACTACATCTCCGTGCCGCTGACCGACATCGTCGCCTCCCTCGTGTCCGCAGGGGCAGTGGTTGTCCTGCTACGCGTCTGGAAGCCCGTGGAGGAGTTCACAGAGGCCGCGGAGCCGATCACGCCCGCGGGTGGTGCCACGACCGGGGCAGCGATGGGCGGCTCGCACGGCGACCAGGAGGCCGTGGGACGAGCCGCAGCCGGAGGCGAACCGTCGCTGGCTCCCGTGACCACGCTTCCCGACACGAGGGCCGAGGAGGTCAAGGCATACGTCCCGTACGCCATCATCATCGCGCTGTTCTCCATCGCCAACATCCCGGCGGTCAAGGACGCGCTCTCGGTTGCGCCGTGGACGTATGCGTTCCAGTGGCCGGGGCTGAACGTCCTCAACCCCTCCGGTGACCCGCTGTCGTCGATGACGTTCAACTTCAACTGGTTCCCCGCCGCCGGCACCCTCATGATCATCGCCGGCATCCTCACCGCGATCGTCCTCCGGATCTCGCCCTCGCGGATGCTCAGGGCCTACGGCGCCACCTACCATGAGCTGCGGTGGGCGATCGTCACGGTCATGGCGGTGCTGGCCCTTGCCTACGTCATGAACATGTCCGGGCAGACCTCGAGCCTGGGCGCCTGGCTCGCAGGAACCGGTGGCCTGTACGTCGTGTTGTCACCCCTCCTGGGCTGGCTCGGCGTGGGTGTGACCGGATCGGACACGTCGGCCAACGCGCTCTTCGGTGCGCTCCAGGTGCAGACGGCGACCAAGGCGGGCCTGGACCCGGTGCTGATGGCGGCGGCGAACTCGTCCGGCGGTGTCCTCGGCAAGATGATCAGCCCGCAGAACCTGGCCATCGCCGCTGCCGCGGTCGGGATGGCGGGTCGCGAGGGCGACATCTTCCGCAAGGTCATCGGGTGGAGCCTGGTGCTGCTCGCGATCATGTGCCTCATCGTCGTCCTGCAGTCCACGCCGGTGCTGGGCTGGATGGTCCCGAGCTAGGCCGGGACGTGGCCGGCGCGGTGCAGTCGGTGGACCGCGCCATCGACCTCCTCGAGGCGATGGCGCGGTCCGACGTACCGATGGGCGTGGGCGAGCTGGCGGCCGCAACTGGTCTGCCGCAGGGCACCGTCCATCGGTTGCTGCGCACGCTCCAGGCCCGGGGGTATGTCCGCAGCGACGCGTCGCGGAAGTACTCCCTCGGGGCATCGGCATTCGTCCTCGGCGACGCGGCGCAGCGCTCGCTTGCCCGGAGCGCTCGGCCGCACCTGGCCGATCTGGTCTCCTTCTCGGGGGAGACTGCGAACCTGGCTGTGCTCGAGGGGGATGACGTCGTCTATCTCGCGCAGGTCCCCTCGCCCCACAGCCTGCGCATGTTCGCCGAGGTCGGCCGCCACGTGCCCCCGCACACCACCGCCGTCGGGAAGGTGCTTCTCGCGGCCATGCCGTCCGAGCGTGCCGGGGCCCTGCTCGCTCGCACCGGCCTTCCGCGGCAGACCGACAGCACGATCACCGACCTCGACGAGTTCCTCGCCGAGCTCACCTCGACCCGCGCCCGAGGCTGGGCGGTCGACGAGGGAGAGCACGAGGCCGGGGTCAGATGCGTCGCCGTTCCGGTGGGTGAGGGAGACGAAGTCGTGGCCGCACTGTCGGTGTCCGGACCGGCCGAACGGTTCGCCGGAGCGGCAAGCGACGGCCTCCTCGAGGAGATGTCCCGGGTGGCCGGCGTCTTCGCACGGACGGTGCTGGGGATGACGCGCGACGAACCCGTCCGGTCATGAGCCGAGCAGGACCTTCGTCACCAGGACGAGGCCCAACACCACCACCAGGAGGTGGACGTAGCGTTGGAAACGATGCGCAGGCATCCGCGTGTGCAGCACGCGCCCGATGAGGATCGCCGCAGCGATCGCGGGCAGCGAGGCCGCCACCAGGACGAACAGGTGCTCACTCCAGAGCCCGCCGATCGCCTGGCCGGTCACAACGAGCACACCCGAGACCAGGAAGAACGCCTGCAGGGTCCCGCGGAACACCGTCGGCGACCAGTCCCGGAGCGTCCCGTAGACCACCACGGGGATGCCGTGGAAGCTGTAGGCACTGCCCAGTCCACCCGCTACGACACCCACCGGCGAGGCCCAGCGTTGCCGGACAGGCCCGGTGAAGCCACCCGGGGACAGCCCGTATGCGCCGTAGCCCACCAGGAAGACGCCGAGCAGGAGGCTGACCGCCTTCTCAGGCACCAGGAGCACCAGCAGCAGACCGAGCGGGACGCCCACGACGGTGCCGAGCGACAGCCGGAGGAGCACTCCACGGTCGACGGCGCGCGAGCTGCTCAGCATCGAGACCGCCGCGATGATCAAGCCGACCAGACCCATCAGGGAGGCCGCCGTGTGCAGACCGACGGGCAGTAGCGCGAGCAGGGGCATCGCGACGACGGCCTCGCCGAAGCCGAACGTCGCGCGGGTCAGCGCACCCACGAAAACGACGAGCACGACCAGGCAGACCACGACCACCGGTCGAGCGTACTTGTCCAGCGGGCTCGCGCCGACGCGGCAGAGAGGAGAGCGGCGATGAGAGTCGCGCTGATGGTGACCTGCATCAACGACGCGATGTTCCCCGACACCGGAAAGGCGGTGGTGGCCCTCCTCCGCCGGCTCGGCGTTGATGTGGACTTCCCGGAGGCCCAGACCTGCTGCGCCCAGCCGATGGTCAACACCGGCTACCTCGACGAGGCCGTGCCCGTCGTACGCAACTTCGTCAAGGCGTTCGACGGGTACGACGCGATCGTGACACCGTCCGGGTCGTGCGCCGGCTCGGTGCGCCACCAGCACTCGATCGTGGCCGCGAGGAGCAAGGACCCTGCCCTGGCCGAGGCGGTCGCAGCCACCTCACCCAAGACCTACGAGCTCTCGGAGTTCCTCGTCGACGTGCTGGGTGTGGAGGACGTAGGTGCCTACTTCCCGCACCGGGTCACCTACCACCCGACCTGCCACTCGCTGCGGATGCTGGGCGTGGGTGACCGGCCGTGGCGGCTGCTCCAGGCGGTCCGCGGGATCAAGCTCGAGAGGCTCCCGGCGGCGGAGGAGTGCTGCGGGTTCGGGGGCACGTTCGCGGTCAAGAACCCCGACACCTCGGTGGCGATGGGGTCGGACAAGGCCCGTCATGTCCGAGAGACCGGGGCCGAGATTCTCGTCGCCGGCGACAACTCGTGCCTGATGCACATCGGCGGCCTGCTGTCGCGGCAGCGCACCGGAGTGCGCACGATGCACCTGGCGGAGATCCTGGCGAGTGTGGAGGAGGCGTCATGACCGCGACGTTCGTGGGGATGCCGGCGTTCCCGGAAGCAGCCGCCCGGGCCCTCGGCGACACGCAGCTGCGACAGAACCTGGCGCACGCCACGGCCACCATCCGTGCCAAGCGGGCGAACGTCGTCGCGGAGGTCGACGCGTGGGAGGAGCTCCGGCTGGCCGGCGCAGCCATCAAGGACAACATGCTGCGCCGGCTCGACGAGAACCTCGTGCAGCTCGAGGAGTCACTGACCGCGCAGGGGGCCGTGGTGCACTGGGCGCGCGACGCCGCCGAGGCCTGCCGGATCGTCGCGGAGATCGCCAAGAGCCACCACGTCGACGAGGTGGTCAAGGTCAAGTCAATGGCGACCCAGGAGATCTCGCTCAACGAGGCCCTTGCCGAGGAGGGCATCGCGGCGTGGGAGACCGACCTGGCGGAGCTGATCGTGCAGCTCGGGGACGACCTCCCCAGCCACATCCTGGTGCCGGCGATCCACCGCAACCGCGCCGAGATCAGGGAGATCTTCCGTGAGCGGATGGGGTCTGTCGGCCGGCCGGCGCCCGAGGGCCTCTCCGACGTGCCGGCGGAGCTCGCGGCCGCCGCCCGGCTGCACCTGCGCGAGAAGTTCCTCAAGGCGAAGATGGCGATCTCCGGCGCCAACTTCGCGATCGCCGAGACCGGGACCCTGGTGGTGGTCGAGAGCGAGGGCAACGGGCGGATGTGCCTGACCCTGCCCGAGGTGCTCGTCTCGGTGGTCGGCATCGAGAAGGTCCTGCCGACGTGGGGCGACCTCGACGTCTTCCTCCAGCTGCTGCCGCGATCGAGCACGGGCGAGCGGATGAACCCCTACACGTCCATGTGGTCGGGGGTGACGCCGGGCGACGGCCCGCAGGAGGTGCACGTCGTACTCCTGGACAACGGACGCACCAACGTGCTGGCCGACGAGGTGGGCCGGCAGGCGCTTCGCTGCATCCGGTGCTCGGCGTGCCTCAACGTCTGCCCGGTGTACGAGCGGACCGGCGGACACGCCTACGGCTCGGTCTATCCGGGGCCCATCGGCGCCATCCTGAACCCCCTGCTCCGCGGGGTCGGGGTGGACAAACAGATCGACTCCCTGCCCTACGCCTCGAGCCTGTGCGGTGCCTGCTACGAGGTGTGCCCTGTCCGCATCAACATCCCCGAGGTGCTGGTCGACCTGCGGGCGCAGGTTGTGGACGCCCACCGCTCGCAGGCTCCCAAGGCGGAGGCCGTGGCCATGAAGTCGACGGCGTGGATCTTCTCCGACTCCCGGAGGCTCCGCCTGGCCGAGCGCGGGTCGTCGATCGCCGGCGCGGTCCTGGGCAAGGTGTCGCGACGGAAGCTTCCCGGCGGCCGTGGCGCGATCGGCAGGCTGCCGTGGCCCGGCTCGTCGTGGAGCGATGCGCGCGACATTCCGAGGCCACCTGCGGAGTCCTTCCGCGCCTGGTGGCGGCGTGACCAGAGCAAGCACGAGGGGAGAGCTGACGATGGACGCGCGTGAGGAGATCCTCCGGTCGGTCCGTAACGCCCTGGCCACCGCGCCGGAGTCCGACACCGAGGTTCCGCGCGGGTACCGGCACCTCCCCCCACCCGAGGGGCTCGTCGACCTGTTCGCGGAGCGAGTGGAGGACTACCGGGCCACCGTGACCCGTTCGTCGTCCGCGGAGGTAGCGGCCACGATCCGGGGGATCCTCGGCGATCGCACGGGAGTCGTCGTCCCCGACGGCCTCGGCTACCCGGTGGACGGAGCGGTCCCGGCTGGTGACCTGACCGGCCTCGAGCTCGACGACATGCGGGCCGTGGTCACCGAGGCGTCCTTGGGCATCGCCTCCACAGGCACGATCGTGCTCGAGCACGGGCCTGGCCAGGGACGGCGCGCGCTGAGCCTGGTCCCGGACGTGCACGTGTGCCTGGTGCGCGAGAGCCAGGTCGTCGCGGGCGTGCCCGAGGCGGTTGCCGCCCTCGACCCGGGCCGGCCGCAGACCTGGATCAGCGGGCCGAGCGCGACCAGCGACATCGAGCTGAGCCGGGTGGAGGGGGTGCACGGCCCCCGGACGTTGCACGTGATCCTGGTCAGCGACTAGGCATCCGCCGCCCGCGACCCATGGCAAAGCGCAGGCCCTGACGGTTACTCCGCGAGCAGGTCCTGGGTGGTGACGACGGTGGCGAACTCACCGTGCAGGTTCGTCGCCGTCGCGCGAGCGAGCTCGTCGGCGGTCATGGTCCGACCGTCCGGGCCGGTGCGGTCGAACGTGTGCGTCGCGTCGATGACGAAGAGCACGTCGTAGCCGAGGTTCCCGCCCACCCGCGCGGTCGTCTCGCAGCAGTGGTTCGTCGTGATCCCGCAGACCACGATGCCTTCGAGCCCCTGAGCGGTCAGCCACGCGTCAAGGTCGGGAGAGCCGTGGAAGGCCGAGTTAACGTTCTTGGTCACGAGCAGCGCCGGCGGAGTCGAGAGGTAGTCCTTCAGCCGGTTGCCGGGGGAGTCCGGGTGCAGGGGCGACTCCGGCTCGGTCGAGTCGTGCCGGACGTGTACGACGGGCCGCCCGCCGGCGTGCCAGTGCTCGACGAGAGCGGCGATGTTCTCGTCGCAATCAGGGTTGTTGCGCTTGCCCCAGGCCGGGTCGTCGAAGCCCTGCTGGGCGTCCACGACGACGAGCGCGTGGCGCGACAGGTTCCGGACCTCCATGGTTCGCGACCCTAGCCCGCGCCGCGGCCCGGTGAGGGTCGAACGGCCCTGTCCGGCCCCTGCGTTCCGGCGCAAACTGCACGTGTCAGGAGAAGAGGGTGGTGAGCCGCCGTGATGGATGACTGGTACGGCCCGACGGGTCGCGGCAACGGCCGAGGCCTGGCGGACCGGGACGACGTCTGGGCCGGGATGCACTATGGGATGGGCTGGGGCGGCTGGCTGCTCATGGTCATCGTCGTACTGCTGTTCGCCGCGCTCGTGGTCGCGATCGTCCTTGCCTTGCTGCGCTCCACCGGCGGACTCCGTGGCTCGGGCAGCGCCGGCGGTGCGGGTGCCGCGTCAACGCCGCGAGAAGCCGGCTCGGCGCAGCAGGTCCTCGACGAGCGCTACGCGCGCGGTGAGATCGAGGAGGAGGAGTACCTCCGCCGGAGGTCGGTGCTCCGGGGCCAGTAGCACTCAGCCGATGCCGTGGGGTGGCACCAGTTCGGTGCGGTCCAAGGCCAGGAGCAGCGCGCCCATGACCGAGGCGCGGTCGCCGAGCGCGGCCTGCGTCACGAGGGTTCCCGACGACACCGAGGCAAGTGCGTGCCGGCGCATGCCGATGTGGATGGCGTCGAGCAGGAGGTCGCCGGCGCGGGACATGTCTCCGCCGACCACGATCGCGCTCGGGTTGATCAGGTTGGCCAGCATCGCCAGGCCCCAGCCGAGGTGGAGCCCGGCGTCCTCGAACATCCGGAGCGCGGAGACGTTGCCGTCCTTCGCGGCCGCGACGATCTGGTCGATCGAGGCCCCCGGAAGCTGGGCCGCAAGGGCGGTCTGGGCCATGCCGACAGAGGCGTAGGCCTCGAGGCAGCCGCGGCTGCCGCACCGGCAGAACGGGCCCTGCTCGTCGATGGTGAGGTGGCCGATCTCGCCAGCGGTGCCGTTCGCGCCCCGGAAGAGCTCACCCCCGAGGATCATCCCGGCGCCGACACCCGAGGAGACCTTCACGAACACCATGGTGCTGTGGCCTCGCCCGGCCCCGTGGCGGTGCTCCGCGAGAGCGCCGAGGTTCGCGTCGTTCTCGATGTGCGCCGGCCTGCCGATCCGCGACTCGACCTCGGTCCTCGCGTTGATGCCCACCCAGCCCGGAAGGATCGCCGAGGAGAGCACGACGTTGTCGTTGGTGATCGGGGCGGGGAGTCCGAGGCCGACGTTGAGCACGTCCTCACGGGACGCGTCCAGCTTCTCCAGCAGCTTGTCGAGCATGGCTGCGGCCCGGTCGAGGCCTTCGGTGTAGCGGTGGTCCTGCGGAATCAGCTCACGGTCGATCTCCAGGATCTCGCCGGTGAGGTCACCGACCGCGACGCGGACGTGCCGGTGTCCGAAGTCGATCCCGGCGACCAACCCGGCGCCTCTGGAGATTCGGACCGCGGTGCCTCTCCGGCCGCTGCCCGTGACGGTCTCCACCACCCCCGCTGCGGTCAGGTCGCGGACGATGTTCGACACGGTCGCCGGCGCCAGGTGCGTGGTCCGTGCGATTTCGGCCTGGGTGAGCATCTCGCCCTCGGTGAGATCCTGAAGCACCCGGACGACGCGGCGCTGGTTCGCGGCACGCAGCGAGGCGGTCGACCCCGGAGCGGGGAACGCCGATGTCCCCTCGTCGCGAGCAGCAGGCATGGGTGAACTGTCCCGTAGACCTGAGGAAGCGTCAAGAGATAGCGGCTAACTAGGCCAGCCCTGCAGGTGGGCCATTCTTGTGTTCAAGTCTTGACGGCTACGTTGTGACGGGCCACACTCGGTCATCAACAAGACCGTGCGGGGCTCGGACCCGGACATGAGGAGGAACAGTGGCGTTTTCCATCCGGCGTGCGGGGCTGACCGCGGCCGCAATCGTCATCGGTGCCGGCAGCCTCGCGGCCTGTGGCGCCAACGACGCACAGAACGGCTCCAGCGGAGACGGGGGCACCAAGAAGGTCGCCCTCCTCCTCCCTGAGTCCAAGACGACTCGTTACGAGGCTTTCGACAAGCCGCTGTTCGAGGACAAGGTCAAGGCGCTCGACCCCAACGTCAAGGTTCTGTACTACAACGCAGACCAGGACCCGGCGAAGCAGCAGCAGCAGGTCGAGACGGCGATCACCGAGAAGGTCGATGCCATGGTCCTCGACCCGGTGGACGGCAAGGCCGCGGCCGGACTGGTGAAGTCCGCCCAGGAGGCCGACATCCCGGTCATCGCCTATGACCGCTTCATCGAGGGCTCCGACTACTACATGTCGTTCGACAACAACGAGGTCGGCAAGCTCCAGGGCGAGGCCCTCGTCAAGGCAGTGGGCAGCGGTGGCATCCTCATGCTCAACGGTGCGCCGACCGACCCGAACGCCGGGCAGTTCAAGGAGGGTGCCCACAGCGCCCTCGACTCCAGCCCGCTGAAGATCCTGGCGGAGTACGACAACCCTGACTGGAGCCCGGACAACGCCCAGCAGTGGACGACCGACCAGCTCGGCAAGTTCAACCCCAAGGACATCAAGGGCGTCTATGCCGCCAACGACGGCCAGGCCGGTGGTGTGGTCGCAGCGCTGACCGGTGCCGGTATCGCGAAGTCCGCCCTGCCGCCGATCACCGGCCAGGACGCGGAGCTCGCCGCGATCCAGCGGATCGTCGCAGGTGAGCAGTACATGACGATCTACAAGCCGATCAAGGTCGAGGCGGAGAAGGCTGCCGCGGTGGCCGTCGACCTCGCCAACGACAAGAAGATCACCGGCACCGAGGACTTCCAGGGTGTCAAGTCGTTCATCTTCACGCCGATCGTCGTGACGAAGGACAACGTGAAGGACACGGTCGTTGCCGACGGCTTCTACAGCGTCGACGACATCTGCACCGGTGACTACGCCAAGGCGTGCAGCGCGGCCGGCCTGTCCTGACCGGACCCAGCAGGTGGCCCGCTGACAAAGTGGGCCACCTGCTGCCACGATCGAGATCGGAACGACCAGAAGGAGTCGAGATGACCGCAGCGACGTCGGAACCGGCGGTTGCCCCCCCGGCAGGCAAGCCGGTGCTCTCCATTCGGGGAGTGAACAAGCGGTTCGGTGCCGTGCAGGTGCTGACCGACGTGTCGTTGGACGTCGCTCCCGGCGAGGTCGTCGCCCTGGTAGGCGACAACGGTGCGGGCAAGTCGACACTGATCAAGATCATCGCCGGGGTCTACCACCTCGACGCCGGGGAGATCACGTTCGACGGTAGTCCGGTCCAGATACCGACTCCCACCGCAGCGCAGGCGCTCGGTATCTCCACCGTGTTCCAGGACCTGGCGCTCTGCGACAACCTCGACGTGGTAGCCAACCTCTTCCTGGGCCGAGAGCTCGGCAGGGGCCGGCTCGACGAGGTCGCCATGGAGAAAGAGTCGTGGCGGCTCCTGCGAACCCTCTCGGCCAAGATCCCGTCCGTGCGCATCCCCGTTGCCTCGCTCTCCGGCGGTCAGCGGCAGACGGTCGCCATCGCGCGCAGCCTCGTGGGGGCGCCGAAGGTGGTCATCCTCGACGAGCCGACCGCTGCCCTCGGTGTCGCCCAGACCGCAGAGGTGCTGAACCTCGTCGAGCGGCTTCGCGAGACGGGGCTCGCCGTGATCCTGATCAGCCACAACATGGCGGACGTCCAAGCCGTTGCCGACCGGATCGTCGTACTCCGGCTCGGGCGCAACGCCGCCGAGTTCAACATCGAGGACGTCACCACTGAACAGCTGGTGGCCGCCATCACCGGAGCCTCCGACAACGTCGTGTCCCGGCGCGCGTTGCGGGGGGAGACCGACACAGAGAACCGAGACGAAGATGAGTAAGCAGCAGGCCGCAGAGAAGTCCGACGAAGGGCCACCGGAGAACGGCGTCCCGGCCGACCTGATCGACGAGCGGCTCGTCCGTCATCGTGGCCTCACCGGCACCTTCGAGGCGTTCCTGCGACGGGTCCGTGGCGGCGACCTGGGCAGCCTGCCGGTGATCATCGGCCTGATCATCATCTCGTTGGTGTTCTACTCGCAGGAGGCAACGTTCCTCTCCTCGCGGACGCTCGTGAACATCACGCTGTTCGCGGCGCCGATCGGCATCATCGCGATCGGTGTGGTGCTCGTTCTGCTGCTCGGTGAGATCGACCTCTCGGTCGGGTCCGTCAGCGGACTCGCAGCATCGATCCTCGCGGTCCTCGTCGTCTACCACGGCCAGCCGCTGTGGGTCGGCCTGCTCGCGGGTTGCGGCACCGGTCTGGCGATCGGGCTCCTGTACGGCCTGCTCTTCACCAAGGTCGGCGTGCCGAGCTTCGTGATCACGCTTGCCGGTCTGCTCGGCTTCCTCGGCCTGCAGCTCTACGTCCTCGGCAAGAACGGCACGGTGAACCTGCCGGTCAACTCGGGCCTGATCGAGTTCGCGCGGTACTCCTTCGTGACCGGCGTGGCGTCGTACGTCCTCGTCGCTCTCGTCGCGCTCGCCTACGGCGCGTCCCTGTTGTTCGGGATCCGCCGGCGTGCGGCTGCCGACCTGTCGACGGAGTCGTACACGACCGTCGCCGTCAGGACCGGGCTCCTGGCCGCCGGGCTGCTTTACCTGACGTACTACCTCAACATCGACCGCGGCCTGGGCTACCTGCCGCTGCTCTTCGTCGCACTCGTCGTCCTCATGGACCTGCTGCTGCGCAAGAGCAAGTGGGGTCGCCACGTCTTCGCCGTGGGTGGCAACGTGGAGGCGGCTCGCCGGTCCGGCATCCGGGTCACGGCTGTGTACATGTCGGTGTTCGCGCTCACCGGGCTCTTCGCGGCCGTGGGCGGCGTGCTCGCTGCCGGCCAGCTGACCTCCGTCTCGCAAGCCAGCGGCGGTACCGACACGAACCTGACCGCGATCGCGGCGGCCGTCATCGGTGGCACGAGCCTCTTCGGCGGTCGTGGCTCGGCGTACTCCGCCCTGCTCGGCATCATGGTGCTTCAGTCGATCCAGACCGGTCTCAACGTGGTGGGCGTGGACTCCTCGGTGCGCTACATGGTCACCGGCGCCGTGCTCCTGCTCGCGGTGTCGATCGACTCGGTCTCGCGCCGGGCCCGGTCCAGCAGCGGCCGCGGCTGAGGCTGCAGTACGTCGACCGGGTCAGCGGGCGCTGGCCCGGTCGACGTACCCGTAGGTGGTCGTGCGCTGACGGACGGGACGCCCGATGCCGGCGCCGATCTCCTCGAGCTCGGCGACGGTCTTGGCCGAGCCGTGCTCCGAGCCCGCCATCCGGGAGATCGTCTCCTCCATCAGGGTGCCGCCGAGGTCGTTGGCGCCGGCGCGGAGCATCGCCTGCGTCCCCTCGACACCGAGCTTGACCCACGACGTCTGGATGTTGTCGATACGGCCGTGGAGCATGATCCGCGCCATCGCGTGGACCGCGAGGTTGTCGCGCAGGGTCGGGCCCGGACGGGCGACGCCGGCGAGGTAGATCGGCGCGCTGGTGTGCACGAACGGCAGCGGCACGAACTCCGTGAAACCGCCGGTCGCGTCCTGGATCCGCGAGATCACTCGCAGATGGGTCACCCAGTGGGTGGGGTTGTCGACATGGCCGTACATCATCGTCGAGCTCGACCTGACGCCCACCTCGTGCGCCGTGGTGACGATCTCGATCCAGGTCGAGGTGGGGAGCTTGCCCTTGGTGAGGATCCAGCGCACGTCGTCGTCGAGGATCTCCGCTGCCGTGCCGGGGATCGTGTCCAGGCCCGACTCCTTGGCTCGCACCAGCCAGTCGCGGAAGGACATCCCGGTCCGGGCGGCGCCGTTGACGATCTCCATCGGCGAGAAGGCGTGCACGTGCATGCCCGGGACCCGCGCCTTCACCGCGGCCGCGAGGTCGAAGTACGCCGTGCCGGGTAGCTCGGGGTCGATGCCGCCCTGCATGCAGACCTCCGTCGCTCCCAGCCGCCACGCCTCCTCAGCGCGGTCGGCGACGTCACCGAGGGAGAGGGAGTAGGCGTCGGCGTCCGACCGTCGCTGGGCGAACGCGCAGAAGCGGCAGCCGGTGTAGCAGACGTTGGTGAAGTTGATGTTGCGGTTCACGACGTAAGTGACCTCCTCGCCGACCGTCTCGCGGCGCAGGTCGTCGGCGATCCTGCACACCTCGCGCAGGGCGTCGCCGTCGGCCGTCATCAGGGTGAGGGCCTGCACGTCCGTCAGGCCGCCCGGGTCCCGCTCTGCCGCTGCCAGCGCGGTCTTGACCTCGCTCGCGAGGCGGGTTGTGGGCCCGACGGGCTCCACCACCGCCGCCGACTCGCGGAGGGCCTGCCAGTCGCCGTAGACGGAGTCGAAGTCCTCGCGACGGTCGGTGGTGCGCCCGGCCGTGTCGATCGTTGCGTGCAGGTCGGTGCGCCCGACGGAGCTGAAACCGCCGTCGGGCTCCTGCCAGGGCAGGCCGGAGGGACGTACGCCGGGGCGGGCGAGTCCGTCCTCGCGGGCCAGTGCGGCCACGTGGCCGCTGACCCGGGGGTCGATCCAGGGCGCACCGGCACGGACGTACTCCGGGTGCACGGTCAGCCGCTCGGCGAGCGTGAACCCCGACGACTCGGTCACGGAGCGCAACCGGTCCAGGGAGGGCCAGGGCCGTTCGGGGTTCACATGGTCGGGCGTCAGCGGCGACACCCCGCCCCAGTCGTCGATGCCGGCGCCGAGCAGCGCGGAGCACTCGGCGAGGTCGACCAGGTTCGGCGGTGCCTGCACGCGCAGCTTCGGACCCAGGACGATCCGGGTCACGGCGATCGCGGCGAGGTACTCGTCCAGACCCAGGTCGTCGGCGGAGCGCATCGCGGTGTCGGGCTTGGACCGGAAGTTCTGGACGATGACCTCCTGCACGTGGCCGTACTGCCGCGCCACCTTGCGCAGTGCGAAGATCGACTCCGCTCGCTCGGTCACGGTCTCCCCGATGCCGACGAGCAGCCCGGTCGTGAAGGGCACGTTGAGCCGCCCCGCATCCTCGAGCACGCGCAGCCGCACGGCCGGGTCCTTGTCGGGCGAGCCGTAGTGAGCCTGCCCCTTCTCGGTGAAGAGCCGGGTCGAGGTGGTCTCCAGCATCATGCCCATCGACGGCGAGACCGGCTTGAGCCGGTTGATCTCCTCCCACGACATGACGCCCGGGTTCACGTGGGGGAGCAGCCCGGTCTCCTCGAGAACGAGGACGGCCATGGCCCGGACGTAGTCGAGCGTGGAGTCGTACCCCTTCTCGTCGAGCCACCGCGCCGCGGCCGGCCAGCGGTCCTCCGGGCGGTCCCCGAGCGTGAACAGTGCCTCCTTGCAGCCGAGTTCGGCTCCCTGGGAGGCGATCGCGAGCACCTCGTCGGGGGAGAGGTAGGGCGCCTGGCCCTCCGCGGCGAGCTTGCTGGGCGTCGTGACGAACGTGCAGTAGTGGCACCGGTCCCGGCAGAGCCTGGTCAGCGGGATGAAGACCTTCGGCGAGTACGTCACCACGCCGGGCCGACCCGCGGCCTCGAGCCCGGCGTCGCGCACCCGCGCGGCCGTCGTACACAGGGTCTCCAGGTCCGCGCCGCGCGCAGTCAGGAGTACGGCGGCCTCCGACTCGTCCAGGGTCACGCCCCGGGACGCGCGCGCCAGTGCTCGCCGCATCGCCTGAGGGGTCACGCTGTCGTCGTTGTCCGTGCTGGTCACAAGGCTCCCTCGGGACTCGCTTGGTTCCGGCGAGGTTACCGAGTGGACGGCTCCTCGCGAGGGTCGGTCCACGTGGCGACCCGGTCCGGGCCGAGGTCGGCGAGTGAGTAGCCGAAGGGGTAGGTGCGACTTGCGTCGTGCAGGTAGGGCTTCGCCGCAGGTCGCGGAGGTACGACGGTCCGCACCACGAGCGCACGCAGCCGCAGCGTGCGTCGAAGGAGGCTGGTCAGCCAGCGCGGCTGCATGGGCAGGCCGAGGGCCTTCACCAACGGCTCGTCGAGCAGCGCGATGGAGGCCCGCCTCACAAGAGGTCGGACCGGTCGAGGGAACCAGTTCGCGACGATCCGGATCGACGCCTCGGCGACACGTCGGTTCTCCGGCGCGAACTCGAAACGCTCGGCTTCGTAGTCGTCGAGGAGCCGCTCGTAGCCGTCGTAGCTCGTCGGGAGCTCCTTGATGCCCATGAGCTCGCCGAACCGGGTGGTCACCCGGCACATCGCCTCGACCTCGTGGGGGTGGAGCGGCCGCCAGCCGTACGCGTCGATGAACCTCTTCGGGCCGACGATCGTGGTGGCCAGGACGTAACGGAACTCGTCGTTCGGGATGTCGTACTTCCCGTGGATCCGGTTCAGGTGACGTATCGCGGCGCGGCCGCGCTCCGACTCGAGGGTCTCGACAGTGGCCTCGTAGCCGATGAGGATCGTGTCGTCGTACCGCTTCTGCCCGTGATGCTCGAACTGGCCGGTCCGGTCGAGCAGTGCGCTGATTGAGGGCACGCCGTAGTCACGCATGAACGCGATCGACGTGCCCTGGACGTACTCCCAGGGGAACTCGTACTGCGTGACGAGACCGAAGACCTCGTCGAAGTCCTCGGCCGGGTCGAGTCGCTCGATCCGCCGGAGGTTGGCGTAACGGCCGAAGACCATGACTCAGGACCTCACAGGTGAGCGGAGGAGTGACACAAGCACTGTGACAGCGAGACTGTAATCGTGGCAAGGGTCGACCGTGCGGGGGTCGCCAGCGCTGCACGCTGCCTGTCCTCCGGGCAGCGCCTAGGGTGAGCAACATGACCGTGCGACAAGAGAGCGGGGAACAGCTCTTCACCATCGACGAGCTGGCTCTTGCAGCGGGGATGACCGTGCGGACCACCCGCTACTACGCGAGTCTCGGCTTGCTGCCGCCACCGGTACGCCGGGGTCGGCTCGCCTACTACTCCACCGTCCACCTGGCGCGCCTGGAGCTCATCCGCGCCCTGCAGGACCACGGTTTCACGCTCGCCGCCATCGAGCGCTACATGAAGCGCATCCCTGAGGACGCCTCCGTCGAGGACCTCGCCATGCAGCGGGCGATGCTCACCTCCTGGGCGCCCGGACCCCGGGAGGAGCTCACCCGGCGGCAGCTGGAGAAGCGGGCGGGTCGCAAGCTCGGCGACGAGCAGCTCGAGCGACTCGTGATGACCGGGGCCGTGGCGCAGACCGACGCGAGGACCTTCGAGGTGCTTCCGGCCTTCGACGTCGGCGTCGAGATGCTCGACATGGACATCCCGCTCGACAGCATCGTCGCCGCGAGTGAGGCCATCACGCGGCACATGGACTCCCTGGCCGACGAGCTCACCGAGATCCTGCGCACCCGGGTCTTGGAGCCCTACCGGAAGACCAGGTTCGCCGAGGTGGACGCCGCGAAGCTCGAGTCCACCATGGCCAGGCTTCGTCAGCTCACGCTCGAGGCTGTGGTGAGCGGCTTCCAGCGAGCAGCCAACCAGGTGATCAGCCGCTCGATGTCGAAGGAGTGAGCCGGGCTCGACCCTTGGGGAAGAGCCGGGCCGCTCCTTTCAGGCGTAGAGGCGCTCGAGGACGTCGGAGTACTTCGTGTGCACCACGCGTCGCTTGAGCTTGAGCGTCGGCGTGAGCTCCTCGCTCTCGGCCGTCCACTCCACCGGCAGCAGCTCGAACTTCTTGACCTGCTCGGGTCGCGAGAGGCGCTCGTTGGCGGCGTCGACACCCTGCTGGACCATCGCGAGGATCGTCGGGTTCTGGGCCAGGTCG
>DATGYO010000189.1:0-12805 GCA_035297905.1 Nocardioidaceae bacterium
GGGGTTTGGCGTGTTCATGACCGGGAACCGTTCGGCTCGGTGACGAGAGGGAACACATGGTGAACCGGCTGGCGAGAGCCACATCGCCCTACCTGCTCCAGCACAAGGACAACCCGGTCGACTGGTGGGAGTGGGGGCCCGAGGCCTTCGAGGAGGCCCGCCGTCGCGACGTTCCGGTGCTGCTCAGCGTCGGGTACGCCGCCTGCCACTGGTGCCACGTGATGGCCCACGAGTCCTTCGAGGACGACGCCACCGCGGCGCTGATGAACGAGCACTTCGTCAACATCAAGGTGGACCGGGAGGAGCGTCCCGACGTGGACGCGGTCTACATGACCGCCACGACCGCCATGACCGGTCAAGGGGGCTGGCCGATGACCGTGGTGCTCAACCACGACGGCGAGCCCTTCTTCGCCGGCACGTACTTCCCTGACCAGCCGCGTCACGGGCAGCCGGCCTTCACCCAGGTGCTCCAGGCTCTCGCCGACGCCTGGCGCGACCGCCGTGACGAGGTGTCCGGGGTCGCGGGTCGGGTCCGGGAGCGGCTCCAGATGGAGAACGACAGCTCCGGCCGTGGTGACCTCGACCAGCAGGTCCTTGCCGGTGCGGTGGAGAAGCTCGGTCAGGAGTTCGACGGGACGTCCGCCGGGTTCGGTACGGCGCCGAAGTTCCCGCCGTCGATGGTGCTCGAGTTCCTGCTGCGCCACGAGGCCCGCACCGGCTCCAC
This sequence comes from Nocardioidaceae bacterium, assembly GCA_035297905.1. Classification (GTDB taxonomy): domain Bacteria; phylum Actinomycetota; class Actinomycetes; order Propionibacteriales; family Nocardioidaceae; genus Nocardioides_C. Next base: position 725 of record DATGYO010000189.1, read on the forward strand.
GCGGGCAGGGAACATGGTCGGCGCCACCTGCCACGCGATGGCGCGCGGAGGGATGTACGACCAGCTCGGCGGCGGGTTCGCCCGCTACAGCGTGGATCGCGACTGGGTGGTGCCGCACTTCGAGAAGATGCTGTACGACAACGCGCAGCTGCTCGGCGTCTACGCGCGCTGGTGGCGGCAGAGCGGTGACCCGCTCGGTGCACGCGTCGCCCGTGAGACCGCCGACTTCCTGCTCGCCGACCTCCTCACGGCCGAGCAGGGGTTCGCGTCCGCCCTCGACGCCGACTCCGAGGGCGTCGAGGGCAAGTACTACGCCTGGACTCCCGAACAGCTCGTCGAGGTGCTCGGCGAGGAGGACGGCCACTGGGCGGCGGAGCTGCTCGGCGTGACGCAGCGCGGGACCTTCGAGCACGGCTCGTCCACCCTCCAGCTGCGCAATGACCCCGAGGACCCCAGCCGCTGGGCGCTCGTGCGGAGCCGCCTGCGCGAGGCGCGCTCGCACAGGGTGCCGCCGGCGCGTGACGACAAGGTGGTCGCCGCCTGGAACGGCCTCGCGATCTCCTCGCTGGCTCATGCCGGTCTGCTCCTGGACGAGCAGAGGTACGTCGACGCGGCGGTCCGGGCAGGTGAGCTGCTCGTCGACGTGCATCTCGACGAGCGCCCCGACGGGATGCGGCTGCTCCGCGTCTCACGTGACGGCGTGGCCGGTGCCCATGCAGGCGTGCTCGAGGACTACGGCTGCGTCGCCGACGCGTTCCTCGGGCTCCTGTCCGCCACGGGCGACGCCGTGTGGCTGCACCGCGCCGGAGGTCTCCTGGAGACCGCGCTCACCCGCTTCGCCGACGGGCACGGCGGGTTCTTCGACACCGCAGACGATGCGGAGGCGCTCGTGACCCGGCCGCAGGATCCCAGCGACAACGCCAGCCCCTCGGGGCAGTCGGCGCTCGTCCACGCCCTGCTCGGCTATGCCGCGCTCACCGGCTCGGGCAGGCACCGCGACGCGGCGGAGGCGGCTCTGAGAACGATGCGGCTCCTCGCCGAGCGTGTCCCACGGTTCGCGGGGTGGTCTCTTGCGGCCGCCGAGGCGGCCCTGGCGGGGCCTTTGGAGATCGCGGTGGTCGGTGAGGAGTCCGACCCGGTGCGCGAGGACCTCGCGCAGGTGGCCCGGTCAGCGACCAGCCCTGGTGCGGTCGTCGTGGTCGGGACGCCGGGAGCGTCCGACGTACCACTTCTCGAGGGCCGCGGTCTCGTCGCTGGGAAGCCGGCCGCGTACGTCTGCCGCGGGATGGTGTGTGAGCGGCCGGTGACAGATCCGGAGGAGCTGCTCAGCTCGCTGGCCGCGCAGGCCGGGAGGTAGGCGGAGAAGCCTCAGGACACGGAGAAGGGGAAGGCTTCGAGGCCTTCCCCTTCTTCGTGGTTCAGCTTTCTGCTTCACGGGCCCTGAGGCTCGAGATGCGATCGTATGGGTGTACTCAAAGGCAACACCTCCATCTCGATCAAGCTGTTTTCAGATGCTTCGACGGTAACTCCGACGGAGCCCGAAGTGAAGCCCTTGATGTGCGTTTTGTCGGAAGATCTGGACGCTGTCTAGCGCTGCGAGTAGGTCGCGATCGAGATGCCCACGTAGTGGGTGATGAACGCGGCGATCGTCAGTGAGTGGAAGACCTCGTGGAAGCCGAACCAGGCCGGCGACGGGTCGGGCCACTTCAGCCCGTAGACCAGCGCTCCGAGCGTGTAGAGGCCGCCGCCGACCGCCATCAGGGTCAGCACAGCGGGGCTGGTGTTCGCGACGAAGTCGGGCCAGTAGAAGATCGCCGCCCAGCCGAGAGCGATGTAGATCGGGGTGTAGAGCCACCGCGGTGCGCCGGCCCACAAGATGCGGAACAGGATGCCGATGGCCGCCCCGACCCAGACCACTGTCAGCAGGACCGTGCGGTCGCGACCCTCGAGGAGCAGCAGGGTGAAGGGCGTGTAGCTGCCCGCGATCAGCAGGAAGATGTTCGCGTGGTCGAACCGGCGAAGGAACGCCCACGTGCCGGGCGACCAGGTGCCGCGGTGGTAGATCGCCGAGACCGTGAACAGCACCAGTGCGGAGGCGGCGAAGATCGCCGAGCCGATCCGCGTCGCGGTGTCCGGCGAGAGTGCGATCAGCACGATCCCGGCCACCAGGGTGAGCGGGGCCGTTGCTGCGTGCAGCCAGCCGCGGAGCTTCGGCTTGACCTCGTCGATGATCTCCCGGACCTGCTCGCGCACCGGTTCCGCGGCTTCGGCCGCCCCGCGCGCCTGTTCCTGCCCGGAACTCTCCTCGTCGCGTGCCATGTCGCAATGTTACCGATCGGTATGCATATTCGATGACCCGCATGCCCTGCCCGACGCGGGTAGGGTTGGGTGCCGTGGCTGACTGGAAATCCGGCATACGCAAGGTGCTGTACCCCGCGTACGAAGCGCGCCTGGCGCGGCGACTGCCGGCCGACCGTCTACCCAAGCACGTCGGGGTGATGCTCGACGGCAACCGTCGCTGGGCCAAGGCCGTGGGCGCCGACGTGGCCCAGGGCCACCGTGCCGGGGCCGCCAACATCTCCCCGCTCCTCGAATGGTGCGAGGAGGTCGGCGTCGAGGTGGTGACGTTGTGGCTGCTCTCCACGGACAACCTGAACCGTCCGCCCGAGGAGCTCGGGTCGCTCCTGGAGATCATCGAGGACGTCGTCGCGGACCTCGCCGCGACCCGCCGCTGGCGGCTGAACCCGGTCGGTGCGCTCGACCTGCTCCCCGCCGCCACGGCACGCAAGCTCAAGGAGGCCGCGGACGACACCCGCGACGTCGACGGCCTGCTCGTCAACGTCGCAGTCGGGTACGGCGGCCGCCGGGAGATCGCCGACGCCGTCCGCTCGCTCCTCCACGAGCACGCCTCGCAGGGCACCTCCATCGAGGAGCTCGCCGAGATCATCGACGTCGAGCACATCGCCCAGCACCTGTACACCAAGGGCCAGCCAGACCCCGACCTCGTGATCCGGACCTCCGGCGAACAGCGCCTCGGGGGGTTCCTGCTGTGGCAGAGCGCGCACAGCGAGTTCTACTTCTGCGAGGCCTACTGGCCCGACTTCCGCCGCGTCGACTTCCTGCGCGCTCTCCGCGCCTACGCAGAGCGGGAGCGCCGCTTCGGCGCCTGAACCTTGTCCAACCTTCGTCCCCTATTTCGGGCGTGTCGCTAGGGGAGTCGGCCAGGTCGTCGTACCTTCGAGTCAACGGCGGGTGGGGAAGCCCGGCGTTCGGGAGGCCCGTTCGTGAGAACTCACGACCTAGCGAGATCCGGGAGTCTGCACTCAGACTTTCGGGCCCGGTCCCGGTCCGAAGCGAGAATCTAGGACCGGGGCGCTGAGTGCGCGCGTCGGTCCGCGAGGGGACGTAGCTGTGGCTGCAAGCAAGAGCACCACTCGCCGGAGGAGCGCAGCGCCCACGACGCAGGAGGTCCGGACCTTCGTCCTGGACACCAGCGTGCTGCTCGCCGACCCCGGGGCGCTGCGCCGGTTCGAGGAGCACGAGGTCGTGCTCCCGGTCGTCGTGATCACCGAGCTCGAAGGCAAGCGTCATCACCCAGAGCTCGGGTACTTCGCCCGCGCGTCCCTCCGGATGCTCGACGAGCTCCGAGTACTCCACGGCCGGCTCGACGAGCCCGTCCCCGTCTCCGACGCCGGCGGGACGATCCGCGTCGAGCTCAACCACACCGACCCCGAGTCGCTGCCGTCCGGCTTCCGCCTCGGGGACAACGACACCCGGATCCTCGCCGTGGCGCGCAATCTGGCCAACGAAGGTCACAAGGTCACTCTGGTCTCCAAGGACCTCCCGTTGAGGATCAAGGCCTCTGCCGTCGGCCTCGACGCCGAGGAGTACTGCGCCGAAGTCCCGGTCGAGTCCGGCTGGACCGGCATGGCCGAGCTCGAGGTCGCGGGAAGCGACATCGACGACCTGTACGTCGACGGGGTGGTCGACCTCGGCGCGGCTCGGGAGCTGCCCTGCCACACCGGGCTCGTGCTGCTTTCGGAGAGGGGCAGCGCGCTCGGGCGGGTCAAAGCCGACAAGCGCGTCCACCTCGTCCGCGGCGACCGGGAGGCCTTCGGCATCCACGGCCGCTCGGCGGAGCAGCGCATCGCGCTCGAGATGCTGCTCGACCCCGAGGTCGGGATCGTCTCTCTCGGCGGCCGGGCCGGCACGGGCAAGTCGGCGATGGCCCTGTGCGCGGGCCTGGAGGCCGTCATGGAGCGCGGCCAGCACAAGAAGGTGGTCGTCTTCCGGCCGCTGTTCGCCGTGGGCGGCCAGGAGCTCGGTTACCTTCCCGGCAGCGAGTCCGAGAAGATGTCGCCCTGGGCCCAGGCGGTGTTCGACACGCTCGGTGCCCTGACCTCGCCCGAGGTGATCGACGAGGTGATGGACCGGGGCATGCTGGAGGTGCTCCCGCTGACGCACATCCGCGGCCGCTCGCTCCACGACGCCTACGTCATCGTCGACGAGGCGCAGTCCCTCGAGCGCAACGTCCTGCTGACCGTGCTCTCCCGCATCGGCGCGAACAGCAAGGTCGTGCTCACCCACGACGTCGCGCAGCGCGACAACCTGCGGGTCGGTCGGCACGACGGTGTCGTCGCCGTGGTGGAGAAGCTGAAGGGACACCCGCTCTTCTCCCATGTGACGCTGACCCGCTCCGAGCGCTCGCCGATCGCGGCCCTGGTGACCGAGATGCTGGAGCACGTCACAGTCTGATCTGCGCGGTACAGACCGGCTTCCCGATTTGCGAGGTCAAGGAGGGAAGCCGGTTTTGTGCCCTCTGCTCCCGGGAAGCATGCGAGCAGGTCACACACGACCCCGGTGACCTGCCCCACACGAAGCGCTGCTAACTTGCATCGGTCCGGACAAGTCGGGCATCGTGAACGACTTGCTCGTCCCCCGAGACGTGCAGACAACCGTGTAGTCGACCCCCTGGATACGCCTGTGCGACAAGCCAAGTACGTTCCGAAGCACCGGAACGCACCGCCCGAGCCAGCGCTGAAGTCGAGCCTGCGCAAGTCGGTCACCTACTCCGGTATCGCCGTTGCCGCGACCGGCATCGCCGTCACCGGTGGGGTGGCCGTCAAGGACCGCGCACCCGCCGACACCGCTTCAGCGACCATCGCTGCCGCTGAGGCCACCCGCCACGTCGACCACGCCGACGCCTCTCTCGACGACCGCGGGGGCGACGTCTCCCGGTCGGACCGCCGCACCTCGACCGACAAGAAGAAGGTGCTGGACCAGGCCTCGGGGGGCCAGGTCACCCACACCGAGGACGTCGCGAAGGACCTCGCCCAGATGGACCCGCGAGACGTCGCCCGGCGGCTGATGCCGGAGTACGGCCTCGACGAGTCGGAGTTCAGCTGCCTCGACTCCCTCTGGATGAGCGAGAGCGACTGGGACCCCACCGCCGACAACCCGGGGTCGACCGCCTATGGCATCCCGCAGGCGCTCACCGGGGGCACCCACAACAACCTGCCGGCGGACTACATGACCAACCCGGTCAGCCAGATTCGCTGGGGCCTCTGGTATGTCAAGAACTCCTACGGCACCGCCTGCGCCGCCTGGGAGTTCAAGCAGGCCCACCAGTGGTACTGAGCCGCTGAGGCTGAGCGCCCGTCCGTCTCAGGGGTGGGTCATGCTCGCGACGTCGAGCGCCGCGTCGAGCTGCTCCTCAGTGAGATCGCCGTGGTCGACGTACCCCATCTCCAGCACCACCTGCTTGATGGTCTTCTCCTCCGCCAGCGCCCTCTTGGCGACCTTCGCGGCGTTCTCGTAGCCGATGTAGCGGTTGAGTGGTGTCACCACCGACGGCGAGGACTCGGCGTAGGTCCGCATCCGCTCGACGTTCGGGGTGATCCCGTCGATGCACCGGTCGGCCAGGAGCCGCGTGCTCGTGCTGAGCAGCCGGATCGACTCGAGCAGGTTCCGCGCCATGACCGGCATCATCACGTTGAGCTCGAAGCTGCCCGAGGCGCCCGCGGTGGCAACCGTCGCGTCGTTGCCCAACACCTGGGCGCAGACCATGAGCGTCGCCTCCGGCAGGACCGGGTTCACCTTGCCGGGCATGATGCTCGACCCGGGCTGGAGGTCGGGAAGGTTGATCTCGGCGAGGCCGGTGCGGGGTCCTGACGACATCCAGCGCAGGTCGTTGCAGATCTTGGTCAGGCTCACCGCGACCGTGCGGACCACTCCGGACAGCTCGACCAGTGCGTCGCGAGCGCCCTGGGCCTCGAAGTGGTTCCGCGCCTCGGTGAAATGCTGCCCGGTGCGGTTCGAGAGCTCCTCGATCACCCGCGGGGCGAACCCCTCAGGCGTGTTGATGCCGGTGCCCACCGCGGTGCCTCCCAGAGGAAGCTCGGCGGCCCTCGGCAGGGCCGCCTCGAGACGCTCCACGCCGAGGCGGATCGCGGCGGCGTAGCCGGAGAACTCCTGGCCGAGCATCACCGGGGTCGCGTCCATCAGGTGTGTGCGGCCGGCCTTCACGACGTCACCGAACTCGCGGGCCTTGCGCTCGAGCGCGTCGGCGAGGTGGTCGAGGGCGGGGACCAGCTCCCGGCTCGTCGAGGTGACCGCGGCGACGTGGATCGACGTCGGGAACGTGTCGTTGCTCGACTGGCTGGCGTTGACGTGGTCGTTGGGGTGGACGTCGCGGCCCAGGCTCTTGGTCGCCAGTGAGGCGAGCACCTCGTTCATGTTCATGTTCGACGAGGTGCCGGACCCCGTCTGGAACACGTCGATGGGGAAGTGGTCGAGGTACTGCCCGCCGACGATCTCGTCCGCGGCGGCGACGATCGCGTCCGCCATGTCCTGGTCGACGACGCCGAGCTCGGCGTTGACCTTCGCGGCGGCGGCTTTCACGTGCGCGATCGCCTGGATGTGGGCGTGCTCGAGGGTGCTCCCGCTGATCGGGAAGTTCTCCACGGCGCGCTGGGTCTGGGCCCGCCAGAGCGCGTCCGCGGGTACCTGGATCTCGCCCATGCTGTCGTGCTCGGTGCGGAAGTCAGCCATGACCGGACCCTACCCGGGTCCCCGGTCGCTATGCCCTCTTGCGCGCGAGGTAGATCCAGTAGTGCTCGTCGCGGCTCTGGAGAGTCACGTCGAACGGCACGGCCACCGCGCCGCCGAAGACCTCCTGCATCTCCGCCTGGAGCCTGGGTGACTCCGCCGCCGACCAGACGACGAGCGCCCCTTCCGGCCTGAGGCACTCGCGGGCGCGCCGCATGAAGTCCCGCTGGTAGACGGCCTCGTTCTCGTCGTACACCAGGAACCCGGGACCGTTGTCGACGTCGAGGAGGATCAGGTCGTACGTCGACAGGCCGGCCTCCGCCACCGCGGTGCGGATGTCCGCGGTGACGACCGAGACCCGCTCGTCGGCCAGGTAGGACGGTCCGTGAGGGACGGTCCCGTCGCGCATCCACTGCACGATCGCGTCCTCGATCTCGACGACGACCAGCTTCTCGACGCGCTGGTCCGCGAGCACCTCGTGGACCGTGAACCCGAGTCCGAGCCCGGCGACCAGGACGTTGCGGGGCGTCTGGACCTGCTTCAGCGCCGCGCTGGCGAGGCCCTTCTCGCTGCTGGTCTCGAACGTGTCCATGACGAACACGCCGTTCACCCGCAGCTCGAGTACGACGGGCGCGGTCGGACCGGCCTCGGGGTCGCGCCGTTCGCGCAGCACGATCTCGCCCCGCGGCGACTGAGCCCGCGCCACCTCGGTGTACTCCATGTGTGTCTCCACGGCCATGTGTTACCCCGACGACGACCTGTCTACCGTGACGCCTCGTACATCGACGGGCACAAGTGGGATCGAGCTCCTGGCCTGAGCGTGAATGCCGGAGGCGGCGCGGACTTGTGCCTGCTCGACGAGGCGCTCAGGACCGCTCGGCAGAGCGGACCCGGATGCCGGTGAGGGGGACGGTCGTCTGGCCGGCCGGGTCGGCGAAGAAGTCGTTGCCCTTGTCGTCCACCACGATGAACGCCGGGAAGTCCTCGACCTCGATCTTCCACACCGCCTCCATGCCGAGCTCGGGGTACTCGAGCACGTCGACCGACCTGATGCAGTCCTGCGCGAGACGTGCCGCGGGACCGCCGATGGAGCCGAGGTAGAAGCCGCCGTGGGCCTCGCAGGCGCGGGTGACCTGGGCCGAGCGGTTGCCCTTGGCCAGCATCACCAGCGACCCGCCCGCCGCCTGGAACTGGTCGACGTAGGAGTCCATCCGGCCGGCGGTGGTCGGCCCGAACGAGCCGGACGCGTAGCCCTCAGGTGTCTTCGCCGGTCCGGCGTAGTAGACGGCGTGGTCCCTCATGTACTGCGGCATCGGCTCGCCCGCGTCGAGGCGCTCCTTGATCTTCGCGTGCGCGATGTCGCGGGCGACGACGAGCGGCCCCGTCAGTGAGAGCCGGGTCTTGACCGGGTACTTCGACAGCTCGGCGCGGATCTGCGCCATCGGCCGGTTGAGGTCAACAGGAACGACGTCGCCCATTCCCTCCTTGGCGAGCTTCTCGTCGGTGGTCTCAGGAAGGTACTTCGCCGGGTCCCGGTCGAGCTCCTCGAGGAAGACGCCCTCGGCAGTGATCTTCCCGAGCGCCTGACGGTCGGCCGAGCAGGAGACCGCGATCGCCACAGGGCAGGAGGCGCCGTGGCGGGGGAGACGCACGACGCGGACGTCGTGGCAGAAGTACTTCCCGCCGAACTGCGCCCCGATCCCGAAGGACTGGGTGAGCTTGAAGACCTCCTCCTCCAGCTCCAGGTCGCGGAAGCCGTGTGCGGACGCCGAGCCGGACGTGGGGAGGTTGTCGAGGTAGTGCGCGGAGGCGTACTTCGCGGTCTTCAGCGCGAACTCCGCGGACGTGCCGCCCACCACGATCGCGAGGTGGTACGGCGGGCACGCGGCCGTGCCGAGCGAACGGATCTTCTCGTCGAGGAACTCGAGCATCCGCTTGGGGTTCAAGACGGCCTTCGTCTCCTGGAACAGGAACGACTTGTTCGCCGACCCGCCGCCCTTGGCCATGAACAGGAACTTGTACGAAGGATCTTCCTTCGTGGTCGATCCGCTCGATGACGTCGTGGGACTCGCATAGAGCTCGATCTGGGCCGGGAGGTTGGTGCCGGTGTTCTTCTCCTCCCACATCGTCAGGGGGGCGAGCTGCGAGTAGCGAAGGTTCAGCTCTGTGTACGCGTCGTACACACCCTTGCTGATCCACTCGCCGTCATCGGCGCCGGTGAGCACGCCTTCGGACTTCTTGCCCATCACGATCGCGGTTCCGGTGTCCTGACACATCGGCAGGACACCGCCGGCGGAGATGTTGACGTTCTTGAGCAGGTCGAGCGCGACGAAGCGGTCGTTGCCGCTGGCCTCGGGGTCGTCGATGATCTTCCGCAGCTGCGCGAGGTGTGCGGGGCGCAGGTAGTGGGCGATGTCGTGCATCGCTTCGGCCGTCAGGAGGCGCAACGCCTCAGGCTCCACCTTGAGGAAGGTCCGCCCGTCGACCTCGAAGGTGCTCACGCCTTCGGTGGTCAGCAGTCGGTAGGGCGTCTCGTCCGCCCCGGTGGGCAGCAGGTCGGAGTAGCGGAATTCTGGCTGCTGGGCGCTCACGCGGTCATGCTCCTTGGCTGTCGACAGGCAGCGTCGAGCGTAGACGATGCCCGCGCCGCTCCGGCGAGCGATCCGCGTGTTGACGCCCTGTGAGGCCGACCTTAGAGTTCGGCCAGCAAACCAGGTCAAAAGCACCCGAGGAGCCCCATATGGGCCAGTTCAACGTCCGCAGCAGTCTTCTGAGCCGGGTCGGCCGCAGGCTCGTCGTCCCAGCCACCCTCGGTGCGGTCGCCTTGCAGCCGCTCGCGCTGGCTTCGCCGGCCGCGGCCGCCGACATCTCCCGGTGCACCGGCCAGGACCGCGTCGTGGAGCGTTCCGTGAAGATCGTCTCGAAGCGGTTCACGATGACCCACGGAGACCAGCTCGACCTTCCGCCGGGCATGGCCTACAAGCGGAAGGTCACGGTCGAGCGGACCACTGTGCTCAGCGCCAACGCCTCCGGCACCGTGGAGACCAGCGGCGGAGCGGACTGGAAGATCGCCAAGCTGGACGCGAAGGTCACGTACTCGCTGGCCGTGGCCGGTTCGCACACCAAGAAGACGTCCGTCACCGAGGAGTTCAACGTCCCGGAGCGGAAGCGCACGCGGCTGTTCCTCTTCTACCGGGGCAACACGCTGGTCAAGGGTCGCTGGTACCAGCTCACCTGCTCGCGGGTGCCGGGCAAGGGGACCGAGTACTGGGGCTCGGTGAAGTCCTACAAGCCGATCACCCGCCACGGGGCCATCGTGTGCAACCACCGGCTCTACGACAAGGGAAGCGTCCGCTACCTGGTCTCGCGCCAGGCCGGTTGCTGACCCGGCAAACAGGACTGCCGCGTGGGCGCGGCCGACTAGGCTGGCTCCCATGGAGGGACGCCGCAACGAGATGGAGAGGCGAGACCCGGCTCAGCTCCGGATCTCCGACGACGACCGGCACCAGGTGGCTGAGCTGCTGCGCCAGGCCGCCGGTGAAGGGCGCATCGACCTCGACGAGCTCGACCAGCGGCTCGAGGCCACCTACAAGGCCAAGACCTACGGCGACCTCGTCCCGATCACCGCGGACCTCCCCACGCGTACGACGGGCGTCCTCCCGGGCACGCCGCCGCTGACCACTCCGGCGGTCCAGCCGTACGCCGGCGCCCCGATGGTTCCTGCGTCGACGTACCCGACCTCGATCTCGTTCATGGGCGACTGCACGCGACGAGGCGTGTGGCGAATCCCCGAGCAGCACACCGCTTTCTCGATGATGGGCTCGGTCAGCCTCGACCTCCGTCAGGCGTTGTTCGACGCGCGGGAGGTCACGATCACCGCCGTGGCGATCATGGCCGGCATCGACATCATCGTGAACGCCGAGACCCAGGTGATCATCGAGGGGATCGGGATCATGGGCGACTTCAGCCAGTCCCGCGACAGGGTGCCGGCCGAGATCACGGCGACCTCGCCCGTCGTACGCGTGAAGGGCCTGGCGCTGATGGCAGGGGTCAACGTGCAGCGCAAGGCGATGCCGGGGGAGTCCCGGAAACGACTCGGCCGGCCCCGCTAGGCGGGACCGGCCGGGTGCGCGTGTCTCTCAGAGTCCGACGGTGAGGTTCTCCTGGGACTCGGGGTCGAACAGGTGCATCTTCCGGGTGTCGACCCAGATCTCGGCCTCGTCGCCCTCCCGGATCCTGCTCGCCGAGTCGAGCGAGATCACCAGCTGCGTGCGGAGCGCTTCGCCGTCGAGCTCCTTCTCGAGCTGCGCCAGCTCGGCCTGCACCTCCGGAGGCGCCTCGAACGGGATGTAGGCGTACGCCTCGTTGCCGAGCCACTCCGTCACGTCGACCTTGGCGCGGAACGTCGAGCCTTCGTGCAGCTTGTGCCGCTCGACCACGGACGCATCGTCGAAGTACTCCGGCCGGATGCCCGCGATGAGCAGGCCCTTGCCCTTCGCCCGCTCCGCCTTCTCCGCAGGGATCGTGACGGTGCCGAAGGGCAGCTCGACCTGGTCGCCGTCCACCGTCGCCGGCATGAAGTTCATCGGCGGGGAGCCGATGAAGCCGGCGACGAACAGGTTGACGGGCTGTTCGTAGAGCTCCCTGGGGGTGGCGAGCTGCTGGAGGATTCCCCTCTTGAGCACGGCCACGCGGTCGCCGAGCGTCATCGCCTCGGTCTGGTCGTGGGTCACGTAGACCGTGGTGATGCCCAGACGCCTCTGCAGCCGGGAGATCTCCGTGCGCATCTGGCCACGCAGCTTGGCGTCGAGGTTCGACAGCGGCTCGTCGAAGAGGAACGCCTTGGCATCACGGACGATCGCGCGGCCCATGGCCACCCGCTGCCGCTGGCCGCCGGACAGGTTGCCCGGCTTGCGCTCGAGGTGCTCGTCGAGCTCGAGCGTCTTGCTCGCGTCCCGGACCTTCCGGTCGATCTCCTCCTCGCTGAACTGCTTCGAGAGCCGCAGCGGGAAGGCGATGTTCTCGTAGACGGTC
>DATGYO010000190.1:0-49406 GCA_035297905.1 Nocardioidaceae bacterium
CACGGCACCTCCGGCGCGGACGTGATCGTCGGGCTCGGAGGCAACGACGACATCGAGGGTAGGGGCGGTAACGACGTCATCTGCGGGAACCGAGGCAATGACGAGCTCGAAGGTGGCAGAGGGAACGACCGTCTGTACGGCGGCCGGGGATACGACGAGGCTGAGGGTGATCGCGGCAACGACGTGTGTGTCGCCGAGGAGACGGAGAGCTGCTGACTCCCCAGCCGGCTAGGGGTTGAGGCAGTCCGGGATGGAGTCGGATCGCCCGGTGGGGCTTGCGGTGTGACCGGATGGGTCGTAGATCTTCACCCAGTCGACGGAGGCGAGCTGCCGCAGCGTCGGCATGATCTCGCCCGCGATGGTGGCGGTGGACCCGTTGCTGTTGCAGCCGCCGATCAGCCGGACCCGCGCGATGCCGTTCCGGATGTTCAGCTTCTCGAAGCCGGTGGCGCGGGAGCGCAGCAGGCGGAGGCCGCGCGCCCGTTCGCGACCCACCGGTCCGGCGAAGAGCCGGTCCAGAACGCCCACAGCCGCAGCGCTCGGCCGCACCGGACGCATCCTCGGCGTGAAGAAGGGCTCGGTGTTGGCCACGAAGCGTCTGCTGTTGAAGAAGAACACCTTGCGCTTCACGGTGGAGAAGGCGGCGCGGATGTCGATGACCACACGGTCCGGGTTCCGGAGCGTAGAGACGTGGAAGCGCGTCCGCTTCGCGAGGCCGATCCCGTACGTCGTCACCGCCTCGAACTCGCCGGCGCTCACAGCGGTCATCACGTTGGGCAGCGCGAACGCCTTGCGCGTCGGCGCAGTCGCGCCCCTCGCGTTGTGCGCGTCCGCGGGCTCGAATCGGACCTGCAGGACGGCCCGCCCCGCGACCCGGACGGGCAGGCCGGAGCCCTCACCGATGAGCTGGTCGACGTACCGGACCTGGCGACTGGAGGGCAGGCCACCGGCGAACTCGAAGACGACCCGGTCGAAGCCGCGGTGGTGAGCGGCATGGATTGCGACGAGGGTCGGGACGGGCGCGGCGGGAGCGCTGGCGGGTGTGCCGACCAGCGCCACCAGGCCCGCGAGCAGGAGCACGAACAGGGACCGCAGGATCCTCATGCGACACCTCGGCGCGAGTCGTCAGGCGGGAGCGGGTGCGGCGGCTCGACGCACCGGCATGAGCGTCGGAACCGGGTCTTGGCGGAGGAACTCGAGCAGCAGGTGGTTCACCAGGTCCGGTTTCTCCATCGGTGACAGGTGTGAGGCACCGGGTACGACGGCCAGCTCGGCGTTCCGGAGCGCGCGGTAGAGCGCGATCGTGTGCTCCAGCGTGATCAGGTCGTCGTCACCGACGACCACGAGCGTGCGTGCCTGGATCGCGTCGAGATCGGTCAGGGGAATCCGCGGCTCGGTCTGCCACATGGCCGTGATCTTCGAGAAGACGACCGGCCAGTGGTCGGGACCGTCCGGGGAGACCACGTCGTAGACCGCGCGGAACGGGTGGTAGACCTCGCTGTCCGCCGGCAGCCGTGCGGCTTGGTAGAACTGCGGGACATACGCGGACACGTCCGCGTTGCCGCCGATCAGAACCATCTTGCGCACCAGGTCCGGCCGCCGCAGCGCGATGAGGAGCCCCACGATCGCACCGTCGCTCCAGCCCACCAGATGGACCGGCGTGCCGACGACCCTGTCGATGAACGCCGCGATGTCGTCCGCCATGACGCCGTAGGACATCGGCCCGTCGACGTCCGGGGTATGTCCGTGACCGCGACGCTCGGGAGCGACCACGCGGAAGTGCTTGGCGAGCGTGTCGGTCTGGGCTCCCCACGACGCGTTCGTGTCGAGGCCTCCGTGCAGCAGGACCAGCGGCTCTCCCGCCCCGCGCACCTCGTACCACATGTGTACAGGACCGATGTCGACGTAGTCGCCCATGCCCGGCCCCTCCTCTCACCACAAGGGGCCCCGAGGGTCCGTAACGCCCGGGACCGCGGTCAATCCCACCGTCCCACCGGCGCCACCGCGGGCACAGAGCCGGAAGTCCTCTCTCAGCTCTCCAGGACCTTGCCTCCCTCGACCTTCACCGGGATCTTCGCGAGAGGCTTCGGCGCGGGACCGCCGGTGTTGTCGCCCGTGGCCATGTCGTACGTCGACCCGTGGCACGGACAGACCAGCTGGTCGCCCTTCGGCGCAACCGTGCACCCGTGGTGGGTGCAGATCGCCGAGAACGCCACGACCTCGCCCTTGCTCGGTTGGGAGACGATCACCGGCTTCCCACTCGAGTCCTGGGCCGAGACGGCCCCGCCGACCGGGACGTCGGCCACCGCCGCCAGCGTCCCTCCGGAGGGCCCTCCCCCGCCGGAGGCGGCCTCCGTGGGAGCCGATCCGCTGCCGGCGCTGCCGTCACTGCTGCACGCGGCGACCGCCAGCAGCGCGGCACCCGCACCTGCACCGGCCAGCAGGCCTCGGCGGGAGAGGGCGTTGGGGAGCACGTCGTTGGGTTCCATCGGGGACCTCCAGGTCATCGGGTACCTCCTCCACGAGCCAGAGGGCGCCCTGGTTCAAAGCCGCTCGACCTGAACCGGACGGGCCTCCCGATCGTCTTTTCGTATATGACCGTCCGCACCGGCGGACGACCGGATGAGAAGGAGCGGCCATGACGACGCGTTTGGTCACCGCCGCAGGAGTGTTGGTCTCGGCAGCTGTGCACCTGTGGCTCTGGTACGACGGGTTCCGTGACATCGCCTGGATCGGGCCGCTGTTCATGCTGAACGCCATCGCGGGGGCGCTGATCGCAGCGCTCGTGGTCTGGTGGCGGTCGTGGTTCTCGGCACTGCTCGCGCTCGGGTTCGGCGCCTCGACCCTGGTCGCTTTCCTGCTCTCGGCGACCGTCGGCCTGTTCGGGGTGCATGAGATCCTGCTCGGCACCTGGCAGATCGTGGCGGCCGTCGCCGAACTCGTCTCGATCGTCGGTGCCCTCGTCCTGCTGCTTCGTCAGTGGCAAGCGGAAAGGTCAGGCCTTGAGCGTCAGGACCGGCTCGCCGTACGTCGTGCGAACCTCCACTGAGGTGATCTCCGAGCGCCGGGAGGCCGTGGCCGCCACGACGGTGGTCGGCTTCCCGGCAACGGCCCGCCACGTGGCCACCTGCTCGGCGGCACCGTCGCGGGTGTGCACCACCAGGGCGTACGCCGGAAGCTCGCCGCCGTAGCGGCCGTCGGCGTAGGTACACGTGATGCTGAGCCGGGTCCCCCAGGCCACGTCCTCCATGGCGAGGCTGGCGCTCAGCTGGGCCTGGTCCACCTGCTTCATCACGCGTGCGGGCGGACCGGCGACCTCGGACGGGTGGCCGTCCCCCTGGACCACCGTCACGCCGACGGAGACCGCGGCGACCGCCGCGGCGGCGGCCGCCCCCGTGGCGATGCCCCAGGTTCGACGCCGCCGCTGGCTGCGCCTGACCTCCGCGAGGAGCCTGGGCAGCAGCGTGTCGGGGACCGGACCTGGGCTGGTTCCGCCTTCTCCCGCCTCGAGCTCTTTCGGGTCCACCCGCGCCAGGAGACCGGGCAGCCCGGCCACCTCCGAGACCGCGCGTCGACAGCTCCCGCAGCTCTCCAGGTGGTCCTCGAACGCCTGCCGCTCCGCCGGGGAGAGCGCCCCGAGCACGTAGGCGGCGTCGTACTGGCTGAACACGTCGTGGCTCATGCGCCCACCCCCATCTCCTCCAGGGCCAGGCGCAACGCCCTGAGCGCGTAGTGCGTGCGCGACTTCACCGTGCCTTCCGGTATCCCGAGCCGTTCCGCTGCCTCCGCGACGGAGCGACCCCGGTAGTAGCACTCGAGGAGCACTGCCCGGTGCTCGGGCGAGAGGCGGGTGACTGCCTCCGCGACGACCCAGGACTGGAGCAGCTCATCGGTGCCGTCGCCGCGGAACTGCCCCGGCTGCTCGGGGGGCTGTGCCGTCGGCAGAACGGGGTGGGCGTTCTGGGCCCGCCACTCGTCGACGACGATGTTGTGGGCAACGGTGAAGAGCCACGCTCGCAACGCACCCTCCTCCTTGTCGAGGACCTCCGGATGGCGCCAGGCGCGGAGCAGGGTCTCCTGCGCCACGTCCTGGGCGCGCGCATGGTCCTGCCCGACAAGGCGGACGCAGTAGGCCCACAGCGCGCCGGCATGCGTGTCATGCAGCGCCTGCATCAGCTCGACCTGGTTCCCGGACAACTGACCTCCTGCCTGTGACACGTCACAGGACCCCCGATGGTTCAGTGTGCTCCGCCGGACGCCTCCGCATCGACCCATTCAGTGCCTGAGGGCTCCGGCACCAGGTCGCCGCCCGAGAGCTCAGCGAGCAGCCGCGGCAGCCGACCCACGTCCGCGGCCGGCACGGCGAGACGCAGCCGGACCTGCGCGCCGTACTCCACGTCGAGCACCGCCACGCCGTGGGCCCGTAGGCCGTGCTCCAGCTTCCCCGCGTCGGCGTGAGCCACCTCGACGTCGTACCGGCGCAGCAGCCGCCGCTCCCGCACCCCCGCCTCGTCGAGCCCTGCCCGCACGGCGTCGGAGTAGGCCCGCACCAGGCCGCCGGCCCCGAGGAGCACGCCGCCGAAGTAGCGCGTCACCACCGCGACCACGTCGGTGAGACCACGACCACGCAGCACCTCGAGCATCGGGGCGCCGGCAGTACCGGAGGGCTCGCCGTCGTCGCTCGAACGCTGCACGTCCGCCGCCGGTCCCAGGACGAACGCCGAGCAGTGATGACGTGCATCCCAGTAGGTCTTTCGCTCCTGCTCGACCACCGCACGCGCCTCTTCCTCGGTGGCCACCCGCGCGATCCGGCACAGGAAGCGCGAGCGCCTGACCGCGATCTCGGCCAGGGCCGGCCGAGCGACGGTGAGGTACGACGAGGGCTCGCTCACCACAACCGTCCGAGCACGTCCGACCCGATCTTGATGATGAACGCGCCGACCACGACGACGAACACCACCCGCACGAACGCACCGCCCTTTGCAACCGCCGTACGCGCCCCGATGTACCCGCCGACCAGGTTGCACGCACCCATCGCGAGGCCGAGCTTCCACATCACGGCTCCTTGTGGGACGAACACACAGAGCGCGGCGAGGTTGGTCGCCCAGTTCGCCATGCGCGCCTTCGCGGAGGCCTCGAGGAAGTTGTAGCCGAGCAGCCCGACGAGCGTGAAGACGAAGAACGAGCCGGTCCCGGGGCCCAGCGCACCGTCGTAGAAGCCGATCACCGCCCCCGTCAGCATCGCGGCCACCGTGTGCCGGTGCCCCGCGAAGCGCAGTGCGGTGGTCGCACCGATCGTGGGCCTGAACAGGACGTACCCGCCGACGAGCACGAGCACCACCAGGACGATCGGGTCGAAGGCCTCCTTCGGGATGTGTGAGGCGACGACCGCCCCGAGGAGGGACCCCGCGAAGGCCAGGGCCATGAGGGGGATGAACGTCTTCGGGTCCGGACCCACCCGCCGGTAGTAGGTGACCGAGCTGACCGTCGTACCGCACACCGACGAGAGCTTGTTGGTCGCCAGCACCTGCACCGGCGCCGCGCCCGGCAGCCCGAGCACGAGCGCGGGCAGCTGGATCAGTCCCCCGCCTCCGACGACCGCGTCGACCCAGCCGGCGAGAAGCCCAGCCAGCGCGAGCAGGACGAAGGTCAGCAGAGACGGGTCTTCCACGCAGGGAACCCTAATCGGGTCAGCGCAGAAGAAGCTCCTCGCGTCGGGCATCGAGGTGGGCCAGCTCGCGGGCGATGTCGCGGCCCTTCTGCTCCAAGGCTGCGAGTGCCTCGTGCACCTGGTGCATCGCCTGGTCGACCCGACGGGAGGCGTCCTGGATGCGGGACCGTACGGCCATGTCGCTGAAGAAGTTGTCGAACCACACGTCGAAGGTGCGCATCAGCTGGTCGACCTGGACACCGTGGACTCGGGGGAGGTTCACGTCCGCGAGCTCACGCGAGAACGCCGTGAGCGCGAGGTCGGCCCGGCGGAGCGCCTCCGTGGCCCGGTCGACGTTGTCGTACTTCATCATGTCGGTCAGGAGCCCGCCGCCTCCGAAGGCGTCCCAGGTCGACCAGGAGCCGGCGTTGCCGAGCAGCGAGGCCGCGTGCGAGAGCAGGTCGAAGGCAGCCTTCCCGGCCTCGAACGCCTCGCGGGCCTCCTCGTCGACGGCGACCAGCTCTCCCCTGCGTTCGGCGATCTCGGCCAGCGCAGCGGCAGACTCCCCTCCGCTCGTGCTGACCCAGGCCTGCTTGTCCGCGAGCGCGCGCCGGTACCGTCCCTCGACGTCACCGAGCTCGGCGATCCGGTGCTCGAGCGCAGCACGGTCGCGCTGCATCGCATCCCGGCGGGCCTCGGCCTCGGCGACCGCGTAGCGGGCGGCCTGTCGCTCCGCGCTCTCCCGTTCCACGTCGGTCGCGTGGGAGCCCTTCAGGTGCGCCCAGATCTTCGCGGCCGAGAACGACTCGAGCTTCTCGACATCGGCCGTCTCGTCCTCGAGGATCAACCGCCGGTCGGCGACCTGCTTCTCCAGGTCCGCCAAGTGCGGCGCGGAGCCCTCGAGCCGGCGGGTCAGCTGCGCATGCTCCTGCCGGGCAGCCGCGGCCTGCTCGAGCTCGGTCTGGATCTGGTTCGGGTCGGTCACCCGCTCACCCTAGGAGTCCGGGTGCGAGCATGGGCGCATGCGGATCGTGTCGCTCCTGCCTTCCACCACGGAGATCCTCTTCGACATCGGCGCCGGCGACGACGTCGTGGGGGTCACCTTCGAGTGCGACCAGCCGGCCGAGGCCCGGACCCGCACGATCGTCTCCACCAGCGCGATGCCCGTTGGCCTCTCGCCAAGCGAGATCGACGCGTTCGTGGCCGAGGCGATGCGGGCCGGGGAGGACCTGTACCACCTCGACGCGGGGGCGCTCTCCGGGCTCGACGCCGACCTGGTCGTCACCCAGGACCTCTGCGCTGTCTGCGCCGTCGACGTGTCCGTGGTCGACGACGCCCTCGCTCATCTCGGGTGTACGGCGGAGGTGCTGACCATCGACCCGCACACGATGGACGAGGTGCTCGACTCCGTGACGACGCTGGGCAAGGCCAGCTCGCACGAGGCTGAGGCCGCCGCCCTGGTCACGTCCCTGCGTGCGCGTCTCGACGAGGTCGTACGCCGCTCAGCCGGACCCCCCAGGCCTGGAACGCTGGTACTCGAGTGGACCGACCCGCCGTTCGCACCAGGTCACTGGGTCCCCGAGATGGTCGAGCTGGCCGGTGGCGCGTCCGTCCTGGGCGCGACGGGCGAGAAGTCGTTCCGCGTGGACTGGACCCAGGTCCGAGATGCCGCCCCGGAGCTCGTCGTCTGCGCTCCGTGCGGCTACGGGCTGGAGCAGTCGACGGCGCTGGCCGAGGAGCTGGTCGTCGCCGGCGTGCTCCCCGGCGACGTGCCGGTCTGGGCGGTCGACGCCAACGCGTCCTTCGCGCGCCCCGGCCCGCGGCTGGTCGACGGCGTCGAGACGCTCGCGGCGATCATCCACCCCGACGAGTTCGGCGCGCCCCGGTCCGCGATGGCCCGGCAGGTGCGGTGAGTCTCAGCTGCGGACGATGTAGGAGAGCAGGTCCTGGCGCGTGACGACGCCGACGGGCTTGCCGTCCTCCTGGACGAGCAGGGCGTCGGCCCCCTCGAGCGCGGCGACCGCGGCCGAGACGGGCTCGTTCGACCCGATCGAGGGCAGCGGATCGCTCATGTGGTGCTCGACGAGGTCCGACATCTTCGCCTTGCCGGCGTAGAGCGCATCGAGCAGGACCCGCTCCGACACCGACCCGGCCACCTCGGCGGCCATGATCGGCGGCTCGGCGCGGACCACGGGCATCTGCGAGATGCCGTACTCCTGGAGGATGTTGACCGCCTCGGCGATGGTCTCGTGCGGGTGCGTGTGCACGAGGTCGGGCAGCGAGCCGTCCTTGCCGCGCAGCACCTCACCGACCGTCTGGTCACCGGACGGCGGCAGGAAACCGAACTTCGCGAGCCACTCGTCGTTGAAGACCTTCGTCAGGTAGCCGCGTCCGGAGTCGGGCAGCAGCACGACGATCACGGCGTCCTCGCCGCCCGGCTCCTCGGCGAGCTCGTGTGCGAGCTGCACCGCCGCGAACGCCGCCATGCCGGAGGAGCCGCCGACCAGCAGCGACTCCTCACGCGCCAGGCGACGGGTGAAGGAGAACGAGTCGGCGTCGGAGACCTCGATGACGCGGTCGACGATCGAGGGGTCGTAGGTGCTCGGCCAGAAGTCCTCGCCGACCCCCTCCACGAGGTAGGGCCGGCCGGTTCCGCCGGAGTAGACCGAACCGGCCGGATCGGCGCCGACGACCTGGACCTTGCCGTCGCTCTTCTCCTTCAGGTAGCGACCGACACCGGTGATCGTGCCTCCGGTGCCCATCCCCGTCACGAAGTGAGTGACCTTGCCCTCGGTCTGCTCCCAGATCTCGGGACCGGTCGTCTCGTAGTGCGAACGCGGGTTGTTCGGGTTGGAGTACTGGTCCGGCTTCCAGGCGCCCTCGATCTCGCGGACCAGCCGGTCGGAGACGTTGTAGTAGGAGTTCGGGTGCTCCGGCGCGACCGCGGTGGGGCAGACGACGACCTCGGCGCCGTACGCCTTGAGCACGTTGCGCTTGTCCTCGCTCACCTTGTCGGGGCAGACGAACACGCACTTGTAGCCCTTGGCCTGCGCGACCATCGCCAGGCCTACGCCGGTGTTGCCGGAGGTCGGCTCGACGATCGTCCCGCCAGGCTTCAGGGAGCCGTCGGCCTCGGCCGCCTCCACCATGCGGAGCGCGATCCGGTCCTTCACGGACCCGCCCGGGTTGAGGTACTCCACCTTGGCCAGGACCATCGGTCCCTTGCCGGACAGGTCGTCGACAACCTTGTTGAGACGGAGCAGCGGGGTGTTCCCGACGAGCTCTAGCAGCGAGTTCACATAGTGCACGCGGTCAGTCTAGGCACGGTCACTAGCATGGGGTTTGTGGGGAAGGCTGCCGCTGCTCGCAAGCTCGCTGCCGCTGCTGCGTACGGCGGCGGCGGTGTCTCGCTCCTGGGCGCCTCGCTCGTCGGCGTACTCACCGCGGAGGCCAAGCTGGCGCGCCGCACGATCGGCGAACCGATGGACGACCCCACTCCTGACGCGTCGGGTTGGTACGGCAAGGGCCGGCCGGGACCGGCACTCAAGATGGCGTTGCTCGGTGACTCGAGCGCTGTCGGGTACGGCGTCGACCAGGTCGAGCACACACCGGGGGCCCATCTGGCATCGGGGCTGGCCGAGGCCGCCGACCGGCGCGTGTACCTGCGTTCCCTCGCCGTCGTGGGCGCCCGGAGCCGTGACCTGGCAAGGCAGATCGACCTGGCGCTGCCGATGGAGCCCCACGTCGCGATCATCCTGATCGGCGCGAACGACGTCACCCACAGGGTGCTCCCCTCCGAGTCGGTGCGCCTGCTCGAGCAGGGCGTCCGCCGGCTCCTCGACCACGGTGTCCAGGTCGTCGTCGGCACCTGTCCCGACCTCGGCACCGTCGAGCCGATCGCGCCCCCGCTCAGGCAGGTCGCCCGGGCCTGGAGCCGGCGGCTCGCCGCGGGGCAGACCATCGCCGTCGTCGAGGCGGGCGGGCGCACCGTCTCGCTCGGCTCGATCCTCGGGCCGGAGTTCAGCGCATCTCCGAAGCTGTTGTTCGGGCCCGACCAGTTCCACCCCTCTGTAGCGGGCTACTCGAGCATGGCTTCGGTGCTGCTGCCGTCCGTGCTGGCCGCGGTCGGGGTCATTCCGGCTGAAGACCTCGAACCGGAGGCGTTCCGTGGCGAGGGTGTCATGCCGATCTCCTACGCCGCCGTCGAGGCGGCCAAGACACCCGGCACCGAGATCGACGGCACCGAGGTCGGTGGCTCGAAGCGGGGGGCGCGGGGTCGCTGGGTCCTGCTGCGGCATCGTCGCCGGCGGCCGCAGGGCGCGCCCGAGACGCCGGAGAGCGACAGCGAGGCGCCAGTGCCCTCGGCCGAGGACGACTCCGTCCCCAGCTGACCGTCCGCGCCGGCGTCGACCGGCGCAGACGAACCGGCTCTGACCATGCCCGGCATGGCCCTCCAGGTCCGCCCTTTGGCCCGAATGACCTATGTCCCCCTGATCGTCCGGATTGCTAGGTTTCGGCGAGATTCGATCGTCTGGGGGAAGGCGGGGGCATGGGACGGTTGCGTGCAGCGGGGTTGCTCGCGGGGGCAATGGCACTCTCTGGAGGTGGGCTGGTCGCCCTCCCCACGGCAGCGAACGCCGCCGGGACTCTGTTCAGTCCGTACGTCAGTTACGACCCGGGAGCGCCGGCGGCGAACACAGCGATGGGGGATGTCACGGGCGACGGCCGGCCGGACGTCGTACTCACCACCGACTACGAGCTCGACTCGGCCGCCGCCTACAGCCTGTGGGTCTACCCGGAGCTCGTGGACGGCACGCTCGGCCGGCCGACCCAGGTGAAGACCCAGGCCACCTACGGCAGCGACATGACGGTCGCTCTCGCGGACATCGACGAGGACGGCGACCTCGACGCTGCCGTCGCCACCGAGGCCGGCGTGGAGCTGTACGCACAGACCTCGGGTGGCCTGTCCTACACGTGGACCGTGCCGGTCGAGGAGGCGCACGACCTCGAGCTCGTCGACGTCAGCGGCGACGGTCTGGCCGACCTCGTCGCCAACGGCGTCGACGGCATCGAGGTGTGGTGGCAGATCAAGGGCGACTTCATGTGGTCGCCGACCGGCAGGCTGCTCGGTGCCGAGCCGTGGGACACGGACGTCGAGGTGGCCGACGTGACCGGTGACGGCCTTGCCGACGTGGTGACCGCCGACGACGCGGGCATCGAGGTCCGGGCACAGAGGGCAGACCAGTCCTTCTCCCCTGCGGTCGGCTACACGTCCGGCGTCTCGGATGAGATCTGGGGGACGCACGTGAACGGGCTGGCCGTCGGGGACACCGACGGGGACGGCCGGGCGGACGTCCACGTGAGCGTGGGCGGGAACACCCCCAACTCGTGGGTCGTCACCCGCTCACAGCAACCGGACGGGACACTGGGCGCACCCCTGGTCCGGCAGAGCTACGACATCCCCGAGGCGCTGCAGGTCGCCGACGTCACCGGTGACGGCCGCGGCGACCTCGTGGTGGTGCACGGCGGCTGGAACCGGGTCGGCGTCTACGACTCCACGCCGGGCATCGACCCTGCCGAGGAGCTCTACGCCGCCTCCATCGACAACGGCGTCGACCTCGGTGCGCTCGCTGTCGGGGACGTGTCCGGCGACGGCCGAGCCGACGTGGCCGTCGCCGACCGCAACCACGGCCTCGTCCTGCTGCGCGGCGCCAAACCCGGTGCCGACATCACGCCACCCGAGACTTCGATCGCCTCCGGTCCGTCCGGGACGTACCGGTCGCGGACGGCGACGTTCGAGTTCACCGCCACGGAGACCTCGACGTTCACGTGTGCGCTCGACGGCGCGGCATGGGCACCCTGCAAGTCGCCCATGACCTACAGCGGTCTCGCCGCAGGCTCGCACACCTTCCGGGTCCGCGCGACCGACCTCGCGGGGAACACCGACGCGTCGCCCGCGCAGCGGACCTTCTTCGTCGACGGACCGGAGACCACGATCACGTCCGGCCCGACCGGCACGATCCGTTCGACCTCCGCGACGTTCGCGTTCAGCGGCAGCCCCACGCCGACGTACTTCGAGTGCTCGATGGACGGCTCGGCCTGGCAACGGTGCAGCTCGCAGGTCAACTACTCGGGCCTCGCCACGGGGACGAGCCACACCTTCCAGGTCCGCGGTGTCTCGGCCGACGGCCTTGCGGACAGTACGCCGGCGAGCCGGTCCTTCACGGTGGACACCGCGGCGGATCTCGCCGTCACGCTCGGTGCGGCACCCGACCCCGTCAAGCGTGGCAGCACGCTGACCTACACGGCTCGCGTGTCCAACGTGGGCCCGAACGCCGCGTCCAACGTCGTCCTCACGCAGGGCATGCCCTCGGGGGTCGGCTTCACCTCGGTGTCGGCCACGCTGGACTCACCGGCCAGCTCGACCGGGTCGTGCACGGCGAGCGGCTCCCCCGCCACGGTGCGCTGCGAGCTCGGCAACCTGAACCCGGGCGACACGTGGACGGTGACCGTCGTGGGCACGGTCACTGCGTCGAAGGGCAGCCTCAGCTCCACGGCGGTCGTCACCACGCCGACCTGGGACCTGAGCTCGGCCAACGACTCGGCGTCGACCTCCACCAGTGTGGGCGGTGGAAAGGGTCGGTAGCCGAGGAAAGCCGGCGGCGACGGCGTAGTGCACAGTCGTCGCGCACGAGAAAACAGAAGGGCCCCCGCTCTGGGCGGGGGCCCTTCTGTTCAGTGCTTAAGTATGACGCTTCAGTACGACGGATCAGTCGTTGCCACGAAGGATCGCGAGGATCCGCAGCAGCTCGATGTAGATCCAGATGATCGTGACGGTCAGGCCGAACGCTGCGCGCCACGACTCCTGCTCGGGCAGACGGGCAGCGATGCCGCGCTCCACGAAGTCGAAGTCGAGGATCAGCAGCAGCACGCCGAGGCCGAGGCCGATCACGCTCGAGAGCAGACCCATCGGGCCGAAGCCGTTGAACCCGAACGACGCGCCGAAGAACGCCAGCACGAAGTCGAGCAGCGCGAGGGCCACGAAGCCGAACATCGCCGCGACGACCCACTTGCGGAACTTGGTGCCGACCTGGATGTTGAAGAACTTGTACGCCGCCAGCGTGCCGCCGACCGCAGCCATCGTGCCGAGCACGGCGCCGACCACCAGGCCGCCGCCGAAGGACGCCTCCATCGCCTTGGAGAAGGCTCCGATGAACAGGCCCTCGAGCGCCGCGTAGGCGATCACCAGAGCCGGGCTGATCACGCGCTTGAACGAGTTGACCAAGGACAGCGCGAGACCGCCCAGGGCGCCCACCATGCTGAGCATGTACAGGCCGGACAGTGCGTTCTGGTCGACGGTCGGGTCGCCGGTCAGGAACCATGTGGCGGCGGCCACGAGCACGACCACGCCGAGCGTGATGCCGGTCTTCTGGACCACCGAGTCGATGGTCATCGGACCCGAGACGCGCTCCGGGGCGTAGGTCTGCGGCGACTGCGGCGATCCGGTCCCCCATGAGGACGGGTCGCTGTATCCGGGGTAGGTGACCCCGCTCGTGCTCGTCCGACGGCCGTTGAAGCCCTCGGACCGGGCGAATACCGGGTTGCTGCTCTGCATCTTTTGGTCTCCTCCTTGGAGGCCTTGGGGCGGCATCCGCTCTGGATACCGCGGTCGGCGGACCGCAGCTCCATCCTACGGACCACTACCCTTTCAACGGCACTGTCGAGTCCGGTGTTCCCAACTCGTTGCACGAGCGTCGCAGTGCGGTCAGCGCACCACAAGTCGACGTTTGGACAATGCGCGGCATCGGGTACCCCGGCGACATGACACACGACGAGTCCAGCCAGTCCAGCGCAGAGACCCCAGCGATCGGCACACGCACCCTCGGCACCCGGTCCCCGCTGACCGTGTCGACGATGGGTCTCGGGTGCATGGGGATGTCGGAGTTCTACGGCACCGCCGACGAGTCAGAGGCGATGGACACCATCAACCGCGCCCTCGACCTCGGGGTCACGTTCCTCGACACCGCCGACATGTACGGCCCGTTCACCAACGAGCAGCTCGTCGGCAAGGCGATCGCGAGCCGCCGCGAGGAGGTCCAGCTCGCCACCAAGTTCGGCAACGAGCGGAGGCCCGACGGCACACGCGTGGGGGTCAACGGCAGGCCGGAGTACGTCCGCAAGGCGTGCGACGCGAGCCTCGAGCGGCTCGGCGTCGACCACATCGACCTCTACTACCAGCACCGCGTGGACAAGACCGTGCCCATCGAGGAGACGGTCGGCGCAATGGCGGAGCTCGTCGAGGCCGGCAAGGTACGCCACCTCGGGCTGTCGGAGGCCTCGGTGGCGACCATCCGCCGCGCGCACGCCGTCCACCCGGTCACGGCGCTTCAGACGGAGTACTCCCTCTTCACCAGGCACGTGGAGGACGAGATCCTGCCGACCCTGCGCGAGCTCGGGATCGCACTCGTTCCCTACTCGCCGCTGGGCCGCGGCATCCTCACCGGCGCCATCACGTCGCTCGACAACCTGGCGCCCGACGACTTCCGCCGTCACAACCCCCGCTACCAAGGCACCGCCCTCGAGAGCAACCTCGCGCTGGTCGCCAAGATCGAGGAGATCGCCGACGAGAAGGGAGTCACGCCGGGGCAGCTCGCCCTCGCGTGGGTCCTCGCCCAGGGCGACGACGTCGTCCCGATCCCGGGCACGAAGCGCGTGAGGTACCTCGAGCAGAACGTCGGGGCCGCCTCCGTCCGGCTCGACGCAGACGACCTCGCCCGGCTCGACCAGGCCGTACCCCGCGAGGCGGTGGCCGGCGAGCGGTACCCGGACATGTCGTCGATCGACGAGTGACCCCGAGGGTACGGCGGCCGGGGCGACTCCGCTCCGGCCGCCGCTAGCCCGCTCGCCGGGTCGACGGGTGCATGGTCTCCCGCAGGTCCCTGTAGGCGGCACGGACGGCTGAGCCGGTCGACGTCCCGGAGGGTTCGTGGACGACCGTCTCGGGCTGCCGCCACTCGACCGGCTGCGGCCTTCCCTCTGCTGTCGCCCAGGCCCACGCCGCTTGGCGTGCCGCGCCCAGGGCGACGTACTCCCCGGGCGCGGGAACCGTCACGGGTGCCTCGAAGATGTCCGCTGCGACCTGCTGGACCGCCCTGGAGACCGCCGCACCCCCGATCAGCAGGACCCGGCTGACGTGGAGGCCCTCTCCGCGAAGCGCGTCGACCCCGTCGGCAAGACCGCAGAGCATGCCTTCGACGGCCGCCCTGGCGAGGTTCGCGGGTGTCGCGTTGGCGCGGGTCAGCCCGCCCAACGTCCCGGTCGCGTAGGGGAGGTCAGGGGTGCGCTCGCCGTCGAGGTACGGCAGGAGCACCAGCCCGCCTGCCCCGGGTGCGGCTTCGAGGGCGAGCCGCTCCAGTCCGGCCAGGTCGGTCCCGACCAGGTCGGCCGCCGCCGACAGCACGCGGGCCGCGTTGAGGGTGCAGACCAGCGGCAGGAACCGGCCGGTCGCATCGGCGAAACCCGCGACGGCACCCGTGGGGTCGGCCGTGGGCCGGTGGTGGACGCCGAAGGCCGTGCCGCTCGTGCCCAGGGAGACCACGACGTCGCCCTCGGCGAGCCCCAGACCGAGGGCGGCGGCCATGTTGTCGCCGGTGCCGGCAGAGACCAGCACTCCGTCGCGAGTGTGGCCCGCCGCCGCGTCCGGGTCCAGCACCGTAGGCGTCGCCATCGACCGGCCGAAGGCCCGCTCCAGCAGGTCCTTGCGGTACTCACCGGTCGACGGCGACCAGTAACCGGTCCCTGACGCGTCGCCGCGGTCGGTGACCGCCGTGCGTGGACCGACCGTGCCCCCACCGAGGATGCTCGCAGTCACCCAGTCATGCGGCAGCACGACCTCCGCGACCTGGTCGGCCAGCTCCGGCTCGTGCTCGGCCATCCAGCGCAGCTTCGTGACCGTGAAGGCGGCCACCGGGACCGACCCCACCGCCTCGGCCCAGGCGCCGGGCCCGCCCAGCTCGTCGACGAGCTGCTGCCCTGCCCGGGACGACCGCACGTCGTTCCAGAGCAGGGCGGGGCGGACCACCCTTCCCGAGTCGTCGAGCACCACCATCCCGTGCTGCTGCCCGCCGACGCCGAGCGCGACGACGTCGTCGAGAAGCCCGTCCGCGGTCGCGAGCCCGAAGGCGCTCCACCAGTGGTCCGGATGCACCTCGGTGCCGTCGGGGTGGGGAGCTCGCCCCTCCCGGACGACCTCGCCGGTCTCGGCGTCGCAGACCAGCACCTTGGTGGACTGGGTGGAGGAGTCCACCCCGGCAACGAGCGTCCTGCGTTGAGACGGCATGACTTCCTTTCTCGGTCCCAGGAGGGCGGGGTCAGTCGAAGACGATGCAGACCTTCCCTGACGCGCCCGCGTCGGCGACCTGGTAGGCCTCGGCAGCCTTCTCGAGGGGGTAGCGATGGGTGACGATCCGCTCCGGGCGCACACCCCAGCGGGCGAGGTGGGCGAGCAGGTCCTCCATGTGCCCCAGCGACGTCACCCAGGAGCCGTGCAACGTGATCTGCTTGTGGATCATCAACGGCGAGACCTCGAAGGCCACGTCGCCGCCCTCGCCGACGAAGGCACATCGTCCTCGTGTGGCAGTGCTCGCGAGGGCCAGGTGCCGGGCGGCCGCGTTGCCGGAGCAGTCGACGGAGGCCGGGAAGCCCCTGCCGCCGGTCAGCTCCATCAGCCTGCGGGCAGCCTCGTCGTCCGCCGCCACCGCGTGGTCCACGAGGCCGAGGTCCAGGGCCATCTGCAGCCGCTCCTGCGAGATGTCGGTTCCCACGACAGGCGCCGCCCCCATCGCCCGCCCGAGCATCGCCGCGGCCAGGCCGACCGGCCCGAGTCCCGTGACGAGCAGGCTGTCGAGGCCGGACACCCCGAGGCGAAGCAGGGCCTCGTACGCGGTGCCGAAGCCACACGAGACCAGCGCCCCGTCGACGTACGACAGCCCGCCGGGCAGGTCGAGGCAGGTGTTCTCCTCCGCCAGGAGGTACTCCGCATGCCCCCCGTCACGCTGCCACCCATAGGCCGCGCGCGAGGGGGACGTGCAGCCGATGAAGTAGCCGCGGCGGCACTCGGCGCACATGCCGCATCCGGAGATGTGGTAGACGACGACACGGTCGCCGGGAGACAGCCTGCGGCATCCCGGTCCGACCTTCACGACCTGGCCGCACGGCTCGTGGCCGGCCACGACGCCCTGGTACGCCTCGGCGCCTGTGCCGAGGTGCTCGCGGTAGATCGCCCGGATGTCGCTGCCGCAGATCGAGGACGCCTTCACCGACAGCAGCACCTGTCCGAACCCCGGCTCGGGCACCGGCAGCGTCACGTCCTTCACCGAGCTGTTCCCGGGAAGGACGACGCCGCGCATGGTGGCGGTCACGTGGATGCCTCCCACATCTCGAGGGTGGCCCGTGCGCCGCGCTCGTGCAGCGACTCCAGCGCATCCTTGTAGTCGGTGATGAAGCGGAGGTTCTCGGCCAGGTCGCCGAAGAGGTCGGGGTCCTTGATGAAGGCCAGCGGGTCCTCGCGCTGCTGCCGTGCGCGGGCCATCACCGCGTCACGTCGACGGTCCACGACCTCGATGGGCGCACCGGCCTCGTCGACGCCCTCGGCGTACCTGGCCCAGCTCGCGACCACGAGCGCCGAGCGCCGGATCGCGCCGTCCTTGGCGAGCTGGTGCTGGATGACCGGGACCAGCCACTTGGGGATCCGGTCCGAGCTCTCTGCGCAGAGCCTCGCCAGCGTGTCGCGCACCTCGGGGTTGGCGAAGCGCTCGATGAGCTGGTGCTTGTAGACGTCCAGGTTGATGCCAGGCACCGGGGCCAGCGTGGGCGTGCCCTCCTCGTTCATGTAGCCGAGGAGGAAGCTGACGAAGAGCGGGTCGCCGGCCACCTCGTGTGCGTACCGGTACCCGCTCAGGTACCCGAGGTAGCACAGCGCCTGGTGGCTGGCGTTGAGCAGCCGAAGCTTCATCAGCTCGTACGGCTCGACGTCCGGCACGATCTGCACGCCGACGTCCTCGAACGGTGGCCGACCACGCGGGAAGTCGTCCTGCAGGGCCCACTGGGTGAAAGGCTCGCACACCACGGGCCAGCCGTCGTCGACCCCGAACCGCTCCGAGAGCACGGCCCGGTCGTCGTCCGACGTCACGGGGGTGATCCGGTCCACCATGCAGTGCGGGAAGCTGACGTTCTCCTCGATCCAGTCCGCCAGCTCCGGGTCCTTCAACCGCGCGAAGGCACCGATCATCCGGCGTGCCACCTCGCCGTTGCCCTGGATGTTGTCGCACGACATCACCACGAACGGGTCGGTCCCGGCCGCCCGCCGCCGGGCGAGCGCTTCGGTGATGAAGCCGAACGCCGTGCTCGGGACGGCACCCTGGGCGAGGTCAGCCTGGATCCCGGGGTCGCTGGGGTCGAACTCTCCGGTCACCTGGTTGACGTGGTACCCGCCCTCGGTGATGGTCAGCGAGACGATGCGGACGGCCGGGTCGACCATCCGGTCCAGCACGGACTTCGGGTTCTCAGGAGCGAACAGGTAGTCGACGACGGAGCCGATCACCCGCGGCTCGAGCGACCCGTCGGCATGCTTGAGCACCAGGGTGTACAGGCAGTCCTGTGCCTTCATGACCTCAGCCATGCGGCGGTCCTGCGGCAGCAGGCCGACCCCGGTGATGCCCCAGTCGAGGGCCTTCCCCTGGTTCATCAGGGCGTCGACGTACATCGCCTGGTGCGCCCGGTGGAAGCCACCGACGCCGACGTGGACGATGCCGGTGCGAACCGCCGACCGGTCGTACGTCGGCACGGGAACCGTGCCGACGATCTCGCCGAGGGTGCCGGAGTTCAGCTGGGTCATGAGTCCTCCATCCAAAAAGGCCGGGCGGGTGGCTGGCCGGTACGACGGCGACGGCCTCGACCGCTCACGTGCCCGGCCGGACCATCGGCTTGACCGCGAGCGGATCCTTCCTGGCCACGGTGAGCGCCTCGCCGACCTGCGCCAGCCCGTAGTGGCCGGTGACGAGCCGATCGAGCTCGACGCGGCCTGACGCCGCGAGTGCTATGGCCGCGGGCCAGGTGTGGGCGTACCTGAACGTGCCGGTGACCGTGAGCTCGTACTCCTGGATCCGGCTGACGGGTAGCGGGAGCACGTCGCTGCCCATGCCGACCAGGACGACCCGGCCGGCGCGCGCAACAGTCACCAACGCCTCCGCCGTCGCCGCTGGATGCCCGGAGCACTCGAGGAGCACGTCGGGCCGCACACCCGACTCCCCCAAGGACGTCGTGCTCACATCGATGGCTCCTGTCGCGCCGAGCTCGACCGCGAGCTTCAACCGGTGCGGGTTGACGTCGGTGACCGTCACCTCGGCCGCGCCCAGGGCCAGTGCTGCCTGGGCAGCCACGAGGCCCACGGGCCCCGCCCCCGTCACGAGAACGCGCGAGCCGGCCGTCACCTCGGCCTTCCGGCAGGCCCACAGGCCCACGGACAGGGGTTCGAGCAGAGCAGCGGCGTCGTCGCTGAGGGACTCCGGGACCGGGTGCGCGAACTGCTCGTTGAGGGCGACCAGCTCCGCGAAGGCACCGTCGATCGGCGGTGTGGCGAAGAAGCGGACGTTGGGGCACAGGTTGTAGCGCCCCGCAAGGCACTGCGCACACGTGAAGTCCGGGACCCCGGGCTCGAGCGACACCCGCTGACCGATCCGCGACGGGTCCACCTGGTCCCCGACGGCGACCACCTCCCCGGAGGCCTCGTGTCCGAGGACGAGTGGCGAGTCCACCGTGTAGCTGCCGATGCGACCGTGCTCGTAGTAGTGCACGTCCGAACCGCAGACGCCGACGGAGTGCACGCGGACCACCACGTCCTGCGGGCCGGGCACGGGGTCGGGTCGGTCCTCGAGGGCCAGGTCACCCGCCCCGTGGAGCACGCTGACACGCATCGGCATGCGTTCCTTCCTGTCAGACAGTCGAGAGCGCGCTCACTTGACCGCACCGAGGGAGAGCCCGCGCACGAGCTTGTCCTGAGCAGCGAAGCCCGCGATCAGGACGGGCAGGGACACGAGCGTCGCGGCGGCGCAGAGCTTGGCCAGGAACAGCCCCTGGCTGGAGATGAAGCCGACCAGGAAGATCGGCGCCGTCGAGGCCCGGGTCGCTGTGAGGTTCACAGCCAACATGAACTCGTTCCAGCTGAAGATGAAGCAGATCAGGCTGGTCGCGGCAAGACCCGGCGCAGCGATGGGAGTCACGATGCTGATGAGCGTTCTGGTGAGTCCCGCCCCGTCGACCTGGGCGGCCTCGAGGATCTCCTTGGGGACCTCCGCCAGGAACGACCGCATCATCCAGACGGCGATCGGTAGGTTCATCGCGGTGTACAGGACGACCAGCGTGAAGATGTTGTCGAGCATCCCGATCTTCTTGACGATGAGGTAGATCGGCAGGAGGGCTGCGATCAGCGGGAGGAACTTGGTGGAGAGGAAGAAGAACATCACGTCGGTCCACTTCTCCACCGGCTTGACGGACAGGGCGTAGGCCGCCGGCACAGCGAGGAGGAGCACCAACAGGGTCGAGACGACCGATGCTGTCGCTGAGTTGATGAGGAACGGCGCGACGCCGCGGTCGAAGAGCGCCCCGTAGTTGGAGAACGTGATCGGGGCGAACGGCGTGGGCGGGTTCGTCGCCGCGTCGGACTCGTTGTGCAGGGACGTGATGAGCATCCACACGACCGGCGTGATGAACAGCAGCGTGATCGCCCACGTCAGGATGGCCCAGCCCACGCCGGCCCTCGCTCCGGCCTCGTCCTTCTTCTTCCGCCGGGGCCTCCGACCGGTGCTGGCGGGTGGTGGCGCGGAGGTGGCTTCGGGTTCGACGGCGGTGCTCATCGAGACATCTCCTCTTCCTGGAACAGCGACGAGACCACCCTTAGGGCGAAGGTCGCGATGATGATGGTGCCGATCACGACGACGACCCCGGCCGCCGCAGCCTCGCCGTACTCGTACTTCCGGAACATGGTCAGGTAGATCTCGTACGGCAGGTTGGTGGTTGCCGCACCGGGACCGCCCTGGGTGATCGTGAAGATCGCGTCGAAGGTCTGCAACACGTAGACCGAGCCGAGCAGGACCGACAGCTCGAGGTACTGGCGCAGGTGGGGGATCGTGATGAACCGGAAGACCTGGAAGCCACTGGCCCGGTCGATCTTCGCGGCCTCCAGCACGTCCTCGGGCTGGGACTGGAGACCCGCGAGCAGGATCAGCATCATGAACGGCGTCCACTGCCAGACCAGGACCACGATGACCGAGGGCATGGGGAAGGTCGAGACCCAGTCGATCACCGGTCCCTGCTCCGCTCCGAACAGCTGCCAGATCCAGTTGAGGACACCGTTGATGAGGCCGTAGTCGGGGTTGTAGATGGCGTGCTTCCAGAGCAGCGCCGACGCCACCGGCATGACCAGGAACGGGGCGATCAGGAGCGTGCGGGCCAGCCCTCGGCCGGGGAACCGCCGGTCCAGCAGGATGGCCAGCAGGAGGCCGAGCAGCAGGCTGATGAGGACCACCGAGGTGGTCAGGACGATGGTGTTGGCGACCGCCTTGCGCAGGCGGTCGTCGGTGAACACCGTGACGTAGTTGTCGAACCCGGCGAAGGACTGGTACTCCCCGAGCCCGAGGAAGTTCTTCACCCCGGGTTGGAGGACGTTCCAGTTCAGGGTCGAGATCGCGAGGGTGATCAGGAACGGGATCTGCGTGATGATGATCGTGAAGATCAGTGCCGGAAGCAGCGGACTGCGACGTCGCCATCTCTCGCCCCGGCTGAGGGTCCGGGGCCCGTGCTGGCCTTGGTCGGCCGTGCTCGTCACTGCGGCCATGGTTCCTCCAACTCCGGCGCGTCTAGGAAGAGGGAGCCCGGCGGGGTGGACCGTCAGTCGCGGCCCACCCCGGTCGGGTCACTACTGGTAGTTCTTCGCGACGTCCTCGGCCAGCTGCTGTCCCTTGTCGAGGGCGTCCTTGACCGAGCCGCGGCCCGCCATCGCTGCGGCGATGTCCTGCGAGACCTTCGTGCCGAGGTCCTGGAACTCCGGGATCGCGACGAACTGGATGCCGACCGTCGGACGCGGCTGGACACCCGGGTCGTGCGGCTTGGCCTCCTCGATCGACTTCAGTGTCATCTGGCCGAACGCGGCTGCCGCCTTCTCGTACTCCGGGATGGAGTAGGTGCTCTCCCGCTTGCCTGCCGGCACGCGGGACCAGCCGAGCTCCTTGCCGGCCAGCTGCTCGTAGTCCTTGCTCGAGGCCCACAGCATGAACTTGGCGGCGTCGTCGGCCTTCTTGGTGGTCTTGGGCATGGCCCAGGCCCACGCCCAGAGCCATCCGGAGACGTCGGTCTCCTTGACGGGGGCGAACACGTAGCCGATCTTTCCGGCCACCTTGCTGACGTTGGGGTCCTCGAGGGAGCCTGCCGCCGAGGTGGCGTCGTACCACATCGCCACCTTGCCCTGGCTCATCGCGTTGAGGCACTCGGTGAAGCCTGCCTGGGCCGCACCGGGCTCACCGTGCTTCCTCACGAGGTCAACGTAGAAGTTGACCGCGTCGGAGAACTGCGGGGAGTTCACCTTCGGTGACCAGTCCTTCTCGAACCACGTGCCGCCGAAGGTGTTCACGACCGTGGTCAGCGGCGCGAACATCTCGCCCCAGCCGGGGAGACCGCGGAGGCAGATGCCCTTCATGCCGGGCTCGGCCCCGTCGACCTTCGCCGCCATGTCTGCGACCTGCTGCCACGTGGGACGCTCGGGCATCGTGATGCCTTCCTTCTGGAAGACGTCCTTGCGGTACATCAGGAACGACGACTCGCCGTAGAACGGCATGCCGTAGAGCTTGCCGTCCTCACCCGAGAGGGACTCCACGATCGGCTTGAGGAGATCGCCCTTGTCGAAGTTCTTGTCGGCGTCGGCGTAGGAGTCGAGCTCGTGGAGCCAGCCGTTCTTCGACCAGATCGGGACCTCGTAGGCGCCGATGGTGGCGACGTCGTACTGGCCTCCCTGGGTCGCGATGTCCTGGGTGACTTTGTCCCGCAGCTCGTTCTCGGGGAGGATCGTGTAGTTGACCTTGATGCCGGTGTCCTTGGTGAAGCTGTCCTTGGTGAGCTTCTCGATGTCGACCATCTGCGGGTTGCCGACCATCAGGACGTTGATGGACTTGCTCCCGCCGCCACCGCCCCCACCCCCGCCGGCGCCGGCGCAGCCGGCCAGCGCCAGGCTTGCCACGGCGGGCAGGGAAAGGGCGATCCCGATCCTCTTGGTGAATGTCATGAGCTCGACTACCTCCCTGGCATACCGGGCCCCCGGCCCGACGGTGCTGAGTTGCTTCTGCTCTGAAGTTGACCGCTGGGCGGCGACGAGGTCGCGAGCGGAGCCGGGTGGTGCTACCACGGATGTGACGGACGCTACTCTCACGCAACGGCGTTGCGCAACGGATTGCGCGCCCGTTGACGTGCCCAGTGTTGGGCAATCACGAGTCGAGCGGGCAGCCGCACGACTCCCGGTGCACGAACGTGGTCCGCATGACCACGCGCCTCACGGGATGGGCGGAGTCAGCCAGCCGGGCGAGCACCATCTGCGCGGCCTCCCGTCCCATGGCCTCCGTCGGCTGAGCCACGACGGTCAGACCGGGGCGGAAGAGATCGGCCCACGGGAAGTCGTCGTAACCCACCAGGGCCAGGTCACCCGGGACGGTGATGCCCGCGCGCCGCGCTGCCCGCATGACACCGAGCGTCATGACGTTGTTGCCGACCACGAGCGCTGACGGACGCACGGGCAGCTTCAGCAGCTCGGCGAATGCCAACTGGGCCCCCTCGTCCGTGGAGTTGCCGGACACCATCAGGGCGCTGCTGAACCGTAGGCCGTTCCGCTTCAGCCCCTCTCGGTAGCCCTGGATCCGCTCCTCAGTCGTGCTGAGCCCGGGCTTGCCGCTGATCATCGCGATCCGGCTGTGGCCGCGGGAGACCAGGTGGTCCACCAGGGAGGCGGTGGCCTCCTTGCTCTCGGCCACGACCTGGTCGACGTGCGCCGACGCCGTCCGGTCGATCAGCACCACAGGGACGCCCTGCTTGCGGGCGTGGCCCAGCGCCCTCCGCGGATCCGCGGACGGGGCGAGCAGGATGGCGTCGACCCGCCGCGTGAGGAGGTCGGAGACAACGCGCAGCTCGTCGACCACCTCGTCATGGGTGTCGGCGAGCAACATGGAGTAGCCGGCGGCTGCGAGGGTCTGCTCGATGCTGTGGACGAGGTCGGCGAAGTACATGTTCGACATGGCTGAGAGGGCGAGCCCCACGGTCCTGGTCCCGACCGTTCGCTGCGACCGCACGATGCTGTCCGGCACGTAGCCCGTCTCGGCAATGGCGGCCAGCACCGCGCGTTCGGTCTCCGGCGCCACCGACCGGGTCCGGTTGACCACGTGGGAGACAGTCGTCACGGAGACGCCTGCCGCGCGGGCGACCTGCGCCATCGCCACCGGGCGACGTGATCCGCTGCCTGCCATGGGTGCAGGCTAGCAATGCTTTGCGCAACGCGGATCGCTCAAATGGGCTGGTCCACAGCCCGCCGACGCTCCCACCCCTCGCTGCGGCGACCTGCTTCAGTCACAGCGCGAGTTCAGTTGCAGGGCAAGCTCAGTCACAGTGCGAGAGGGCGAACTTCACGCCGTGGGGGTCGCGGATGATGCCCAGCCAGACACCGGGCGCCGCCTCGGTGGGCTCGAGCAGGATCTCGCCGCCAAGGCCACCCACCTTCGCGAGTGCTGACGGCAGGTCCCCGCGGAGGCGGCCGGGTCACCGCTGGCGATGTCGATGTGGCCGATCTGGCGTGTGTCCATGACGACGGAACCTAGCAACCGTCACGGACAGAAAGCGTCTGGCATGAGTACCCCCGGTCGGACTCGAACCGACACTGAAAGGTTTTTAAGACCTCTTCCTCTGCCATTGGGATACGGGGGCGGGCGACCTCAAAGATAGGTCTTGCGTGGGTAGATCGCGTGCGCACCCGCGGCGCGGTCGAGGAAGAGCAGCCCGTCACAGTGGTCGATCTCGTGTTGCAGAGCACGGGCCTCGAACGCGTCCGCGCTGATCTCGACACGTTCGCCGGTCGCGGGCAGCTGTCCGGCGACGACGATGCGCGATGCCCGCTTCACGTCGCCCGTGAAGTCGGGCACGCTCATGCAACCCTCACGCGCCTTCTCGTTGCGCGAGGCCTGCACGACCTCGGCGTTGCACAGCACGAAGGTGCCGTGATGGCTGCGGGTCTTGGGGTGCTCGGTCACGTCGACGCAGAACATCTTGGCGCCGACACCGACCTGAGGCGCCGCGAGCCCGACACAGCCAGGGGAGACGCGCATCGTCGCGACGAGGTCGGCGGCGAGCTGCACCATCTCGGGGTCTCTCGGGTCGACCTCCGCGCCCAACTGCGAGAGCACGGGCGCTGGGGCCCGCACGACGTCGAGAACCCGCCCCTCGACCGCGAGGTCCTTCTCGGTCCATCGGCCGACGGCGTCGTCGACGAAGTCTGGGCTGCCGGAGCTCACAGATCGTCGCTCTCCACCCGGCGCAGGCTCACCCCGACACCGAGCTCGTCGCCTGCCTGGCGCAGCGCCGCCTGGAGACCCTCCACGTCGCAGCGCGCCGGCAGGTCCACCTCGGCGGCCAGGACGTACAGCCCGCCCGCCAGCCGCGTGGTGAGGTCGGTGATGTTGCCTCCTGCGCGCGCGACCTCGCCCGTGAGCGTCGAGACGATTCCGGCCCGGTCGCCGCCGTGGACGGTCAGGACGTACGTCGACGCGACCGCCTGCGGCTCGGGCTCCTCGGCCATCTCGCGCACGGTGACGGTCAGCGAACCGCCCTCGGTCAAGCCCGACAGCGCGTCCTCGATCTCGGCGGACTCCCGCTCTCCGGCGCAGATCAGCATCATCGCGAAGTGACCCCGCAGCAGCGTCATCGTCGAGTCCTCGATGTTGAGTCCGAGCTCGGCGAGCACCCGCGTGGTCTCGGCGATGATTCCGGGCCGGTCATGCCCCATGACGGTGATGGCTTGGAGAGTCACCCGGTCATCCTTCCACGGTGGCCCCGCCGACGCCGCCGACGCCGCCGACGCCGCCGCCGAGTGTCGCGGCCCGGGCGAGCACCGCATCGAGCATCGGCTCGGTGAGCTTGCCGGTGAAGGTGTTCTGCTGCGAGGGGTGGTAGCTGCCGAGCAGCACGACCTCGCGCCCCTCCGGCGACCTCACGCTCGTCTCCACGGCGTGCCCGAACTTCGGCTTCGGCCGGGGCACGTCGTAGCCGAGCGCACGGAAGGTCCTCAGCGCGGCGTCCCAGCCGTACGATCCGAGGCAGACAACTGCCCGCAGGGAGCCCGAGATGAGGGAGACCTCCCTCAACAGCCAGGGCGCGCAGGCGTCGCGTTCGTCGATCGTCGGCTTGTTGTCCGGCGGGGCGCACCGGACCGTGGCGATCATCCGTGCCCCGACCAGCCGCTGGCCGTCCCCGGCATGGAGCGACGTCTCCTGCGTCGCCATGCCGACCCGGTGCAGGGCCGCGAACAGCCAGTCTCCGGACCGGTCTCCGGTGAAGATCCGACCCGTCCGGTTGCCCCCGTTCGCGGCCGGTGCCAGGCCGAGGATGAGCACGCCGGGGTCCTCGGCGCCCCACCCCGCGACCGGCCGGCCCCAGTACGGCTGCCCCGCGAACGAGGCGCGCTTGCTCTCCGCGACGTCCTCGCGCCACTTCACGAGGCGTGGGCACGCCCGGCAGACCGAGACCTCCGCGTCGAGGTCGTCGAGGCTCCCCGCCGCCCCGGCAAGCGCGATCACGTCGGCGGGTCCGTGCGCCACCGGCGTGTCCCCGGAGGCAGGATCGTCCGGCCAGCCGGTCCCGGGACGCACCGGGCTCGGGAACGGCTCCTCTGTCAGCGGGTGCGGGAGGAGTACGTCGGACATAGCGCCCATCCTGTCAGGACGGCCCGTCTCGAGAGGACGAGCAGCCTCATCAGGCGATGGACCAGGCGATTCCGTCGAGGATGTCAGCCTCGGAGACGAGCAGCGTGCCGACCGTCGTACGCCGGAGCACCTCGTCGAGGATCAAGGCACCCGCACCGATCACGTCCGCGCGGCCGGGGTGCATGTACGGCAGCGCCCGCCGCTCGGCGACCGTCATGCCCAGCAGCGACTCGGTGAGCGCATGCACGTCGGAGACGGCGAGCTCGGCCTGGTCGATCGCGGCGCGGTCGTACTCCTTCAGGTCGAGGACGCCCGCCGCGACGGTGGTGATCGTGCCCGCGACGCCGATCACGGTCCGCGCCTCCCCCAGGGGTACGTCGGACGCGGCGATCGCCGAGGCGACGGCGGAGGTCGCGGC
This sequence comes from Nocardioidaceae bacterium, assembly GCA_035297905.1. Lineage (GTDB taxonomy): Bacteria > Actinomycetota > Actinomycetes > Propionibacteriales > Nocardioidaceae > Nocardioides_C. The sequence continues at coordinate 27,074 of DATGYO010000190.1, forward strand.
GTCGACCTCGTCGCTGCCGGGCGGGTCGGACGGGAGGTGCCGCTCGGTCATCCGGACCGACCCGATGTCGAGGGACTGCGCCGCTCGGACGTGTCCGTGGCCGTCGCCGAGGATCAGCTCGGTTGACCCGCCGCCGATGTCCACGACGAGGAACGGCGCGGGGAGATCCCGCCCGACGAGTCCGCGCGTGGCACCGTCGTAGGACAGCTGCGCCTCCTCAGCCCCCGTCACGACCTCGGGCGGCACACCAAGCCGGGACTCGACCCCGGCAGCGAACTGCTCGGAGTTCTCGGCGTCGCGCGCTGCCGAGGTCGCGCAGAACCTGATCGCGTCGACGTCGTACCTCGCAACGATCTCGGCGTACTCGTCGATCGCCACGAAGGCCCGCTTCAAGGCCTCGTCGGCGAACCGACCGGTCCGGTCGACGTCCTGGCCGAGGCGAACCATCCGCATCTCGCGGACCAGCTCGTGCTCGGTGCCGTTCGCGACATCCAGGTCCGCGACGAGGAGCTTGATCGTGTTGGTGCCGCAGTCGACCGCGGCGACGCGTGTCATTCGGCCGGGACCTCCACGCAGGATCCTGCTGCCCAGAACTCGCCGAGGAGGTCGAGCACCTCGTCGCCGAGCGGGTTGACTCCCCTGCCCTGCGCGAGCGACTGTCCGGCGAGGACGTGCAGGCACTTCACCCGGGTCGGCATGCCGCCTGCGGAGACGCCCTGGATCTCCGGGACCTCGGCGATCGCCTCGCGGTAGGCGAGGTAGGCCTCATGAGCCTTCTGGTACTCGGCCGCGAGCTCCTCGTCGGCCTCGAGCCGCTCGGACATCTCCTTCATCAGCCCCGACGCCTCGAGCGTGCCGATCATCGAAGCCGCCCGAGGGCAGGTCAGGTAGAAGGTCGTGGGGAACGGCGTGCCGTCGTCGAGCCGCGGCTCGGTGGCCACGACGTCCGGGTTGCCGCACGGGCACCGGTGCCCGATCGCGTGGATGGAGCGTGGCGGCCGGCCGAGCTGGGCCTCGATGACCGCCTCGTCGTGCTCGCCGACTGCGTTCACTGCTTGCTCTTCTTCGGCGGGTCGATCTCGTCGACCGGGTTCGGGACGTTCTCCGGGTGGCCGGCCGCCTCCATGGTCTGCCAGGCGGTCTGCCACCAGGCCGGCTTGTTCTCGACGTCGATGCCGTTCGGGTCGGACAGGGTGTCCTTGTGGTCCAGCGGCTTGCCGTCCTCGCCGATCACCTGGAAGGCGATCTCCCCCGGCATGACCCAGCCCAGCCGCTGCGTCGCCTGCGCCTCGAAGAACGCCGGGTCGCGCCAGCGGCGCTTCTCACGCTCCAGCGCGGCGATGTTCTCCTGCGACTCGGCGATGCTGTTGCGCAGCGCCTGGAGGTGCTGCTTCTGCTCGAGGTAGGCCCGCATGCTCGAGGCGTAGGAGACCGCGAGCACGGCGAGGACGAGCACGAGCACCACGGCACGGCCGGTGAACCGGGGTCGTGGTGGCCGCTCGACGGAGGCGGCGCGAGGCCGGCCGGCGCCCGTGCGACCCGCAGGGCGGGACGCCGGACGCGCCCCTGCCCTGGGTCGCGACGGACTGGTCGTCGCCCCCCGGGGACGGGTGCCCCGGGACGTCGACGAGGGACGGTTGGCCGGCACGGGCTGGCTCAGCTGCGCCCGAAGCGCGGGAAGGCGCCACGACCGGCGTAGCGGGCCGCGTCGTCGAGCTCCTCCTCGATGCGGAGCAGCTGGTTGTACTTGGCCACGCGCTCGGAACGGGCAGGGGCGCCGGTCTTGATCTGGCCACAGTTCGTGGCGACGGCGAGATCCGCGATGGTCGTGTCCTCGGTCTCGCCCGACCGGTGGCTCATCATGCAGCGGAAGCCGTTGCGGTGCGCGAGGTCGACGGAGTCGAGCGTCTCGGTGAGGGAGCCGATCTGGTTGACCTTCACCAGCAGCGCGTTGGCCGACTGCTCCGTGATGCCGCGGCCCAGCCGCTCCACGTTGGTGACGAAGAGGTCGTCGCCGACGATCTGGATCTGCTCGCCCAGGACCGCGGTCATGGCGGCCCAGCCCTCCCAGTCGTCCTCGCTCAGCGGGTCCTCGATCGACACGATCGGGTACGACGCGACCAGGTCGCTGTAGTACGCCTGCATCTGCTCCGCCGACTTGGCGGCACCCTCGAACTGGTAGGCACCGTCGGAGTAGAACTCGGTAGCAGCGACGTCCAGCGCGAAGGCGATGTCGTCCCCCGCCTTCAGACCGGCCTTCTCGACCGCGGTGGTGATCAGGTCGAGGGCTTCGCGGTTGGAGCCGAGGTCGGGGGCGAACCCGCCCTCGTCGCCGAGCCCGGTGGAGAGGCCGCGCTCCTTGAGCACCGACTTCAAGGCGTGGTAGACCGCCGCCCCTTGCTGAAGTGCCTCTCGGAAGGTCGGGGCGCCGATCGGCGCGATCATGAACTCCTGGATGTCGACGCCCGTGTCGGCGTGGGCGCCGCCGTTGAGGATGTTCATCATCGGCACGGGCAGCAGGTGGGCGTTCGGCCCTCCGACGTACCGGAAGAGCGGGAGCTCCGCGGAGTCCGCCGCCGCCCGGGCAACCGCGAGCGAGACGCCCAGGATCGCGTTGGCGCCGAGCTTGGCCTTGTTGGGCGTGCCGTCGAGCTCGAGCAGGCGCTGGTCTACGAGCCGCTGCTCGGAGGCCTCGAAGCCGACCAGCTCCGGACCGATCGCGTCGAGGACCGCGTCGACCGCCTTCTCGACACCCTTCCCGCCGTAACGCGAGCCGCCGTCTCGGAGCTCCACCGCCTCGAACGCGCCCGTGGAAGCACCCGAGGGCACCGCCGCTCGGCTCACGGTTCCGTCGTCGAGCGCCACCTCGACCTCAACAGTGGGGTTTCCACGCGAGTCGAGAATCTCGCGCGCGCCGACAGCCTCGATGGACGCCACGGTGTGCTCCTAGCCCGGGGTTGGTTTCTGGACGGCCCCAGCCTAACGGCGTCGTACCGTCAGCCCCGGCAGGGCTCGCCCCAGGGCCACGGGCAGCGAGTACGACGTTCAGTCCTCCGACATGCTCGTCAGGAGCCGGTCGATGGTCTCGTCGAGGTCGAGGTGCTCGGACTCGGTGCCCGGTGGCACCGTCGCGGTCATCACCTCGACGAAACGCTGCACATCGCGGGCTGGAACCACGACGACCGCGGCTCCGTGCGGGGAGTAGAGCTCCAGGTGGACCGTCGCCTGTCCGTTGTCGTCCACGTCGGGCCTGACGTGGACGTCACCGCTGCCGACCGGCTCGTAGAGCCCGACGCGCAGCAGGTCACGACCGAAGGTCCACAGGACCCTGGCGCCGCCGGTCTTGAACACGGCCGTCGCGGCGTAGGGGGACCGCGGGTCGTAGTGCAGCTCGATGTCGAGGGGTTCGGTCCCTTCGGCGTCGACGAGCTTCGTGGTCAGCGAGTGGCTGACCGCTTGTGGGGACGTGTCACCTGGACGGTCCAACACTTCGTCGCCTCTCTTTCGTCTGGGGGGACCGGCTGTGGCCGGGCCAGCGAAGATGTTTACAAGGACTAGCCCCACCCCGCCAATCGGGTCAGTCCGTTCCGTCACGTTTGCCTAGGAACGCCCCGGTGAGTTGTGACCCGAAGAACGACACAGGGTGCCCGGAAGAACGACCGGGCGGCTGATCGGTTACTCCGTCAGTCCCCCGACCGGCCCGCCGCGATCAGCACGTCCGAGTAACCAATCGGCGTCGGCGTCGTTGAAGCGTCAGGAACCTTGGGAGGACTTCATGACGAGCTCGCTCGATGTCGACCTGAACGATGACGACCTGACCACCGAGATCCAGCTCCTCGCGGAGCTGATGGTGATCGCCTCGGAGTCACCGACAGTCCTCGACCCGCACACCATCGACGCCACCTTGGGCCTCAGCCCTGAGCCCGAGCCGGTCCTCCCTGCACAGCGAGCCCTCTCCGCCAGGTAGCCATGTCGAGCACGTAGCCCTTGCGTTCGTGTCGTTGCATCGGTTCGTCGGTGCGCCTGAAACCAGCGGCACGCGCCACCCGGTTGCTCGGCTCGTTGCCCACGGCGATCGTCAGCTGCGCCTCGCGGTAGCCGAGGGAGGCGGCTAGAGGGAGCAGCGCCCGTACGGCGCGCGCGGCGAGCGCCCTACCCCGGGAAGCCGCCCCGACCGCGTAACCGAGCTCGCAGACCCCGTCCTTGTCCGTGGGAAAGAGCAGCACCTCTCCCAGGGGCTCCACGCCATCTTCTGTGATGGCCAGCTGCCACGTGCCGGCGTTGCGGCCACGGCAGGCACGCTCGAAGTACCCCTGGGCCACCGTCTCGTCGAAGGGAGACGGCAGCGGCGTCCACCGGTCGACCTCGTCGTCGTCGAAGAGGGCGACCATGGCGGGCACGTCCTGCCTGGTCCACTCGCGGAGCACCAGTCCCCCACCCCGGATGACGAGCGGCTCCGCGGTCTCCCCGGTTTCGGTCATGCGCCTGTCGGTCATGCGCCGCCCTCGGCCGCGCGTACGGCGTCGGCAAGGCGTCGTACGGCGTCGCGCAGCTCCTGCTCGGCGTCAAGCCCGGCCGCTCGGGCCTCGACCACGAGCGCGAGCAGCCGGTCACCGACGGACTCGGCACCGGTCACCTCGGGGGCCACTCCCAGACGCCCCGCACGGCTCAGCGTCTTGTCGGCGAGCGCCAGGGCCGGGAGCGCCTGGGGGATGCCGTCGAGGACCGACCCACGGCCCTTCTCGGCGGCCTTGAGGTGCTCCCAGTTGCGCTCGACCTCGGCGGCGTCCTCCACGTCGAGTCCGGCGAACACGTGTGGGTGACGATGCACGAGCTTCTCGACGATGCCACCGGCCACGTCGTCGATGTCGAAGGGCTCGTCCGGGTCCTCGCTGCCGATCCGCGCGTGGAAGTAGACCTGCAGCAGCAGGTCGCCGAGCTCCTCCCGCAGGTGGTGGTACTCCCCGGACTCGATGGCCTCGAGCGTCTCGTAGGTCTCCTCGAGGAGGTACCTCGCCAGGGACTCGTGGGTCTGTTCCCGGTCCCAAGGACACGACGTCCGCAGACGGTCCATGACGGTCACCAGGTCGAGCAGACGAGCCCCCGGCACGTCGTAGGACGCGTGAAGCACCTCGACCTCAGGCATCTCCTCGGCAGTCAGGATGCGCTCCGCCAGCACGGAGGGGAACGACGTGGCCTCCTCGTCGCTCGCCAGCCACACGACGTCCTCGCCGGCAGCCAGGGCCAGCAGGGCGTCCACCGAGGCCGGCTCCAGCACGTCCACGCGATGCCCGGCCGCGGTCACGGCTCGGAAGGCCGGTGCGTGATCGTCGGAGGCCAGCACCCGCTGCGCAGAGGCGATCGCCTGCCACGCCGCCCAGGACATCAGCCCCGGAGCGACCCGGGGGCTGGTGACGAGAAGGGTCAGCTGCACTGCTGCGACGACGGCAGGCCGGCGACGAAGGCGTCGGCGGGCTTGGCGCGGTCGCCGGCGCGTGCGGTGCTCGACTGGGCCACGGACAGCGACGTGCCGCCGGGCTTGAACGCACCGTTCTCGAAACGACCGAAACGCGGGTCGATCTGGACGTCGAGGCTCTTCACGTACTCGTCACGAAGCCGCTTGCCCTCGTTGATCGCGTCGTTGTCGCTGGCGTCCTTGCCGAGCTTCTGCTTCCCGATCTCGAGCAGGATCAGCTGGCCCTCGGCGTACTGCTTGAGAGCGTTCTTGAAGTCGTCTCGCTGGTCCGCGGGCAGCATCGCGAACCCCTGCTCGTTCTGCGCGAGGGCCTGCGACACCTGCTGCTGGTTGGCGGACACGCCCTCGTGCTCGCCGAACTGCCTGGAGAGCTCGCCCTCGAGCAGGATCTGCATCGCCAGCTGGCGCGCCCCGCGGGTGGGCAGGGTCGGCAGCGTCGCGTTGGACGCGCGGGCGGAGGCGAGGTTCGCCGAGCACACCGCGACGGCGACGTCGTCCACCTCGCTCGTGGAGATCTCGTCCGAACCCACAACCGCGGCGGCCCCCGGATGGACCCCACAGCCCGCGAGCAATGCCACCCCCGCTGCCAGAGCAGCAAGCTTCACCCTGCGTCCTGCGACCAACACTCGTGACTCCTCGTCCGACCTCTGGCTCGACAATCGCTGCGTCTACGGCTCAGCTGCGTGCTCACCCGACCGGAGCGGGCGTCCGGTCGACGACCGAGTCCACCACCTGCCGTGCCCACGCGAGCAGCTCCTCGTCCCGGATGGGCGGCCCTCCCACCGTGGTGGGCATAGGCCGGGGCACCAGCATCGTACGCACGCCGGGCTTGACGATGCTGCGCGGGTAGAGCCGGTCGAGGCGTACCTTGCCAGAGTCGGGCAGCTCGACGGGCGCGAACCGCAGGTACTTGCCCTGGAGCGTGATGTCCGTGAGCCCGGCGCGCCGTGCCCGCGCCCGGAGGCGGGCGACCTCCAGCAGGCTCGCCACAGGAGTCGGCGGCTCGCCGTACCTGTCGAGCAGCTCCTCGCGGATGGCGGTGACGTCCTCGTCGGTGCGCACCTCTGCGAGCCGCTTGTACATCTCGAGCCGCAGCCGCTCGGACGGCACGTAGTCGTGCGGGAGATGGGCGTCGATCGGCAGCTCGATCTTGACCTCGGGCTCCTCCGCCGAGGCGTCGCCCTTGAACTCCGCGACCGCCTCGCCGACCAGCCGGACGTAGAGGTCGAAGCCGACGTCGGCGATGTGACCGGACTGCTCACCGCCGAGCAGGTTTCCGGCGCCGCGGATCTCGAGGTCCTTCATCGCGATCGCCATGCCGCCGCCGAGGTCGGAGTGCTGGGCCAGCGTCGCGAGGCGCTCGTGCGCGGTCTCGGTCAGCGGCTTGTCGGCCGGGTACAGGAAGTAGGCGTAGGCACGCTCCCGGCCCCGTCCCACCCGGCCACGCAGCTGGTGGAGCTGGGAGAGGCCGAGCATGTCGGCGCGCTCGATCACCATCGTGTTCGCGTTGGACACGTCGAGGCCGGACTCCACGATCGTCGTACACACGAGCACGTCGAAGCGCTTCTCCCAGAAGTCGAGCATCACCTGCTCGAGCTGGTGCTCGCCCATCTGGCCGTGTGCGACCGCGACCCTCGCCTCGGGAACGAGCTGCCGGATGTGGGCGGCCGCCTTCTCGATCGAGTTCACCCGGTTGTGGATGTAGAAGACCTGGCCCTCGCGCAGCAGCTCGCGCCGGATCGCGGCAGTGACCTGGCGGTCCTCGTAGGCGCCGACGTAGGTCAGCACCGGGTGGCGTTCCTCCGGCGGCGTGGTGATCGTCGACATCTCACGGATGCCGGTGATCGCCATCTCCAGGGTGCGCGGGATCGGCGTCGCGGACATCGCCAGCACGTCGACAGAGGTCCTCAGTCGCTTCATCGCCTCCTTGTGCTCGACGCCGAAGCGCTGCTCCTCGTCGACGATCACCAGCCCGAGGTTCTTGATCTTGATGTCGGGGTTGAGGAGTCGGTGCGTGCCGATCACGATATCGATGCTGCCCTCGGCGAGCCCGTCGATGACCGCCTTGGCCTCCGCGTCGGTCTGGAACCGCGACAGCCCCTTGAGCACGACCGGGAAGCCGCCCATCCGCTCGGCGAAGGTCGAGAAGTGCTGCTGCACGAGCAGGGTCGTCGGCACGAGGACGGCCACCTGCTTGCCGTCCTGCACCGCCTTGAACGCGGCGCGGACGGCGATCTCGGTCTTGCCGTAGCCCACGTCGCCGCAGACCAGCCGGTCCATCGGCATGAGCTGCTCCATGTCGCGCTTGACCTCGTCCACCGTCGACAGCTGGTCGACCGTCTCGACGAACGGGAAGGCGTCCTCCAGCTCACGCTGCCAGGGGGTGTCCGGGCCGAACGCATGGCCCTTGGTCGCCTGGCGAGCGGCGTAGAGCTTGATCAGCTCCGCGGCGATCTGCCGCACGGCCTTGCGAGCGCGGTTCTTCCGCTTGGTCCAGTCGCCGCCGCCGAGGCGGTCCAGGCTCGGCTGCTCGCCTCCGACGTACCTGGTCACCTGGTCCAGCGTGTCGGCGGGCACGTAGAGCCGGTCCGGCGGTGCGCCGCGCTTGGACGAGCCGTACTCGAGCACGAGGTACTCCCGGGTCGCGCCCTGCACCGTGCGCTGCGCCATCTCCACGTAACGGCCGACCCCGTGCTGCTCGTGCACCACGTAGTCGCCGGGCTTGAGCTCGAGCGGGTCGATCTGCTTCTTGCGCCTGGTCGGCATCCGGCGCATGTCCTTGGTCGACGATCGCTGGCCGGTGAGGTCGTCGCCGGTGAGGACGGCGAGGCACTGCTCGTCGTCGACGAACCCGTGCTCGAGGCAGGCGGTCGAGACGTGCACCAGGCCCGGCTCCGGCTCGGTGTCGAGGGTCTCGACCAGCCGGGCCGGGACGTCGTGCTCCTTCAGCACCTCCACCATGCGCTGGGCGGGACCGTGGCCCTCGTTCAACAGCACCACACGGGAGCCGTTGGTGAGCCACTGCCTGATGTCGCCGATGGCGTGCTCGATGTCTCCGCGGTAGGCCTCCACCGGCCGGATGTCGAGGGTGCGCGACTCCACGGCGCCCGCGTCGGCGTCGACGCCGGAGTCCACGATCTCGCCGAGCTCGTCGCGCAGCGGCTGCCGGTTGACGTCCGCGGCGTCGGGGTCGAGGCCGAACGGCGAGATGCTCCACCACGGCTTGCCCTAGGCGAGGCTCAGCGCGCGGACGTCGGCGAGCGAGCGGTACGACGCGGCGCCGAGGTCGACCGGGGCCTGGCCCCCTCCCGCTGCGGCGGCCCACGAGGCGTGCAGGAACTCCTCGCTGGTCGCGACCAGGTCGTGGGCGCGGCTGCGGGCGCGTTCGGGGTCGAGCACGAGGACGTGGGTGTTCTCGGGCATCAGGTCGACGAGCATCTCCATCTCGTCGACCAGGGCGGGAGCCAGCGACTCCATGCCTTCGACGGCGTGGCCCTCCGCCATCTTCTCGGCGATCTCCTGGAGCTCGGGGTGGCTCTCGCCCAGGGCATGGGCGCGCCGCCGGACCTCGTCTGTCAGCAGCAGCTCGCGGCACGGCGGCGCCCACAGCCGTGGCACCGGCTCGAGCGAGCGCTGGTCGGCCACCGCGAACGACCGGATCTCCTCGACCTCGTCGCCCCAGAACTCCACGCGCAGCGGGTGCTCCTGCGTCGGCGGGAAGACGTCGATGATGCCGCCTCGCACCGCGAACTCGCCGCGCTTCTCGACGAGGTCGACCCGGGTGTACGCCGCATCGGCCAGCCGACGTACGACGTCTTCGAGGTCGGCCTCGTCGCCGACGCTCAGCTCGACCGGCTCGAGGTCGGCGAGCCCCTTGACCTGCGGCTGGAGGATCGACCGGACCGGAGCGACGACCACTTTGACCGGACCGTTGCTCGCGTCGGTGCCGGGGTGCCTGAGGCGACGGAGCACCGCGAGCCTGCGGCCGACCGTGTCGGAGCGAGGCGAGAGCCGCTCGTGCGGGAGCGTCTCCCACGCCGGGTAGTACGCGACGGACTCGGGATCCAGGAGGTCGCCGAGGTAGGTGACGAGGTCCTCCGCCTCGCGCGCCGTGGCCGCCACCGCCAGGACCGTGCGGCCGGCGTCGACGAGGCCCTTCACGACGAACGGCCGCAGCGCCGTGGGACCGGTGAGGTCGAGGGCGCGTACGGACCCGTCGCGGGCGTCCTCCATGGTGGAGGCCAGGACCTTGTCACGCAGGACGAGGTCGGCCAGACCCTTCAAGCTCAACTCGTGCTCTTTCTGCCGAGAACAGGTGCGGACAACACGCGCACCCCCTGCCGGAGAGGACGAGGGGGTCGGTGCTCGAGTCTACGCCGCGTGCGAGGGGGCCACCGGGGCCCGATCGCGGGCGGGCGCCCGCACCATGACGACCGAGACGGCGACGAGCCACACCACGAACGCCGGGTAGGGCAGGTAGCCGACGACCCCGTCGGGTGACATCGGGCCGTCGGTGACAGGGATGCTCAGCAGCGGCACCAAGTGGAGCAGGGCTGCGGCTGCCGAGACCCACCCGAGCCAGGCCGGCACCCGGCGCTTGTCCGGTCCGGTCTCCCGAAGCCCGGCCAGAGCCACCGCGGCCAGCAGGATCACCAGCGGGAGGTTCGCCACGAGCAGCAGGACCGTCATCAGGTCCCCCAGCATGGCCACGACGCCCGGGGCGGCGCCGTCGAGGGCGGCGCGCGTCATCGCCACCTGGAGCGCTTGGCCCGACAGGCTCAGGGCGACCCACACCGCGCCGGCGGCGAGGGTCGTGCGTGCCAGGGCAGGGGCGTCGTCGAGCAGCGCCCGGACACCGCCGAACAGCAGCAGGAGCAAGCCGCTGCTGGTCACGAACAGCAGGCTCTGGGTCAGCAGCGCCGAGTGGTTGGTGACGACCCAGGTGGTGTACTCCGCCGGCGCCGCGGTCATCACGTCCGCCGAGGCGCGCTCGAACGCGACCGCGGCTCCGCTCACGACGAGGGCGGCGAAGCCGAACAGGCCACCGGCACGGACGGCGTCGGTCCTCATGACTCCAGCCTCAGCGGGCGGAAGCCTGCCGAGCCAGAGCCGAACGTCCCTGCGGTCAGGCAGGCGGGTGCTCGGCCCAGTACCTCTTGACGAAGCCGGTGATCTGCTCGGCGAGCTCCGGGCGGCAGACCAGGAGGTCGGGCAGCAGCACGTTCTCCTGGTTGTACGCCAGCTCCGCCCCGTCTGCGCGGCTGGTGTGCAGGCCGGCGGCTCGGGCGACGGCGACCGGGGCCGCGGAGTCCCACTCGTACTGGCCACCGGCGTGGACGTACGCGTCAGTCACGTCGCGGGCCACCGAGATCACCTTCGCACCCGCGGAGCCCATCGGCACGAGCTCGGCGTCGATCTCCTCCGCGAGCGCCTTCACGAACTCCGGCGGGCGGGTGCGGCTGACCGCGATCCGGGGCCGCTCGCTGGTCCGGGGAGGTACGACGGGCGGCTCTCCTGTGTTGAACGTGGTGCCGAGACCCGGCTGGGCCACCGCACCGGCGACGAGGTCGCCGTCCTGCCAGAGCGCCACGTGCACCGCCCAGTCGTCGCGGGGCGGCTCGGAGAACTCACGGGTCCCGTCGAGCGGGTCCACGATCCAGACACGCCTCGAGGACAGCCGCGCCTTGTCGGCGATGCTCGCGGCGCTCTCCTCGCTGAGCACGGCGTCGTCCGGCCGGTGCTCGGCGAGCAGGCGCATCAACAGCTCGTGGGCGGCGCGGTCGCCGGCGTCCTTGAGCTCCTTGCCCTCGAGGCCCTGCTCGCGGACCTTCGTCAAGAGCTCACCGGCGACGGTGGCCGTCCAGGCAGCGAGCACGTGGTCGTCGTGGGCCGCCTCTGCCGGCGGCTGTCCTGCGTCGAAGTCGGTCTGGGTCACGGGGGCTCAACCTCTCACTCGGGTCTGCTCGGGCGATCTGGTGCGGGCTTCTGGACGGTTCCCAAGTGGTGTGCCGCTCGTGGAGCGTCCGTAACCCCGCGTTACAAGGGTCAGCTGTTGAAGCGGCTCTGGGTCTTCTCGAGGCCGTCGGCGATGAGACTCTCCACGGCGTCCGCGGCGCGGTCGACCTGGAAGGGCAGGATCTTGCGCTCGGTCGAGGAGTAGTCGGAGAGCACGAAATCGGCCGGCGACTGCCGTCCCGGTGGGCGGCCGATGCCCACCCGGACGCGGTAGAACTCACCGGAGCCGAGGGAGCCGCGCATCGAGCGCAGCCCGTTGTGGCCGTTGTCCCCGCCGCCCAGCTTGACCCGCAGGGTGTCGAACGGGATGTCGAGCTCGTCGTGGATCGCGATGACCTGCTCGACGGGGATCTTGTAGAACTTCGCGAGCGCCGACACCGGTCCGCCGGACTCGTTCATGTAACAGCGCGGCCGTGTCAGTACGACGCGCGCCCCGCCGGGACCCCCGATGCGGCCCTCCACGACGTCCGCACGTCCGGTCTTGTGGGGCCGGAACTTCGACCCCAGCCGGGAAGCGAGCTCGTCGTTGACCATGTAGCCGACGTTGTGACGGTTACCGGCATACGAAGGGCCGGGGTTCCCGAGCCCGACGACCAGCCACAAGTTCTCTGTCATCGAAGTCTCTCGGGAGCTCCCGGCCCTTCCACGTGTCAGTGCGAGCCAGACGTCGCGCCACATCGACTCGACGCCCGGCCTCGCTTGAGCCTTACTCGCTCGCGGACTCCGCGGCCTCACCCTCGGCAGGGGCGGCCTCACCCTCGGCGGCCTCGGGAGCCTCCTCCCCGGCCTCCTCACGCTCGATGCCGAGCTCGCCCTCGGTGGCAGCGAGCTCCTCCTCGAGCTCGGCCGCGGTGGGAGCGTGGGTCACGTTGACGACCAGGGTCTCCTCGTCGATCTGTGCCGTGGACCCCTCCGGCAGCTTGAGGTCCTTGGCCAGGATCTGCGTGCCGGCCTCGGCTCCCTCGACGGAGACCTCGATGTACTCGGGGATGTGCGTGGCCTCGGCCTCGACGGAGATCGTCGGGTGCTCCGTCACGACGAGCGCGTCCGAAGCGGGCTCACCCACGATGTGGACCGGGATGTCCACGGTGACCTTCTCGCCCTTCGTCACGACGATCAGGTCGAGGTGCTCGAGGAAGCCCTTGATCGGGTCGCGCTGGACCTGCTTGGGAAGCGCGAGCTGCGACTTGCCGCCCACCTCGATGGAGAGGAGCGCGTTGGCGCCGCCGTGCTTGAGCGCCAACATGGTCTCGTGACCCGGAAGCGTGATGTGGATCGGGTCGGTGCCGTGACCGTAGAGCACGGCGGGCACCTTGTCGGCGCGACGGATGCGGCGGGCGGCGCCCTTGCCGAACTCAGTGCGCGACTCGGCCTTGATCTTGGTCTCGGACACGGGGGAACTCCTCAATCGGCTGAGCAAAATTTCATCGTGCAACGTCTGGTGGCTGCCTATCGACCGAGCACGGCGGACCGGCCTGGTCTGGTCGAGGAGGTCTTCGCGCGATGCGCGGCCCGAGACCCCGGGGAGTCCGGGGCGGACGACCGCGTCGATCACGGAGTGAAGCCACTCCCTCGCCGAGGCAACTTGCCAATCCTAGCCAGGGTGAGGCCGATACGAGAAATCCTCGGTTCGCCGACTGGACGAGAACGCTCGGGCGCTGGACAAGAACGCTCAGGCGTGACCGTCGAAGAGGCTCGTCACGGAGCCGTCCTCGAACACCTCGCGGATGGCGCGGCTGACGAGCGGCGCGATGGAGAGCACGGTCAGCTTGTCGAAGCGGCGTTCGTCGGGGATCGGCAGCGTGTTGGTCACGATGACCTCGACGGCCGAGCAGTTCTTGAGGCGGTCCACCGCCGGGTCGGAGAGGATCGCGTGCGTGGCGGCGATGATCACGCCGTTGGCGCCGTCGGCCATCAACGCCTCGGTCGCCTTCACGATCGTGCCGCCGGTGTCGATCATGTCGTCGACCAGCACACAGGTGCGGCCCTTGACCTCACCGACGACTCGGTTGGCGACCGACTCGTTGGGCCGGTTGATGTCACGAGTCTTGTGGATGAACGCCAGCGGCGCACCGCCGAGGCGGTTGGACCACTGCTCGGCGACCTTGATCCGGCCCGCGTCGGGTGAGACCACGGCGAGCTGCTCGGCGCCGTACTTCTGGCGCACGTAGTCGGAGAGGATCGGCAGCGCCATCAGGTGATCCACCGGGCCGTCGAAGAAGCCCTGGATCTGGGCGGTGTGCAGGTCGACCGCGATGAGCCGGTCGGCACCAGCGGTCTTGAACAGGTCGGCCATCAGGCGGGCCGAGATCGGCTCGCGTCCGCGGTGCTTCTTGTCCTGGCGGGCGTAGCCGTAGAAGGGCAGCACGACGGTGATCCGCTTGGCCGAGGCGCGCTTGAGCGCGTCGACCATGATCAGGTGCTCCATGATCCACTCGTTGATCGGAGCCGTGTGGCTCTGGATCACGAAGGCGTCGGAGCCGCGTACCGACTCCTCGAAGCGGACGTAGATCTCGGAGTTCGCGAACTCGTACGCCGAGGTCGGGACGAGACCGGTGCCCAGCTGCTCGGCGACCTCCTCGGCGAGCTCGGGGTGTGCCCGACCGCTGAAGACCATGAGGTTCTTCTCGGTCGTCCGCTTCATACCGCTCACGCCTGCGTCTCCTCGCTCACTGCCCTGCACGCTCCGGCCGCATCTCGATTGTCACTCAGGTCCGTCCCCGGACGGAAACTCGGAGCCGTCTTTGTGAGACGACGCACGCTGGGCGGCCTCGTTTCGGGCCAGTGCCGCTTCGGCCGCCTCGGCGGCGGCGGACCCGCGACGCTTGCGCAGCACCCACTCCTCGATGTGGCGCTGCGGACCGGTCGAGACAGCCAGGGCGCCGGGTGGGACGTCACGGCGTACGACGGTGCCGCCGCCCGTGACCGCGCCGTCGCCGATGTTCACGGGGGCGATGAACGTGTTGTTCGAGCCGGTCCTCGCCTGCCTGCCGACCGTCGTGCGGTGCTTGTGCACCCCGTCGTAGTTGGCGAAGATCGTGCCCGCGCCGATGTTCGTCCCCTCGCCGATCTCCGCGTCGCCGACGTAGGAGAGGTGCGGGACCTTCGCACCCTCGCCGATCTGGGCGTTCTTGGTCTCGACGAACGTGCCGATCTTGCCCTTGGCGCCGAGCACCGTGCCGGGTCGCAGGTACGAGAAGGGGCCGACCGAAGCGCCGGGTCCGACCACCGCGCCAGAGCCGTGTGTGCGTACGACGGTCGCGCCCTCGCCTACCGTGACGTCGGTCAGCGTCGTGTCGGGACCGACGACGGCGTCCTCCTCCACACGGGTGGAGCCGTGGAGCTGCACACCCGGGAGCAGGGTCACGTCGCGGGCGAGCTCGACGGTGACGTCGACCCACGTCGTGGCGGGATCCACGACGGTCACCCCGTCCTTCATCCAGCGCGTGAGCACCCGGCGGTTCATCTCCGCGGCCAGCCCGGCCAGCTGGGCCCGGTCGTTGGCGCCCTCGGTCTGCATCACGTCGTCGATGGAGTAGGCGCCGACGGTCAGCCCACGCTCCCGGGCAATCGCCACGACATCGGTGAGGTAGTACTCCCCCTTGGCGTTGTCGTTGGTGATCTTCGTGACCGCGTCGGCGAGGAAGGCGCCGTCGAAGGCGAAGATGCCGCTGTTGATCTCCTTGATCGCGGCCTGCTCGGGGGTGGCGTCCTTCTCCTCGACGATGGCGGCGACCTCGTCCTTGGCGTCACGCACGATGCGGCCGTAGCCGAAGGGGTTCTCCACCTCGGCGGTGAGGATGGTCAGCGCCCGGCCGGACCCGGTGTGGTCGGCGACGAGCCCGGCCACCGTCTCGCCCTCGAGGAGCGGCGTGTCGCCGAACATCACGACGACCGTGCCGTCCGGCGTACCTGCGCGTCGCTGGAGGGTCTCGACGGCGATCCGCACGGCGTGACCCGTGCCGTCCTGGGTCTCCTGCATGGCGATCACCGCGTCCGGCACCTGCTCGAGGACGTGGGGCTCCACCTGCTCGCGCTGGTTGCCGACGACCGCGACGAGGTGCTCGGGGTCGAGCGCCTCGGAGGCCGCGATCACGTGGCCGATGAGGCTTCGCCCGCAGATCGGGTGCAGCACCTTCATGGTCTTGGACTTCATCCGGGTGCCACTGCCCGCCGCGAGCAGGATGACAGCTGCGGGGCGGGGCACGGTGGTGGTGACGGCCTCGGACACGCTCGGCACTCCCATGACTTGTCGGAGACGGTTGTCGCTCCCCGGGTAGGAGTCGAACCTACGTCGCTTGTCCGCATTCAAAGTGCGGCGGGCCCTGCCGACAGACCAACCGGGGATGGATGGGGCACACCTTACGCAATCGACTAGAGCGTCTCTTCGGGGACGGACGCCGCTGGCTACTTACGCTGGCGTAGGTTACGGTTGCGTAGGTAAGCGCTTCGATAGTCCCCCTTGCGAGGAACTGCCCATGACACCACCCCCTGCCGTGACCGCCACCCCTGCACAGCCCGACAGCCCGACCGAGCTCGGCCAGCCAAGTGCAACCTGGGGCGGCGACACCCAGTCCCGCAAGGAGCAGGTGGCGCTCGCGATCTTCATCGTCGTTCCGTTCCTGGCGGTCGCCGCCGCGATCCCGGTTGCCTGGGGCGGCTGGCTCGGCTGGACCGACCTGGCGATCATGGGGGTCATGTACTGGCTCACCGGCCACGGCATCACGGTGGGCTTCCACCGGCTCTTCACCCACAAGTCCTACAAGCCCAACCGGGCGGTCAAGGTCTTCTGGGCGATCGCAGGCTCCATGGCGATCCAGGGCCCGGTCATCCGCTGGGTCGCCGACCACCGCAAGCACCACAAGTTCTCCGACCGCGACGGCGACCCGCACTCGCCGTGGCGCTACGGCGACGACATCAAGGCCCTGGCCAAGGGCTTCTGGCACGCCCACATGATGTGGCTGTTCAACCCCGAGCAGACCCCGCAGCGCAAGTACGCCCCGGACCTGATGAAGGACCGCGACATCGTCAAGATCTCGCGTCAGTTCCCGGTCTGGGTCGCCGTGTCGCTGCTTCTCCCGGCCGTCCTCGGCGGTCTGCTGACCATGTCGTGGCAGGGCGCCCTCACCGGTTTCTTCTGGGGCTCGTTGGTCCGGATCAGCCTGCTGCACCACGTCACCTGGTCGATCAACTCGATCTGCCACACCATCGGTGAGCGTCCCTTCATCTCCCGCGACAAGTCCGCGAACGTCTGGTGGCTCGCGATCCCCTCGATGGGCGAGTCCTGGCACAACCTGCACCACGCCGACCCCACCTGCGCCCGCCACGGCGTGCTGCGCGGTCAGGTCGACACCTCCGCCCGCGTCATCTGGTTCATGGAGAAGGTCGGCTGGGTCAAGGACGTGCGCTGGCCCGTCAAGGAGCGCATCGAGGGCAAGCTGGTGGCCAACCAGCAGCTTTCCGAAGCCGCCTGAGCGCCGACCCGTCGCCGCCCACCGTCGTACCTCACCGCGCGCCCTGCTGACATCATGGGCGCGTGACTGAGGTGAGCGAAGAGAAGGCCCGGCGCGCCGGACGCGGTCGCATGACCGCGGCCGAGCGGCGGGAGCAGCTCGTGGACATCGCCCGCGGGCTCTTCGCCGAGCGTGGCTTCGACGGTGCGTCGATCGAGGAGATCGCGGCCCGCGCCGGCGTCTCCAAGCCCGTGGTCTACGAGCACTTCGGCGGGAAGGAAGGGCTCTACGCCGTGGTCGTCGACCGTGAGGTACGGCGCCTGCTCGGCATGATGCAGGACTCCCTCCACGCCGAGCACCCTCGGGTGCTCCTCGAGCAGGCGGCGTTCGCGCTGCTCGACTACATCGAAGACGCTCCGGACGGCTTCCGCATCCTGGTTCGCGACTCCCCGCTCGGGTCCGCCACGGGGTCGTTCGTGTCGATCATCGGCGACATCGCCTCACGGGTGGAGTACATCCTGGCAGCGGAGTTCAAGGGTAGGGGCTTCGACGCGAAGGTCGCGCCTCTCTACGCGCAGATGCTCGTCGGCATGGTGGGCACGACAGGTCAGTGGTGGCTCGACACGCGCACACCCGAGAAACGGGTCGTCGCCGAGCACCTGGTGAACCTCGCCTGGAACGGCCTCGCCGGCATGGAGAAGAAGCCAGAGCTGCGCACCAAGCCCTGACCTCGGCAGCGCTTCGGGCCGACGCACGCCAAGTGGTCAGAGGTGACAGGTTCCGAAGCGCTGAACCTGTCACCTGTGACCACTTGCGCCGGCCGCACTCCTCACCCGGCGACGCGCGGGAGGCCAAGGCCGGAGACGACCTGCCGGGCCGCGGCCTCCGGGGTCAGGCTGGTGTTGTCGACCCTCACGTGTGGCCGGCCGTCGACCAGGGACTTCAGGTCGTGGTCGTCGCCGGTGTTCAGCACCGACTGCTCGTCGGCGTCACGCAGCCAGCCGTTCGACGCCTCGACGTCTCGCTTGGACCGCTTGGCGTCGAGCCGGTCCGGGGTGGCGTTGCGGGCGAGCCGCTCCACCTGCGGCGCGTAGAGCTCGGCGAACCGCACGGTCCCCCCACGGGACTCCACGATCTCGACGTACCCGTCGACCAGCTCCTTGTCGCGGGGGTCGTCGAGAGCCCACACGAACGTGAACACCAACCCGGGCAGGTCACTCTCCGCGGCCTCCTCGATCACCCGGGTCCGGAACTCCGAGACCAGACGGACGAACGGCGGCGAGCCGAACTCGAACAGCTCCAGCACCGGCTCCACGGTCATGTGGTTGTGAAAGAGCTTGTAGCCGGTCAGCCGGGCGACCTCGCGGCCGACCGTCATCTTGCCGACGGCCGGCGGGCCGAAGATCACGAGGAGGTCCATGCCGCCATCGTCGCGGGCCGTCTCGGCGCCTGTCGACCGATTTGTCCGGCCCCGGGCATCACCCAGCCTGGCGTCAGCCGGCGCGGGCGGCCAACCGCTCCTGGAGCCGGTGTCGCTTCTCCTCGAAGCGCGACGCCTGCGTGTCCAGCCCGTCCATGAACGCCGCGAGCTCGGCGCGGGCCTGCTCTCCCTCGGCGTCGAGCCCCTCGACCTCGAAGACGTTCCAGAAGCGCAGGACCGGCGCCACGACGTCGTCGCGGTGCTGGCGCAGGTCGTAGACCCCGGCGATCGCCATCTCCACAGCCTTGCGCTGGAAGCCCGCGATGTCCGTGCCGGGCATCTGGAAGGTCGTCACGACGTCGGTGATCGCGCGCATCGTCTCGTTCGGCGACAGCTCGAGGGCTGCTCCGAGCAGGTTCCGGTAGAAGATCATGTGCAGGTTCTCGTCCGCCGCCACGCGCCCGAGCAGCGCATCGGCCACCGGGTCGTTCGTGAGCTTGCCGGTGTTGCGGTGCGACACGCGCGTCGCGAGCTCCTGGAACGACACGTAGGCCAGTGAGCGGATGAGGTCCTGGCTGTGCGCCGACTCGTAGCCGGTGGACATGTGGTCCATCCGCAGGCGCTCGAGCTGCACGGGATCGACCGCGCGGCTGGTGAGCAGGTAGTCGCGGATCGCGATGCCGTGCCGGCCCTCCTCCGCGGTCCAGCGGTGCACCCAGTCGCCCCACGCCGCGTCGCGGCCGAACAAGATCGCGATCTCGTGGTGGTAGCTCGGCAGGTTGTCCTCGGTCAGCAGGTTCACGATCAGCGCCGACCGCGCCACGTCGGACATCTTGGAGTCCTCGGGACTCCACGGGTCGCCGTCGAGAGGACCGTCGAAGTTGCGACCGTCACTCCACGGGACGTACTCGTGCGGGAACCACTCCTTGGCCACCTTCAGGTGACGGTTCAGGTTCTCCTCGACGACCTGCTCGAGCTCGATCAGCATCTGGGTCTGGGTCAGTGGCTTGCTCACGCTTGCTCCCTCCGGCCGAGCCCCTCAGACTCAACCTACGGCACCGTAACCTACGCCGCCGTAAGTGAGCCAAGCCGCGTCCCTCACCCGCATCACTCGGCGGCCAGGACCTCGACCCGGTTGCCGTTCCCGTCGGCGGTGTAGAACCTCCGGTACCCAGGAAAGTCGTCGTCCCACGTTACTGGGAAGTTGCCTTCCGCCAGCCGGACCGCAAGCGCCTCGATGTCGTCGACGAGGAACGCCGGGTGCGCCTTCGCCGCCGGCCGGAACTCCTGCTCCACGCCGACATGGATCTCCACGGCAGTGTCGCGGAACCAGCAGCCGCCCCGCGCCGCCAGCACCGGCGGCTTCTCGACCTCCGGGATCCCGAGGGCCTCGCCGTAGAACGAACGGGCGGCGTCCTCGCCGCCGACGGGGCAGGAAACCTGTACGTGGTGCAACCTCATGCTTGCTCTCCTCCTAGTGGAAACCGATGTGTCGGGGATGGTCACATGCGCCCGGCCGCGGGGAGCTGCGCCACGACGAAGACCCTGCGGAACGGCAGCACCGTCCCGTGCGGGCCAGGCGGGTAGGCGCCTCTCAGGAGGTGCTTGTACTCCGCCTCGAACTCCGGGCGGAGCCCGTCGGGCAGCGCCTGGAGCACCGGCCGCGCCCCCGTGCCGCTGATCCACGTGAAGACCGGGTCCTCGCCCTCCAGCACGTGGAGGTATGTCGTCTCCCATGCGTCGACGCTGCACCCGAGGCCGAGGAGCCCCTTGAGGTACACCTCCGGCCCATGGGCGTCAGGGCGCGCCACCCCGTCGACGTACCGCCGGAACCGCTCGTCGGACGCGAGCTCGTGCAGCAGCACGTGGCTCGGCTCGGCGAAGTTCCCCGGCACCTGCAAAGCCAACCAGCCGCCCGGCGCGACCTGCCCCACGAGCCTTGGGAGCAGGTCGAGATGGCCGGGGACCCACTGGAGGGTCGCGTTGGAGACGAGTACGTCGACAGGGCGGTCGGCCTCCCACTCCCGCAGGTCGGCCACCTCGAACCGCACGCCGCTCACCCGCGACTCGCGGGCCCGGCTGATCATCTCGACGGACGAGTCGAGCCCGATCACGTCGGCGGACGCCCAGCGTTCCTTGAGCAGGCCGGTGAGGTTGCCGGGACCACAGCCCAGGTCGACGACGCGGTCCACTCCGGTCGCCCGGACCCGCGAGAGGAGCTCGACGAAGGGGCGGCCGCGCTCGTCGGCGTAGGTCAGGTACCGCTCCGGATCCCAGGTGTGCGCGCTCATGGTCAGGCTCCCTCCAGCAAGTCTCTTGACATCAAGATACACAGAAGCGGTCAGAATGTCTCGATGTCAAGAATCTCGACGGGTACCATCGAGGCATGCGCGACGACGTGGACCGTCTGGTCGAGGCCTGGCAGCGCGAGCGACCGGACCTCGACCTTGCGCCGATGCAGGTGCTCAGCCGGGTCAGCCGGCTCGGCCACCACCTCGATCGCGCCCGGCGCGCGGCGTTCACCGACCACGACGTCGAGTCCTGGGAGTTCGACGTCCTCGCCGCGCTGCGTCGGGCCGGAACGCCGTACGAGCTCTCCCCCGGTCGCCTGATCAAGGAGACCCTCGTGACCAGCGGGACGATGACCAACCGGGTCGACCGGCTGGTCGCCCGCGGCCTGGTCGAGCGGCTGCCCGACCCGCACGACCGGCGAGGTGTGCTGGTGCGGCTCACCGACGACGGCCGGGCCAAGGTCGACGGCGCACTCGCCAGTCTTCTGGACCGCGAGCGCGAGCTGCTCGGTGGTCTCGACGCCTCCGCCCAGAGCCGGCTCGCGTCGCTCCTGCGCCGCCTCGTCGCGCCGTTCGAGCCGGAGCAGTAGGAGGACCTTCTGCCCTGTCTCGGGCACTTTGCGAGGTGCACGATCAGATCAGGGGGCAAGGAGGTAGGCCATGTCCGGCGATACCCGTGCGTTGCACCACTCGAAACCCAAGACTCCTGCTCAGCGGCATCTCCGTCTCGCCTGGGTCTTCGTCGCGCTGACCGTTCCGGCCTTCCTGGCGGCGATGGTGATCGGGGAAGGACTCCTGACCCAGGCCGGCTACACGTCCGAGGACACCGTCCCGTTCGACGTCGTGGTCAGGTCGGCCGGCCCGGCTCTGCTGGTGATGCTCGCTCCTCCCGCCGGGGCGATCTGGTACGGCCTGCGCGCCCGCCGCGAGGGATCTCCCAACGGCTTCATCCCGGCCGTCGTCGGGACCGTCATCGCGGCCGCAGTGATCGTCACGAACGTCGGCAGCTACGTCCTCAGCCGCATCATGGGCTGAGGCCGGCCGCGGGCCGTACCCTGCTCCGCGGCAAGGATCGTGCAGGTGCGGAGTTGTGACGTGCCAACTTGCCCGGCAACCGTAACGATCGGACAGGTGCGCGATCGTTGTCGGCGCGAGCCCGTCGTCTCACTCGAGGAGCGAGGCGGCCTCGAGCCACTCCTCCTCGAGGGCTTCCTTCTCGGCGAGAACCTCCTGCAGCTGGGCGTCGAGCTCCGCGAGCTTCTCGTAGTCGCTGGCGTGCTCGACCAGCTGGGCGTGGAGCTTCTCCTCCCGGTCGGCCAGCTTGGCGAGCTGGCGGTCGAGCCTCGCGATCGTCTTCCGAGCCTCCCGCTGCTCCGCCTGTGACACCTGTGACACCTGTGCCGCCGACGCCACCTGCGTCACGGCTGGACTCCCGGCGGGCCGGTCCGTGCTCTGGGCCGCGGCCGACGAGTGGGCCGCGAGGGCGGCATCCTCGGCGGCGATCATGGCGCGCCGGCGCTCGAGGTACTCCTCCACCCCGCGCGGGAGCATCCGGATGGTGCCGTCTCCGAGCAGGGCCCACACCGTGTCGCACACCCGCTCCAGGAAGTACCGGTCGTGGGACACCACCACGAGCGTTCCCGGCCAGCCGTCGAGGAAGTCCTCGAGCACGTTCAGC
>DATGYO010000191.1:0-41990 GCA_035297905.1 Nocardioidaceae bacterium
CGGGACCGCAGGATCATCGAGCTGCGGTTCTTCCACGGCTGGACCCAGGAGCAGATCGCCCAGGACATCGGGGTGACCCAGATGCAGGTCTCGCGCCTGCTGTCGCGGATCCTCTCGGACCTGAGGACCGAGCTGGCCTGAGCTCGAGTCATCTTGCGAGTGGGCGGTGCCGAGGGATCGGCACCGCCCACTCGTGCGTTCTAGCCCGGCCGGCGTGTGCTCCGCGCCGTCCAGCAGCTGGGGACCTCAGCCGTTGCGGAAGCGACGCCGCTGCATCACCGGCAGCAAGCCCCAGAGCACAGCGAAGACGCCGATCGTGATCGCGGCAGCGATGTGCGAGGAGGGTGCGCCGATGACCGTGTCGAAGACCAGCCAGACGACGCCGGCCATGGTGAAGGCGAGCGCGATGAGGCCGTGACGGGCGGCGCGGTTGGCCGCCTCGACGATCCACTCCCGCTCGCCCTGGCGGAAGAGCGTGCGGTGGAAGGCCACCGGAGCCACGATCAGCGCCGTGGCGACGACGGAACCGCACAGCACGGCGAGGTAGACGTACTTCTCCGACGTGTTCAGCTCGGAGAACCGGTTCGTGAACGGGACCGTCAGGAGGAAACCGGTGAGGATCTGCACGCCGGTCTGCATGACGCGCAGCTCCTGAAGCAGCTCGTTCAGGTTGCGCGTCAGCCGTTCGGCCTTGTCCTCCTCCGGCTCGTTCGAGTTCGTAGAGGCGCTGGTGTCACTGGTCATCGTCACGTCGTTTCAGTGGTCTGGTAGCCGGTCCCTGGAGCACAGCGCCGTCGAGGCCGAAGCGAGACCCGTGGCACGGGCACTCCCAAGCCTTCTCGGCCTGGCTGAACGAGACCAGGCAGCCCATGTGCGTGCAGGTGGGGGAGACAGAGTGTACGTCGCCCCCGTCGTCGACGTAGGTGGCCCACTCGCCCCCTGAGTCGCGGACGATCCCGGCCTGCCCGGGGGAGAGGTCCTCGACCGAGGGGACCCGCTGCAGCTTGGCCTTCATGCGCGTCGCCGCGTTCCCCGCCAGCCCTGCGACCGACCGAGCGCCCGAGGTGAGGAGCGTCTTGGCCTCGAGGGCGGGATGCACACGACGCGGGTCGTAGATCCGGCTCCACGGCTGTGGCCTGCCCTCGATCAGGTCGCGGAGCAGCAGGCCGGAGAGCACACCGCTGGTCATGCCCCAGGCGGCGAAGCCTGCGACGACCCAGGTGTGCTTGGCCCCCGGGTGCAACGGCCCGATGAACGGCACCTTGTCGCCGCTGTGGTTGTCCTGCGCCGCCCAGCTGAACCGGACCTCGTCGACGGGGAACCGGTCGGTGAGCCACGTGCTGAGCTCTGCGAGACGCTCGGGCGACCGGGGGTCGCCCGGTGTGAACGGTGCGCCGGTCGCGATCAGGAGTCGCCCATCGCCGTACGGCGCACCGCGGAGCGAGCGGGTGTTCGAGCCGGTCGATACGTACATTGCGCGAGGGTCGGCTGAGTCCTCGACGACCCCGGCCACCGCGAACTCCCGCTTGGGGGTCAGCCTGCTGAACATCATCGCGCGGTCGAAGATCGGGTAGTGGGTCGCGACGACGACGTGCAGGGCGCTCACGCGGTGACCTGCCTCGGTCGTCACCGTGCACGGCGTTCCTTCATCGAGACCCGTAACGCGGGTGTTCTCGAAGATCAGACCGCCTCGTTCGACGTATTCCTCCGCGAGGGCGCGGAGGTACTTCCTGGGGTGGAAGACCAGCTGGTCCTCCACGCGGACCGCCCCGGCGACCGGGAAGGGGAGGCCTGTGTCGTTGGTGAAGGTCGCAGGCAGCCCGGCCCGCCGCGCGGCGTCCGCCTCGTGGCGCAGCATGTCGACGTCGCTGGACGACTCGGTGTAGACGAAGGCGGGCTGCCGCTCGAGCTCGCAGTCGACACCGAGCCGCTCCACGGTCTCGGCGACGTGCTCCATCGCCAGCCACTGGCTGGTGGCATAGCTCTCCGCGGTGTCGTCGCCGAGCTTCTCCGCCAGATGGTGGTAGATCGCACCGTGGAGCACCGAGACCTTCGCGGTGGTGCCACCGGTGACGCCGGCCGCGATGCCACCGGCCTCCAGCACGGCGACCGAGCGGCCGGTCCGGGCTATCTCGGAGGCGACGCTGAGGCCGGCAATGCCTCCTCCCACGACCGCCACGTCGACCGTGATGTCCTCGTCGAGGACGGGGAAGTCGGGGGTCTCTGCGGACACCATCCAGTACGAGGCGTTTGTCTCCATGGCGGGCGCGTACCCGAGCCGAATCCGCGACATGCGCCGATCCACGGCAGCGGCGCCAGGAAGGTGCCGCCGACCGCCCGAATGAGAGCCGGGCTCACGGGTATCACCCGGGAAGCGACAGGAAGGAAGACGACCATGATGAAGAAGCTGATGTTCCTCGGCGCCGGTGCGGCCGGTTACGTGCTCGGTGCGAAGGCGGGCCGGGAGAGGTACGAGCAGATCGCGGCGCAGGCCCAGAAGCTCCGCACGAACCCCACGGTCCAGAAGAAGATGGACGACGCCAAGCACGTGGCCAAGGACGCCGCCGGCACTGCGGCCGGAAAGGCCGCAGGCAAGGTCCGTGAGCACGTCCCGGGCGGCTCGTCCGGTGCCTCGAGCAGCACCCCCTCGACACCCCTCGGCTCCACCGGGGCGAACACGTTCGGGGTGGGCGACGAGGGCGCCTGACCCTCCCGCTCAGAACCACCACAGGGTGCGGTGCGGCCACTCGTCTCGAATGGCTGCACTGCACCCTGTCGCGTACCCTTGCGGTCGTGGCAGGCCCCGACTTCGAAACCCAGATCAAGCAGCTCCAAGCGACGATGCACACCATCGAGCAGGTGCTCGATGTGGACGACATGCGCAAGGAGATCGCCGAGCTCGGCGAGCAGGTGGCTGCCCCGGACCTGTGGGACGACCAGGCGAACGCACAGAAGATCACCGGGCGGCTCTCCGCCCTCCAAGGGGAGCTCGAGCGCTTCACCTCGCTGCAGAGCCGCATCGACGACCTCGGTGTCCTCCTCGAGCTCTCCCGCGAGGAGAGTGATGAGGAGTCGCTGCGCGATGTCGAGGCCGAGCTGCAGCGGATCCACAAGTCCGTCGAGCAGCTCGAGGTACGCACGTTGCTGTCGGGGGAGTACGACGCCCGCGAGGCGCTCGTGACCATCCGGTCGGGGGCCGGTGGCGTGGACGCGGCCGACTTCGCCGAGATGCTCATGCGGATGTACGTCCGCTGGGCCGAGCGCAACAAGTACCCCGTCGAGGTCTTCGACACTTCCTACGCCGAGGAGGCAGGGCTCAAGTCCGCCACCTTCGCGATCCACGCTCCGTACGCCTACGGGACCCTCTCGGTCGAGGCGGGGACCCATCGGTTGGTGCGAATCAGCCCCTTCGACAACCAGGGCCGGCGACAGACCTCCTTCGCTGCCGTCGAGGTGGTCCCGGTGCTGGAGCAGACCGACGAGATCGAGATCCCGGAGGAGGAGATCCGGGTCGACGTCTACCGCTCCTCGGGACCCGGCGGCCAGTCGGTCAACACCACCGACTCCGCCGTGCGGCTCACGCACATCCCGACCGGCACCGTGGTCAGCTGCCAGAACGAGAAGAGCCAGCTGCAGAACAAGGCCAGCGCGATGGTGATCCTCAAGGCCAAGCTGCTGGCGCTGAAGAAGGCCGAGGAGCGGGCGCACCTCGACGAGCTCCGCGGCGACGTGCAGGGTTCCTGGGGCGACCAGATGCGCAACTACGTCCTGCACCCGTACCAGCTGGTGAAGGACCTGCGAACCGAGTACGAGGTCGGGAACCCGCAGGCCGTCTTCGACGGCGACATCGACGGTTTCCTCGAGGCAGGGATCCGCTGGCGCCGGGGCGCAGACAAGGCCGCCGCCCAGAGCTGATCTCGCCCCCAGTCCTGGGCGTCAGGGTTTGTGGGTCAGGGCTGGGCGCCGACGGTGGTGACCACCTCGGTGCACCAGCTCACTGCCCGCTGAACCACGTCGCCGCCGGAGCCGGACGAGCCCTCGAGCGGCTCTGACACCTCGCACCCCACCCAGGTGTCGCCGAAGAGCCCTTCGAGCCTGGTCCGGACACTCGCCACGGCGTGGTCCGGGTCGGACGGCGTCGAGGACAGCTCGCACACCGAGGTGAGGCCGGGGGACCCGAAGCCCACCGACTTGGGGAAGGCGCAGTCGCGCCCGCGGCGCGCGCGTCGTACCAGCGTCCTCGCCTCCGATCGCGCAACGGGACGGGCGAAGACCCACACCCGCGCGGTGTCCCCGCTCTTGGCCTTGTACACGCAGCCGTACTCGTGGGAGACGTCCACGAGACCCGGGGTCACCTCCACGTCGTCGCCGTTGCCGTAGTGGTCGGTGCCGGCGATCGGGCCGCCGAGCGCCTCCTTCACGCCGTCCTCGGAGAGCAGGTCGCAGATCTGGGTTCGTGGGATGGGCAGCCCGCTCAGGTCCAGCTTGGAGTCGGTCGGACGGACCGACGGCGAGGGAGCCGCCTTCTGTGGCTCGGGGGAGGAGAACGTGCACCCCGCCAGAAGCAGCGCAGGCGTGAGCAGGGTCACGAGGATCGTGAGCACCCGTCGGCGCGTGTGCACGACGCGACGGGAGCCGGGGGACATGACTTCAACCTATGCGAACCACCGACTGGCTGGACCTGTTGGGGAGCCCGTCCATAGTCACCTAGACTCAATTCTTGGTCGGATACGCCCGCCCTGCCCCTTTCCTGCAGAGCTGGCGTGAACCCCTGTGTCCCCGAGCCCGGCCACCAACGCCTGTGATTCGGTTCGAGAGTGTCTCAAAGACGTATGCCGGCCAGAGCCGTGCAGCGCTCGACGACGTCAACGTCGAGGTCGGCAAGGGGGAGTTCGTGTTCCTGGTCGGTGCTTCCGGCTCCGGCAAGTCCACCTTCCTGCGGCTGGTCCTCCGTGAGGCCCGCCCGACGCACGGCAAGGTGTACGTCGCCGGCAAGGAGATCAACCGTCTGGCCGGCTGGAAGGTCCCTGGCCTCCGGCGACAGATCGGCACCGTCTTCCAGGACTTCCGACTGCTGCCGAACAAGACCGTGGGGGAGAACGTCGCGTTCGCGCTGCAGGTCATCGGCAAGCCGCGAGGCCACATCAACAAGGTCGTCCCGGAGACCCTCGAGCTCGTGGGGCTCGAGGGCAAGGGCGACCGGATGCCGGACGAGCTGTCCGGTGGTGAGCAGCAGCGCGTGGCGATCGCCCGTGCCTTCGTGAACCGGCCGATGATCCTGATCGCCGACGAGCCCACCGGAAACCTCGACCCCAACACGTCGGTCGGCATCATGAAGCTGCTCGACCGGATCAACCGGACCGGGACCACGGTGATCATGGCGACACACGACGCCGGCATCGTGGACCAGATGCGCAAGCGCGTGATCGAGCTCGCCGGCGGACACATCGTTCGTGACCAGTCGCGCGGCGTCTACGGCTACCAGCACTGAACAGGACTGAGGAACTCGTCAGATGCAGCTGAGCTATGTCTTCTCCGAGCTCGGAAACGGGCTCAAGCGAAATGTCTCCATGACCGTCGCGGTGATCGTGACGATCTTCGTCTCGTTGACGCTCGTCGGCATGGGCTTGTTGTTCAACGCCCAGGCGAACAAGGCGGAGCAGTACTGGGGCAGCAAGCTTCAGATCACGGTCTTCCTGTGCAACCAGAACTCCACGTCCGCGAACTGCGTGGACGGCGAGGTCACACAGGCGCAGAAGGCGGCGATCGAGAAGGTCCTGGACAACCACCCCGAGGTGGCATCGTGGCGGCTGCAGAGCAAGCAGCAGGCCTACGACAAGTGGCGCAGCGCCTACGTCTCCAACGACGAGACGGAGCAGAAGGTCTACGAGTCGATCCGGCCGTCGGACATGCAGGAGTCCTACTGGGTCCAGCTCAAGGACCCGGAGAAGTTCATGGGCATCAAGAGCCAGGTGTCCGGGCTCCAGGGCGTCAACACCGTTCGTGACCTGCGGGAGGTGCTGAAGCCGATCTACTTCTGGATGAACGTCATGAAGTGGGGCGCCTACAGCATCGCCGTCTTCCTGATCTTCGCCGCGGTCCTGCAGGTCGGCAACACGATCCGCCTCGCCGCGTTCGCCCGTCGCCGCGAGATCGGCATCATGCGCCTGGTCGGGGCGTCGAGCCTCTACATCCAGCTGCCGTTCCTCATGGAGGGGCTGGTCGCCGCGCTCGTCGGTGTGACGCTGGCCGGCGGCGCCATCGCAGCCTTCATGTATTTCGTGATCTACCACATGCTCAGGCCCACCTCGAGCATCGTGGCCTGGATCGACTGGGGTGACGGTCTGACGACAATTGGGTATATCGCCCTGATCGGGCTTTTGCTCACATTGGTGCCGACTCTTGCAATGACGCGGAAATACCTAAAAGTCTGAGTAAGGTCAGTTACGGTCGAATCACCGATACGACGACAGCTAAGGCAGACCGGTGGTTCGCAACTTCCCCCGTACCTCCCGTCGCCGCGGTATAGCCGCTCTTGCGGCAGGCAGCTTGACGCTCAGTCTTGCTGCGATGCCGCTGGCCTCGGCCGACGACCTACACGACCGCAAGCACCGGGTCGAGGGGCAGATCTCGCACACGCTCAACGACCTCGACCAGTCGAGCGCGCAGCTCGTCGCGGCCACGCGGGCTCTCGAGGCAGCCCAGGCGAGGCTGAACGTGGCAGAGGAGCACCTGGCGCAGACGCGAGGCGAGCTGGCCGCAGCGGTCGTCCTCGACCACCGCATGCAGGCCGCGCTCGATGCCGCGATCCTTCGGCTGCAGAATGCCCGCCGTGCGCTGGCCGAGGGCAAGGCCCAGGTCGCGGACCAGGAGGAGGTCCTCGGGCAGCTGGCGGTCCAGAACTACCAGCAGGGTGACCCGAACCTGCTCGGCCTCTCCATGGTGCTCACCTCGCAGGACCCGACCGAGCTGAGCGGTCAGCTGAACTCCGTGCGCAACGTGCTCGACAAGGAGTCCGTGACGCTCGACCGGCTCGAGGCCTCTCGGGTGCTCCTCACCGTCAAGGAGAAGGAAGTCGAGTCGGCGAAGCAGGAGGTCGCTGCCCAGCGTCAGGCGGCTGCGGAGAACCTCGAGCGCAAGAAGACGCTCGAGCAGCAGGCCGAAGAGGCCCAGGCGGCAGTCTCCGCCCTGGTGTCGGCCCGGGCGAAGGCTCACAACGCGGCCGCTGAAGCCAAGCGCGCGGACCTGAACGTCTTGCGGGGGCTCCAGCAGGAGCGGGACCGGATCTCCGACATGCTCGCCCGGCGCGCCGAGGCAGCGCGACGTCGCGCTGAGGCAGCCGCCGCCGCGGCAGCCGCGGATGCCACCGAGCCGAGCACCGGCAGCGGGGGAGCACACGGCTTCCTGAGCTACCCCGTCCCAGGTGCCTACATCACGTCGCCGTACGGCATGCGGATGCACCCGGTGTACCACCGGTGGACGCTCCACGACGGCACCGACTTCGGCGCCGGTTGCGGTACGCCCATCCACGCGGCCGCCGCGGGCCGGGTCATCGCGGTGTACTTCAACGCCGGCTACGGCAACCGCGTGATCATGGACAACGGCTACCACCACGGCGTGGGGCTCGGCACGGCGTACAACCACCTCAGCGAGTACTCGACCTACGTCGGCCAGAAGGTCAAGCGTGGTGACGTGATCGGCTATGTCGGCAGCACCGGCTACTCGACCGGATGCCACCTGCACTTCATGGTCTTCGAGAACGGCGCCACCGTTAACCCGGTCAACTGGCTCTAGTCCTCGTCGCACCGGCTCCAGGTCCCGAGCACCGCGGGGAAACGACGTTGCCCCGGCCTGACACAATCTGGGCATGGTCAAGGAGCAGGGGCAGAAGCTGGTCGCGCAGAACCGCAAGGCGCGGCACGACTACCACATCGAGGACACCTACGAGGCCGGTCTCGTGCTCACCGGCACCGAGGTGAAGTCCCTGCGCGCCGGCCGGGCCTCGCTCGTCGACGGATTCGCGGAGGTCCACGAGGGCGAGGTGTGGCTGCACGGCGTACACATCCCGGAGTACTCCCAGGGCACCTGGACCAACCACGCCGCACGGCGCAAACGCAAGCTGCTCCTCAATCGCCACGAGATCGACCGCATCGAGTCGCGCGTCAACGAGAAGGGCCTCACCCTGATCCCGCTCTCGCTGTACTTCAAGGACGGTCGGGCCAAGGTCGAGATCGCACTGGCGAAGGGTAAGAAGACCTGGGACAAGCGCCACGCGATCGCCGAGCGGCAGGCCAAGCGGGAGACTGAGCAGGCGATCGGGCGCCGGCTGAAGGGCATGGAGTGAGCCTGACCGACGACCAGGTACCAGCCTGGGCGGAGCGGCTGGCCATCCCCGGCCTCTACGACGTGCACGTGCACTTCCTGCCGCCGAACATCATGGCGAAGGTCCGGGCACAGTTCGACTCTGCGGGCCCGCTCATCGGCAGGCACTGGCCGCTCGCCTACCGCGGCACCGACGAGGAACTTGTCGCACAGCTGCGTGCCCTCGGCGTACGACGGTTCTCGGCGCTGCCCTACGCCCACCGCCCCGGGATTGCGGGGTACCTGAACGACTGGGCCCGTGCTTTCTCGCAGGCGGTGCCGGAGTGCCTGCACTCCGCGACGTTCTACCCGGAGCCCTCTGCCGCCGAGTACGTCGCCGACGCCATCGACGAGGGCGTGGAGATCTTCAAGGTTCACGTGCAGGTCGGCAACTTCGACCTCCGCGACCCGCACCTCGACAAGGTCTGGGGGCAGCTCGCCGACTCCGGGCGGCCGGTCGTCATCCACGCCGGCTCCGGGCCCGTCCCGAACGAGAACACCGGCCCTGGACCGATGCTCGAGGTGCTGGAGCGGCATCCCCGGCTGACCGCGGTGATGGCGCACATGGGGGCGCCCGAGTACCGGGAGTTCCTCCAGATGGCCGAGCGCTTCGAGCGGGTACACCTCGACACGACGATGGCGTTCACGGACTTCTTCGAGGAGATGGCGGCGTTCCCTGACGATCTGGTCGGTCGCCTGCGTGACCTCGGGGACAAGGTGCTCCTCGGCTCCGACTTCCCGAACATCCCGTATCCGTACGCCCATCAGATCGATTCGCTCGAGCGGCTCGGCATGGGGGACGAGTGGTTGCGGAAGGTCTGCTGGGAGAACGCCTATGCTCTCGTCGGGCAGTGAGGCTCAGCTCGCGAGCGTATCGAGAGCGAAGACGCCGGGCACCGGCTGCCGCAGACGCGCCCGCAGAGGGATCTGCCCCGGTGGGTCGGGGGCAGTCGACGTGTAAATGTGGCCGGTCGGCGTCCGCACTGTGACCGGTGCCCTGGAACCGTCGGGGATGGTCGACGAGCTCCAGCCGGGAGACTCCTTGGCGTGGTTGCAGCGCTCGCAGAGCCCCTGCCCATTGGCCGCGGAGGTCGGTCCTTCAGCGGCGTGCGGAACCACGTGGTCGGAGTGCCTGATGGGTGCATCACACCAAGGTGTCCGGCAGACCCCGTCACGTATGACCAGGAAGGTCCGTATGCCCTCCGGGAAGATGCGCCTGGTCGAGTCCATCGCGACCAGATCGCCCGTGGTCGGGGAGGTGTAGAGACGGCGGATCCATGCCCGCGCGCGGGCTGCCGTGTCGTCGCCCCGGACCAGCGCCCGCGCCAGTGCGGCCGGCACTGGGCCGTAGCCGCTGAGGTGCGCGGGTGTGTCGTCACTCCCGAGCAACGCCTGGTCGGTCATCACAAGCTGTACCTCGGTCGGCACCGCGTCCGCCTGCACCTGGCCGGTCAGCCGTTCGACGAACGTGTCGGCCATGATCTGGCCCTTGCTCCGTGGGTCTCCGGCGGCGCGGAGGGAGTCGGCGTGACGGGTCAGCGCGGCGTGAACCGCAACCCCCTGGGCCACCGGTAGCAGGCCGGTGACATAGCTCATGGTGTCGGGCGCTGGGCGAGTCGTGACGCGTCGGTCGGCCTCAGCACGGCGGACCCGGCGCATCACAGAGCCGGGGTCGAGTCGGTAGGCGATCTTCCGTGCCTCCCGGCCAACACCTCCGTCGCCAAGAGATGGCAGCCGCTCAGCGAGCTCGCTGTCGACCCGGGCGCGATGTTCAGAACTCAGGACCGCGGTCTCCTTGACCATGATGGTCGCCCGCCACTCGCTGATCCTCCCCGCGGCAAGAGCCCGGAGTGTGTAGGGCATCTCGTGGACCAGTGCGCGGGCCAACCCGAGATGTCGGCCCCCCTTGACGGGAGAGTCGTGTCGCGCCAGCGCAACCTGCGAGGCGACGCCCTTGCCCAGCTCGTTGGGCTGAACACCCTGCCGAGCCTGTGCGGCCCGCTGCGAGGTGTCGAAGGCGACCGTCACCCGCGCCTGAGCTGCCGCAGCGGCTCCCTTGAGCGCCTCGAGGGCGGTCAGCAGGTCGACTCGGTCGCTGTCGGTGCTCTCAGGCATGCTCCCAGCGAGGCGGCGGATGAATTCGGTGAGCTCGGAGGCCGTTGGCATCTCCGCTTCCTCCGCCGGATGCATCGCGACCACCTCACAGGCTCCAATCGAACGTTTGTTCGATCATTTCGCCTCTGTCGGGTACCGTCAAGGACTTCTTCCGGGGCTGTGGGTGGGAATACTCGGTCGAGTCTGTCGGTTGGGGCAGGTACAGTGGTCACCACTGTTTGACAACTCAAGAGGGGCTGATCGGTTTCGACTTGGGACGTTTGTTCCAGGGGAAGCGGGTCGAGAATCCAAGGTCATCTCGTAAACGTTCCTTGGAAACCAATAACTGCCAACGCTAAGCGCAGTTCGTTCGCCCTCGCCGCCTGAGCGACTGGTGAACGGGTCAGACTGAGCGCCGCCTCCGGCTCAGATTCTGGCCTCATTTAGGAGGCTTGCTGGTGATCCCCGGCCACTGGGGCTCACCGGGACAATTCAGTGGCTGAGTCTGTCGGCGACGT
Organism: Nocardioidaceae bacterium; assembly: GCA_035297905.1. Classification (GTDB taxonomy): domain Bacteria; phylum Actinomycetota; class Actinomycetes; order Propionibacteriales; family Nocardioidaceae; genus Nocardioides_C. Next base: position 10,974 of record DATGYO010000191.1, read on the forward strand.
GTCTGTGCGAGTGCCGGGACTGAGAAGACGACATCGCAGACTGCACCCGGAGAAGCCCTGGATCAGCGCCGAAGGACGCGGGTTCGATTCCCGCCAGCTCCACTGGCTGGAGGGTCTTCGCAGAATGTGTGAGGACTCTTTGCTGAATCGCCGGTAGCTGTGGCATCAGCCGCAGCAGTCCAGCCCTCTTGATCGAGAGCCGCTCCGACACCCGTCGGGGCGGCTCTCGTCTCTTCGGTCAGGTGTGGGCCCGAGTGTGGCATGCCCGCACAGCCGCCTCAGCGCCTGTGGCTGTTGCAGTCGCCTACCGGGTTCGCCGCGTCTCAAGGAGGTACTGCACATTCCCGTCGGTTCCGCTCTTACCGACTTCTGACCCGTCGCGTCTGGCACCATGCCGAATCGCCCCGGATCGTCGGTGCCTGCCCCTACGCTCGCGGCATGGACAAGGTCCACGCGCTCAGCCGCACCGACGCCCGCCGCATCGCCGTGCGGGCCCAGCAGTTGACGAAGGAGCGGCCGACTGGCGTGGTCGAGACCGTACGACGCCTCGCGCTGCTGCAGCTCGACCCGACCAGGGCCATCGCGCCGAGTGCCGACCTGGTGCTCTGGAGCCGGATCGGGTCGTCGTACTCGACCCAGGACCTGCGCGACGCCTGCGACGAGCTGCTGCTGATCGAGCTGCTCGGGATGGTCCGGCCGGCCGAGGACATCGCGCTCTACACCGCCGAGATGGCCGAGTGGGCCAGCACGGGTGAGCTCCTGGACTGGCAGGAGGGCCGGCGCGACTGGGTCATGGACAACAACGAGTGCCGCCTCGACATCCTCGAGCGACTGCGCGCCGACGGCCCACTGCCGCAGCGCGAGCTGCCCGACACCTGCGTGAGACCGTGGTCGTCGAGCGGCTGGAACAACAACCGCAACCTCACGATGATGCTCGACATGCTCGTCCTGCGCGGCGAGGTCGCGGTCGCCGGTCGAGAGGGCCGCGACAAGCTGTGGGACCTCGCCTCGCGCATCTACCCCGACGACCTGCCGGTGCCGGCTGAGGATGCGCGCCGGCTCCGCGACGAGCGACGGCTCGGTGCCCTGGGCATCGCCCGGTCGAAGGGCGCCAAGATGCCGGGCGAGCCCGTGGACGTCGGTGGCGCCGGCGAGCCGGCCGTAATCGAGGGTGTGAAGGGCGAGTGGCGCGTCGACCCGGCGCAGCTCGGGCAGCCGTTCGCGGGTCGCGCGGCGTTGCTCTCGCCGTTCGACCGCCTCCTCTACGACCGCAAGCGGCTGAGCGAGATCTTCGAGTTCGACTACTACCTGGAGATGTACAAGCCCGCCGCCAAGCGCCGGTGGGGCTACTACGCCCTCCCGATCCTGTATGGCGACCGGCTCGTCGGGAAGCTCGACGCCAAGGCCGACCGTGAGGCCGGGGAGCTCCAGATCAGGGCGGTCCATCAAGACATGCCCTTCAGCAAGGCCATGACCGCCGCTGTCGACCGCGAGATCGCAGACCTGGCCGGCTGGCTTGACCTGGAGGTCGTGCTGTTCGCCTGAACCCGGTGCAGAGCAGGCACGGACACCCCGCTCCTCCCGAGAGATCTCAGGCACAAGGTGCCCGGGACCCGCGCGGGCCCCGGGCACCTCTGTCGGCTTCAGACGAGTCGCTCAGGCGCCGCTCCCATCGCCGGGCTGCTGTGCAGGATCGGGGTCGCCGGTGCCCATACCGTCCTCGACCTGGGTGACCGCCATGTTCTTGTCGAGCTTCACCGTCACAGGAGTTCCGTCGGACTTGGTCATGTGCGCCTCGTAGGCCCCGTCACCCGCATCGGTCTCGACCCGGTAGACGGTGCCGCCAGGGACGGCCTTCTCGGCGGCTGCCTTCACCTTGGCTGCCTTGTTGCTGCTCAGCGCCTTCTCGTCGTCGCGAACCGGGCTGGACCCACCGAAGTGCCCTCTCATGTCGCCGGGTCCTGACCGGTCCCCGGAATGCATCGGCATCCGGCCCGAGAACTGTCGGTCGCCGTAGCCGGGATCCGCCGACGCCGGTGCGGCGGAGGATCCGTCCGCGGACGCACTGAGCGTGGCGGCCAGGATGCCACCGGCGACCGCTCCGGCCGCAACGAGCCCTAGCGCGGTCGTCCGGCGACGCCACGGCGATCCGGTGGGTGCGTTGCTCGTACTCATGTGGGTCAACCTTCCTGCGCCACGTGGGCAGCGGCGCTGCATGCCTCCACGGTGCGGGCGTCGCCTGTGGGTGGGGTCGCTCGAACCTGTGGATGCGCTAGGAAAGCCCCGGGCAGGGGCGAGCGAGTCAGCCGCTGCCTGGAGGGCGGCCCTGGCACGCTGTCCCGCATGAGCTCGCTGATGCCTCGGCTGGACCGAGTGACTCGCACGTTCTGGCGCGTCAAGGGTCGGCCGGTCGACCTCGCCGGCGCGGAGCGGTGGCTGGCTGCCCCGATGCACGACGGCCAGACGATCGGGGACGAGTGGATGCGGTCAGCGGCAGCTGCACACGGCGGGAGGGTTCAGGAGCACGAGCAGGGCAGGGGCCTGCTGGCCGCCATGTCGCAGCTCGACGGGCCGGGGTTCAGGAGCTCCGACCTGCGGCCGGAGGTCCGCGACTTCTACGAGCACACCTCCGAGTGGCGAATGGAGGTCTGGACCCAGTGGAACCCGTTCTTCCAGCCTGGCGGCGAGCTCATCTCGCGGTACTTCGGGCGCAGGGTGCAGCAGCTGGCGCTGCCGACCCGGCCGCTCGACGTTGCCCTCGGCATGGACAGCCGGGTGGTGACCATCCATGACGCTCTCGGGGAACAGCGAGCCGCAGCGTGGCTCCGGACGCTGCGGTCGACGGGGGAGTACGTCTACAGCGGCTGCTACTCCACTCGGGTGCTTCCCGGGTCCGAACAACCGAGCGTGCACGTGGCGTTTCCGCTCGAGGCCGGTAACGTCCAGGTCTTCTTGCGCCCCAGGGTGCTGGCCGACGGCGCTCTGGAGCTGAGCTCTCCTGCCGGCGGCTTCGGGCAGGAGGGGGCGTACGTCGTCGTCGAGGATGGCGGACGGACCCACGCCGCGAGGGCGCCGATCCACGAGGTGTTCCGGGTGTACGTCGACCCAGAAGGAGTGCTGCGTACGGATCATGTGCTCCAGCTGTGGTCCTTCACCGTCGTCCGCCTCCACTACAAGCTTCTTCCGGCGGGGTAGGAGCGCTCCGCCACAACCCCTGCTGGGACGACCTCGTGCCGAGGGTCAGTCCTCTCCACCGATCGCGGCGAGCACGTCGTCGAGGGCGTGCAGCGAATGACCCGAGACGAAGACGTCGACGTACGGCAAGGCGGCGGCCATCCCTCCGACCAGAGGCTCGTACTGCTCGGCGGCCGAGCGCGGGTTCACCCAGACGATCCGATGTGCCAGCCGCGCCAGCCGGGCCATCTGCTCGCCCAGCAGCGCCGGATCGGCACGTTCCCAGCCGTCGGAGACGATGACGACCACCGCGCCGCGAGCCATGCCCCTGCGCCCGTGGTCGTCGACGAAGGTCTTGAGCGCCGCGCCGATGCGCGTGCCGCCCGACCAGTCCGGGGCCTCCTCGGCGGCCCTGGCCAGGGCGACGTCGGGGTGCCCGGTCGCGAGCGCGCGGGAGAGCCGGGTCAGCCGGGTGGCCATCACGAACGCCTCCGCCCCTGCGCCCCGCACCGCCCCTTGGAGCAGCTGCAGGTAGACCCGGGAGTACGCCTCCATCGACCCGGACACGTCGGCGAGCAGCACGACCTTCCGGCGTTGCGTGCGACGTCGTCGGTACTCCCGGCGTACCGGGTCACCACCGGTCCGGTGCGAGTGGCGCAGCGTCCGGCGCAGATCGAGCCGCGTCCCGCTCGCTGCGCCCACGGTGCGACGCGCCCGTCTCAGCGGCACGACGACACCGAGCTCCTCCATGAGATGGCGCAGCGTGGCCAGCTCCTCGGCGGTGTACTCGGCGAAGTCCTTGTGGCGCAGACGTTCCTCGACGCTTGCGGTCACGAGTAGACGGCCACCAGCGTCCTCGCTCTCCCGCGGGTCCCCGGTCGCCGAGGTCGGTGTCGGTACGTCGGACTCGCCTGCCGGCGACTGCTCGCGAGGGCGGACCCGAGGTCCGGCGCGCACCTGGCGCGGCAGGCTGGGCGCGTTGGTGTCCCCGCGGTCGGAGGCGACGTCCTCGATCCCGCCGAAGAGCTGCCGGAACACCCGGTCGAAGGCATCGATCTGGTCGTGCTGGTCGATCAAGGTCACGCGGGCCAGCCAGTAGAGCTCGTCGACCGTCGTGGGACGGGCGATCCCCACCGACGCGGCGAACCGGGCCGACCGCTCCGGGCTGGCCGGGACGCCCGCCTCGCGGAGCAGCCTGCCGAACCCGGCCGCGACGGTGGCCAGGTCCGGGGCGAGTCGCTCAGTCTCCACCGGCCACCCAGGCCACACCACGCTCGAGGGTCACGTCGAGGTCCTCGCGGTACTTCAACGCCGATCCGAGCGTCGCCCCCACCACGTCACCGTCGAGCCGGGGAACCCCGAGCAACGACAGCGCTCCGACCCAGTCGATCGCCTCGGCGACGCCGGGAGGCTTCTGGAGGTCGAGACTGCGCAGACGCTGGACCGCGGCGGCGACCCCGGAGGTGAGCTCCTCGGCGGCCGACGGTACGTGCAGGCGGATGATCTCGGCGGCGCGTGCGACGTCGGGGTAGTCGATCCAGTGGTAGAGACACCGCCGTTTCAACGCGTCGTGGAGGTCTCGCGTCCGGTTCGAGGTGAGCACCGCCAAGGGCGGGACCGTGGCCGCGACCGTCCCGATCTCGGGGATGGTGATCGACCCTTCCGCGAGCAGCTCGAACAGGAACGCCTCGAACTCCTCGTCGGCCCGGTCGACCTCGTCGATGAGAAGCACCGCGGGAAGCGGGCCCGGGTGCCGCACCGCCCGGAGCAGCGGTCGCTCGACCAGGTACTGCGAGCCGAAGAGGTCGGACTCTCCCAGGTGCGTGCCCTCTGCCTCGGCGAGCCGGATCGCCAGCAGCTGCCGAGGGTAGTTCCACTCGTACAGCGCCTCGGCGGCCTCGATGCCGTCGTAGCACTGGAGGCGGATCAGCGGCGTCCCCAGCAGCCGGGCCAGCGACTTGGCGGCCTCGGTCTTGCCGACCCCGGCTTCACCCTCCAAGAGGATCGGCTGGGGGAGCCGCACCGCGCAGAACAGCGCGGTCGCCAGGCCCTCGTCTGTCAGGTAGCCGGTGTCCTCGAGCCCCTTGCGCAGCGTTGCGATGTCGGGGACCAGGCTCGCCAGATCCTGTGTCACGGGGTGAGGTACCCGGCGGGGTCGGCGGCGAAGGCCCGCAGACAGCCTGACCCGCAGAACCAGTAGCGCACGCCCTCGTGGTCGAGGTGCAGGGAAGTCTCGACCGTCGCCACGGTCATCCCGCACACCGGGTCGGTCGCGGTCCCCGTCTGCTCCACGTGCTCCTCAGCGGGGCCACCCTCGACAGAGCCACCCTCGACAGCGCCACCCTCGACAGCGCCACCCTCGACTGGGCCACCACCCTCGACGGGCCGGCCGGTGGTGCGACGACGTAAAGCCACGATCTCCGCCAGGATGGACAGCGCTACCTCTTCCGGAGTGCGCGCGCCGATGTCCAGCCCCGCGGGGGTGTGCACCTCCGCCCGCGCCGCCTCGTCGACGTCGAGTGAGGCGACCACGGCCTCGCCGCGCTTGCGGCTCGCCACCAGGCCGACGTACGGGACACCGGCTCCGAGCGCGGCGGTGAGCACCGTCTCCTCGTCGCGTCCGTGGCTGGCGCAGACGACCGCGGCGACGCCGGTCGGGTCCGACGCCAGGTCCGCACCGGCCGTCACCTGGTAGCCGAGCCGTTCCCCCAGCAGGGCAAGGGCGTTGGCGATCGGGCTGTCGCCGTGCACCGCGAGGATCGGTTCCGGTACGACGGGCTCCAGGAAGATCTCCAGGGTCCCGCCGGAGAGGCACGGGTTGTGCACCGTCAGCCGGTCCGGGCGCGACTCCTCGTCCTGCTCGGGGGTCGGGGTGATCCTGAGCAGGAGCGGCTCGCCCGAGTCGAGCAGAGCCAGCCCCTGGGCGCGGACGGTCGACTCGGCGCACGTGCCGCCGACGAATCCCTCGATCGTCCCGTCGGTGAAGACGATCGCCTCGTCACCCGGCTTGGCCGAGGTCGGTCTGTCGGCGAGGACCACCGTCGCGTGCACGAACGGCACGCGCTCGGCCCGGAGGTCCGCCGCGCGCCGTTCGACGTCTGGCCGGCTCACTGCACCGCCAGGTCTGTCCGCACAGGCCGGCCCTGCATCGCCATCCACACGTTGGCCGGAGTCAGGGGCATGTCCGCGTGCCGCACGCCGAACGGCTCGAGTGCGTCGATCACGGCGTTCACGACTGCCGGCGGAGACCCGACCGTGGCCGACTCGCCGATGCCCTTGAGCCCGAGCGGGTGATGGGGCGAGGGCGTGACCGTCTCGCCCGTCTCCCAGCTCGGGCACTCCATCGACGTGGGCAGCAGGTAGTCCATGAACGAGTTGCCCACGCAGTTGCCGTCCTCGTCGAACGGGATCACCTGCATCAGCGCCATGCCGACGCCGTCGGCGAGACCGCCGTGGATCTGCCCCTCGACGATCATCGGGTTGATCCTCGGGCCGCAGTCGTCGACCGCGACGAACCGGCGTACCTGCACCTGCCCGGTGCCGCGGTCGACATCGACCACGCAGATGTAGGCGCCGAACGGGTAGGTGAGGTTCGGCGGGTCGTAGACGACCGAGGCATCCAGGTGTCCTTCGACGCCCTCGGGAAGCTCGAGCGTTCCGTGGGAGAGCATCGCCACCTCCTGGATCGTCTTGCCCTGCCCGGGATCGCCCTTGACGTACCAGCGGCCCTGTTCCCACTCGAGGTCGTCGGGGCTGCACTCCAGAGCAGCCGCCGTGATGATCCGGGCCTTGTCGCGGATCCGCTGGGCCACGACCGCCGCTGCCGCACCCGAGACAGGGGTGGACCGAGAGCCGTACGTGCCCAGACCGAAGGGGGTGTTGCTCGTGTCCCCGTGGATGACGTCGATGTCCTCCGGCGGAATGCCGAGCTCGTGCGAGACGATCTGCGCGAAGGTCGTCTCGTGGCCTTGGCCCTGGGTCTGCACCGAGAGCCGCAGCTGGGCCTTGCCGGTCGGGTGGACGCGGAGCTCACAGCCGTCGGCCATGCCGAGACCGAGGATGTCCATGTGCTTGCGAGGCCCGGCGCCGACGCCCTCGGTGAAGAAGCTGAGGCCGATGCCCATCAGCTCGCCGCGTTCGCGCTTCTCCTTCTGCTCGCGGCGGAGCTCGTCGTACCCGGCGATCTCCATAGCCTTCCGCAGGGCGCGGGGGTAGTCGCCGGAGTCGTACTCCCAGCCGGTCTTGCTGGTGTAGGGGAACTGCTCGGGACGCAGCAGGTTCTTCAGCCGCAGCTCGGCCGGGTCCATGCCGAGCTCGTCGGCCAGGATGTCGACCATGCGCTCGACGAGGTACACCGCCTCGGTGATCCGGAAGGAGCAGGCGTAGGCCACGCCGCCCGGTGCCTTGTTGGTGTAGACGCCGGTGACCTTGCAGTGGGCGGCCTCGAGGTCGTAGCTGCCGGTGAAGATGTGGAAGAACCCGGCCGGGAACTTCGTCGGCTGGGCGGTGCCGTTGAACGCGCCGTGGTCGGCGAGCACGTTGACGCGGACGCCGAGGATCTTGCCGTCCCGCGTGGCGGCGATCTCCCCCTTCATGTGGTAGTCGCGGGCGAAGGACGTCGACATCAGGTTCTCGCTACGGTCCTCGACCCACTTGACCGGCTTGCCGGTGAGGATCGAGCCGACCACGGCGAGGACGTAGCCCGGATAGATGCCGACCTTGTTGCCGAAGCCGCCGCCGATGTCGGGGGAGATGATCTGGATGTTGTGCTCGGGGATCCCGGCGACGAGGGCGTAGATCGTGCGGTGCGCGTGCGGCGCCTGGTTGGTCGACCAGACCGTGAGCCGGCCGGTGACCCTGTCCATGCTGGCGATCGTGCCGCAGGTCTCGAGCGGCGCCGGGTGGGAGCGCGGGTAGAGCATGTCCTGGCCGACCACGACCTCCGCGTTCGCGAAGACCTCGTCGGTGCGTGCCTTGTCGCCGGACTCCCAGTCGAAGATGTGGTTGTCCGTGCGGCCCTCGACGTCGTCGCGGATCACCGGGGCGTCCGGGTCGAGCGCCTTGCGGGCGTCCACGACAGGAGGAAGTACGTCGTACTCGACGTCGATCAGGTCCAGCGCATCGCGCGCGGAGTACTTGTCCTCCGCGATGACCATCGCGACCTCCTGGCCCTGGAACCGGACCTTGTCGGTCGCGAGGACCGCCTGTACGTCGGCGCTCAGGGTCGGCATCCAGGCCAGCTTGAGCGACTCGAGGGTGGCGCCGATGATCACGGCCTTCACCTTGGGGTGCTCCTCGGCCCGCCGGGTGTCGATCGACATGATCCGGGCGTGCGCGACAGGGCTGCGCAGGATCGCGGCATGGAGCATGCCGGGCATGGAGAGGTCGTCGAGGTAGTGCCCCTGCCCGCGGAGGAACCGCGCGTCCTCCTTGCGCAGCATCCGGCCGAAGCCGATCGGGTTGCCTGCCGGGCTGGTGGTCGGCGGTGCGACGTGCTGCTGGTCAGTCACTGGGCTGGTCATGCCTGCACCTCCTGGGAGGATGCCTGGGGTTCGTGTTCGGCCCGCTCCTCGCCGGCGTGCTCGGCGGCCCACCGGATGGCGCGGACGATGTTCTCGTAGCCGGTGCAGCGGCACAGCTGGCCGGAGATGGCCTCACGGATCGTGGCCTCGTCGGGGTCGTCGTCGTGGTCGAGGAGCCACCGGGCGGTCATCATCATCCCTGGCGTGCAGAACCCGCACTGGAGGCCGTGCTCCTGCATGAACCCCTGCTGCACCGGGTCGAGCTTGCCGTCGACCTCCAGGCTCTCGACGGTGCGGACCTCGTGTCCGTCGGCCATCGGGGTGAGCACGGTGCAGCTCTTCACAGGCTTGCCGTCGAGCCAGACCACGCAGGTCCCGCACTGTGAGGTGTCGCAGCCCCAGTGGGTGCCGGTCAGGCCGAGGTGGTCGCGGATGAAGTGCACGAGGAGCAGGCGAGGCTCGACCTCGCGCGACACCTCCGTGCCGTTGACCTTGATCGTCACCTGCATGTCAGGACCTCCCTGCAGCGCGCTCGACGGACCTGCGCAGGACCCTCTGGGTCAGCTCGTTGGCGAGATGGAGCTTGTACTCGACGGGACCGCGCTGGTCGGCCCGCGGGTTGGCGGCCTGGGCGGCGAGCCGGCCCGCCTCCGCGAGGTGGTCGTCCGTCGGAGGCTTGCCCAGGAGGTAGGCCTCGGCCTCCTCGGCGCAGAAGTGCGGTGCACCGACCGCTGTCAGGCCGATCCCGACATCGGCGACGAGACCGTCACGGATGACAAGGTAGGCACCCGCGGCGGCAGCCGCCCAGTCACCTGTCTTCCGTTTGACCTTGTCGTAGGCGCTGGTCGCGCCGGGCCGGATCGGCACACGTACCTCGGTCAGCATCTCTGCGTCACCGAGGACCGTCTCGTAGGGGCCCTCGTGGAACTCCCGCGCCGGTACGGTCCGGGTGCCCTGGGAGGAGCGGATCACGAGGTCTGCCCTGACCGCGGAGCCGACGGCGGCGAGGTCCTCGGCAGGGTCCCCCTGGCAGAACGAGCCACCGACCGTGCCCCGGTTGCGCACCGGCGGATCGGCGATCAGGCGCTCCGCGTCATGGAAGATCGCGTAGTGCTCTCCGACGACGGGGGACTCCAGGACGGTGGCGTGCCGGGTCATCGCCCCGATGCACAGCTCGCCTCCCTCCACGCGGATGTAGTCGAGGTCGGTCAGGTCGTTGATGTCGATGACGCACTCCGGCTGCGCCAGCCGGATCCGCATCATGGGCAGGAGGCTGTGACCACCTGCGATGAGCCGTGACTCGGGTCCGAGTCTCTCCAGAAGCTCCAGAGCGTGCTCGACGCTCGTTGCCCTTGCATAGTCCACGGGTGCAGGTGTTTGCACAGGTTTCGCCCCTATCGGTCCGCCAAGTCCGGAGGCCGTCCTTGCCCCGAGAGCGAGGCCGGACGACGGTCAGTCTGCGCCTCCGCGGGGGGCCCCGCAAGCGAGTGCCGGAAAGGCACCAAGAGTCAGGAGAAGCCCGCTGACCTGTGCTTTTGCGGGTCTATGTCTGTTACGTCGTGCGCTTCAGGACCTAAGCGGCCGGGGGCCGCAACGCTTCGGGCACCGCCTCGTCAGGGTTGGGCCCGACGTGGTCGCTCCCCGATGGCGCGAAGCAGAAGCAGCACGAGCGTCGCGCCGATGGCGGAGCCGATGAGACCGCTGGGTCGCAGTGCGAGTCCGTCACCGAAGATCAGGCTCCCTAGCAGTCCGCCGAGGAAGGACCCGGCGATCCCGACCAGGAACAGCTGTCCCCAGTTGGGCTGGCCTCGACCGACCAGGAGATGCGCGATCCACCCGGCGGCGAGCCCGATCACGATGATGGCGATGATCAGCACCAGACGACTCCCTCCCTCGACCTTGTTGCATCGACGCTAGGGGTTGCGCGGCAGTGGCCGGATCACCCGCCGCGGATGATCCGGAATGACCGTCTTCCGAGGGATGCTCGTCCTAGCTCCCGATCGAGAGGACGTGGCGGCTATGGCCAGCGACGTTGACGTACCTGGTGCACGAGCCGCGGCGGCATCCGGCACGGTGCTCCTGACGCTGGCCTCGGGCCAGTTCCTCATGGCGCTCGACAGCTCCGTCATGAACGTGTCGATCGCGACGGTCGCGCAGGACCTTGGTACCACGGTCACGGGCATCCAGACCGCGATCACGCTCTACATGCTCGTCATGGCGTGCCTGATGATCACGGGCGGCAAGATCGGGCAGATCATGGGCCGCAAGCGCGCGTTCGCCCTGGGCTGCATCATCTATGGCACCGGCTCCTTCATCACGGCGATCTCGCCCAACCTGACCGTGCTCCTGATCGGCTGGTCCCTCCTCGAGGGTGTCGGTGCGGCGCTGATCATGCCGGCGATCGTCGGCCTCGTCGCGTCGAACTTCGGTCGGGCCGACCGTCCGCGCGCCTACGGCCTGGTGGCGGCGGCTGCGGCGATCGCGGTAGCGCTCGGGCCCCTGATCGGCGGTCTCTTCACGACGTACGCGTCGTGGAGGTGGGTGTTCGCCGGTGAGGTGATCGTCGTACTGGTCATCCTCCTCATGACAAGGCGGCTGGCGGACGCGCCGCCCGAGTCCGGTGTCCACATGGACCTCGTCGGCACCGGCCTGTCCGCCCTTGGCCTGGGCCTGATCGTGTTCGGCGTCCTTCGAGCCGGTTCCTGGGGGTTCGTGATCCCCAAGCCCGAGGCTCCGGTCTGGCTCGGCCTGTCACCGGTGTTCTGGCTGATCCTGGGCGGCGGCGTCGTACTGCTCGGCTTCCTTGGGTGGGAGCGACGACGGCAGACGCGGGGCGAGGCTGCTCTCGTCGACCCGGCCATGCTCGGCAACAAGCTGCTCCGCGGTGGGCTGACGTCGTTCTTCTACCAGTACCTGCTGCAGTCCGGCCTGTTCTACGCGGTGCCGTTGTTCCTCTCCGTGGCGCTCGGCCTGTCGGCGATCGAGACGGGCGTGCGGATCCTGCCGCTGTCGCTGGCGCTGCTGCTGGCTGCCGTCGGGGTCCCGAAGTTCTTCCCCCACGCCTCGCCACGCCGGGTCGTCCAGCTGGGGTTCGGGTTGCTGTTCGTGGGCATCGTGACGCTCATCGCCGCTCTCGAGGTGGGTGTGGGGCCAGAGGTGGTCACCTGGCCGATGCTGCTCGCCGGGCTGGGCATCGGCGCCCTTGCCTCCCAGCTCGGCAGCGTCACTGTGTCGGCCGTCCCGGACGAGCAGACCGGCGAGGTGGGCGGCCTGCAGAACACCGTCACCTTCCTCGGAGCTGCCATCGGGACCGCTCTGGCCGGAGCGGTCCTCATCTCCGGCCTGACCACGTCGTTCTTCACAGGCATCGAGGCGAACCCCGACGTTCCGCAAGGGATGACGTCGAGCGCCCAGGTCGAGCTTGCCGCAGGTGTGCCGTTCGTCCCCGACGACCAGCTGAGCGCGGCACTCGCCGACGCCGGTGTGACCGGGGCGACGGCCCAGGCCATCGTCGACGAGAACGAGGCGGCACGGCTCGACGGGCTGCGCGCGTCTTTGTCCGTGCTGGCTCTGATCTCGCTTCTCGCGCTGTTCTTCTCCCGGGGCGTGCCGACCCGACAACCAGGCGTCGAACCGTGACGACGCGCGTGCCGCCCCCACCGGGGGAGGTCGGTGCCTGGCACACGTTCCGACCGACCTGGGCCGCTCCTCGTCCGCTCTCCTGACGCCGCGGCAACCGCAGACGAAGGCGGCGTCGCACTCGGTGCCGTCCTCCATCACGACGTGGAGGTGTCCTGAGAGCTGGTACTGCTGGTGCGGTGCCTGGCACAGGTCCGTCCCGGCAACCGAACGGTTGCTCCATCGCCAGCCGGGCTCCTCGAGGACAACGGGTATGGGCCCCGAACGAAATCTGGGGCGTCCTGGTCTGGGGCGTCCTGGAGAGCGGGTCGATGACACCTCTGGGCTGGTCCGTACGGAGGGATGGTGGAGTAAGAAAGGTCCGCCGGGGTAGATAGTGAGGACGGCCGACCTGTGGGAGGGAACATGGCGAAGGACAACGACGACGTTGTACGCACAGAGATGCTCCGCATGCTCATGGGGAAGGTCGCGGAGGACGCCTACCCGTCGGCCACGATGCTCGACATGATCGAGTCACTGCTCAAGCCGGACGAGGTCCCGGCCTACGCCGAGCTCCTCATGCAGAAGATCCGGAGGGACAGGTTCCCCAGCATCCCCCTGATGAACCGGATCCTGGAGCTGACCTGAGGGATCATCCTCCCGGTCCGGACATGGAACACCGCCCGGACCGTCAGGGGGATTCGGCCCGGGCGGTGGCTTGAGGGTCAGACCCCGGCGAGCTCCTCGGAGCTGGTCGGGCTGCGACGAAGCGGGCAGGACGGCGCGAGCTTCACGCATGCACCCGCCGCGAGCGCGATGGCGGCGACGACCGCCACCGCGGGGATGGCGAGGCCCGGCGGCGACTGCTCGACGAGCACGACTCCACCCATGACGAGCACGAACCAGCCGAAGCCCTTGCGCAGCACAGCTTCGGGGATCCGGCCGACGAACCGGCCGCCCACGACACTGCCCAGGACCGCAGCGGCGGTCACCGCGATCACGAGGGCCCAGTCGAGCTGGACCGAGCTCAGGTAGCCCGCGAGCCCGCCGAGCGAGTTCATCGCGATCACGAGCAGGGACGTGCCGACCGCGACCGCCATCGGCAGCCCGCCGAGCAGCGCGAGCGCAGGCACCACCAGGAACCCGCCACCGGCTCCCACGAGGCTCGCCACGAGCCCGACCGTGAGGCCGATGAGCACGACGCGAAGCACCGGGAGCTCCTGCTGCTGCTTGGACTCGTCGATCCGGCGCCCGCGGATCATCGCGGCGGACGCAGCGAGCATCATCAGGGCGAAGGCGAAGAGCAGGAGGTCGCCGGGCAGGTGACCGCCGAGCATCCCGCCGAGGAAGCCGCCCACCAGGCCTGACGCCCCGAACAGCACCCCGGTCTGCCATCGGACCCGGCCGGCTCTCGCGTGGCTGATCACCCCCGCTGCCGAGGTCACGCCGACCACGAAGAGCGAGGACGCTATCGCCTCCTTGGGGTCCATCCCGGCGACGTACACCAGGATCGGGACGGTGAGGATCGACCCGCCACCGCCGAGTACGCCGAGCGAGACGCCGACGAGCACCGACAGAGCGAGGACGGCCGCGAGGACGACGGACAGCTCCATCACGCAGTCCCGTTGAGGGCCTTGACGATCTGGTCCATGTCGCAGGAGTCGCCGCGCTTGTTCCACGGCATCTTCGACAGCATCGTGCCCATCGCGCAGGTGTTCGTGAGCGCGGCGCCGACCAGTCCGGTGCCGACACCGGCGGCCAGCCACTTCAGGCGAGGGGTCGCGACACTGCCCAGGATGCTGCTGAGGACGATGGAGCCGGCGACGAGCCGGACCTGACGCTCGAGCTCCCAGGTCTGCCGCCCGCGGTTCACCGGTGCACCGGCGCTCTCCCAGGCGACCATGCCTCCTTCGAGGACGCGGAGGCCGGGAAGGCCGACCTCGGCCAGGGCCTTCTCCGCCTGCTCGGCGCGCTGGCCCGAGCGACAGACGAGCACGACGTCCTCGTCGAGGTGCCGGCGCAGCTCGCCCCGGTGCTCGCGCAGGTTGTCGAGCGGCACGTTGTAGGCGCCGGGGATGTGTGCGGTCTCGAACTCGGCCGGGGTCCGGACGTCGAGCACGCGGGGGGCGTCCTCTGAGCTCAGGCGCTCCTGCAGGGTCTGCACGTCGAGTCGGCGGGCCTCAGTAGGGGTGCTGGTCATGAAGGGTCGGTTCTCCTTGTTGTTGTGGTGCGTGTTGTTGTGGTGCGTCTGTCGGGCGTTGGAACGGGGCCGACCGCCGGGAGGCAGCCGACCCCGTACCTGGGGTTCTGGCAGTACGGTCCGTCTCAGGCGACGATGGGCAGACCTGACTGGGCGGCGTTCTCGTCGAACGAGTCGTCCACGGCGACCACGTCGTACCCACGGGCGTCGAGGATCGACGCGACGACGCTGGCCCGGTACCCACCGGCGCAGTGGATCCACAGCTTCTTGCGAGGCACGTCGTCGATGTGTGCGAGCACGTTGTGGATCGGCACGTTGACGGCTCCGTCGATGTGCTTCTCGTCGTACTCCTGGGCCCTGCGCACGTCGAGGATCACGAAGCCCTCGTCGTCCGACGCGTTGTCGAGAGCCTCCTTGAGGTCCTGGAACTTCGCGACCGGGAAGCTGCCGAGCTGCTCACCGCCGGCCCACTCGTCGGGCTTGCCCGTGGCCATGGCGGCCGGCTTGGCGAGGCCGATGCGGGCCATGTCGCGCTGGGCCTCCGCCACCTGCTCCGGGGTCTCGCCGAGCAGGGTCACGGTGGCGTCGTACGGCATGATCCAGCCGAGGTAGGTGATGAACTGGCCGTCGATGCCGAAGTTCACGCTGCCGATCAGGTGCCCGGCGGCGAACGCCTCGCGGGTGCGCAGGTCGACCACCCACTCACCGGCCTCGATGCGCCGGCGCAGCTCGGCCGGGTCGGCGAGCGTCGGCTCCGACAGGTCGGGGGCGACGGGGCCGGCGGAGTTCGCGGGCCCCATGTGGGCGTAGTAGGCGGGGAACTCGTCGAGGCCGCCGATCAGCTTCTCGACGTACTCCTCCTCGTCCTGCGTCAGCGCAGGGTTCGAGGTCTTCTCCTGGCCGATCGTGCTGGACGCGGCCTCGCTCTGGGTCGCCGAGCAGAAGCTGCCGAAGCCGTGGGTCGGGAACACCTCGGTCTCGTCGGGGAGCTCCTCGGCCAGGCGGTGGGCCGAGCGCCACTGCGCGCGCACGAGGGTGTCGGTGTGGTCGGGGCCCAGCAGGTCCGGACGGCCGGTGGAGCCGTAGAGGAGGGAGCCGCCGGTGAAGACCGCTACCGGCTTGTCGGCCGCGGTGAGGGCGTAGGACATGTGCGTGTGGGTGTGGCCGGGTGTGTGAACCGCGCGGACGCGCATCGTGTCGCCGACCTCGATGACGTCGCCGTCGTGGACACCGACGCGGTCGAACTCGACCGGGTCGTCGGCGTTCACGTGGTACGCCGCGCCCACCTCCTCGGCCAGGGCCAGGCCGCCGGTGACGTAGTCGTTGTGGATGTGCGTCTCGAACACGTGCGTGATCCGCACTCCGGCTGCTTCCGCGACGGCGAGGACCCGGTCGTAGTCACGCTGCGGGTCCACGACGAGGGCGACCTTGCCGTCGTGGGCCAGGTAGGTCCGGTCGCCGAGGCCAGGGGTGTCGATGGGGGTCACGGTGATCATGAACAGTTGCCTCCGGACGTGTAGTCCATACGGGTGGGGGTATCTGACATCTACGTTAGCAAGTCAATGCCCTATACCCTCCGGGGTATTCCCCCTGAGGTCAAATCGGGCACCCGTCCAGACCTGTCGGCCAGCCACTAGGGTCGGACCGTGCCCGACTGCCTGTTCTGCCGGATCGTCACGGGGGAGACCCGTGCGCACACCGTCCTGGAGACCGGCGACCTGGTGGGGTTTCTCGACCACCGTCCGGTGTTCAAGGGACACGTGCTCCTGGTCCCACGCATGCACATCGACACCCTCCCCGACCTGCCCGCGGTTCTACGAGATCCGTTCCTGGAGGCCGGGCAGCGGCTCGCCGCGGCGATGGTCGACGGTCTGGGCGCCCAGGGCAGCTTCGTGGCGATGAACAACACGGTCAGCCAGAGCGTGCCGCACCTTCACATGCACGTGGTGCCGCGGACCAAGGGCGACGGGTTGCGCGGGTTCTTCTGGCCACGGACCAAGTACTCCTCCGAGGAGGAGATGAAGGAGTACGCCGGCCGACTGGCCGCCGTGCTCTCCGGAGACGCCGACCGGGCGGAGGAGGGCTGACATGAGCTGGTGGAACGAACAGGTCGTGCCCCGCGCCATCGACCTGCTGCTGGGCACGGGTGAGGTGCACGAGCAACGCGCCAGGGTCTGCGAAGGGCTCTTTGGCGAGGTGCTCGAGATCGGCTTCGGTTCGGGGCTGAATGCCGAGCACTACCCGGCAGGCGTCGAGCGCGTGCTCGGGGTCGAGCCCTCGGACGTCGCCTGGCACCTCGCGGAGAGGAAGCACCTGAAGGCCGGCGGGCCGCCCGTCGTACGCGCTGGTCTCGACGGCGAGGCACTCGAGCTCGCGGGGGCGTCGGTGGACTCCGCCCTGTCGACCTTCACGCTGTGCACGATCCCGAACCTCGAGTCCGCGCTGTCGGAGGTGCGTCGGGTGCTCCGCCCCGGAGGCAGCTTCCACTTCCTCGAGCACGGTCTCTCGCCCGACCCAGGCGTCGCCCGCTGGCAGCACCGGCTCACGCCCGTCCAGCGCCGCGTGTTCGCCGGCTGCCACCTCGACCGGCCGATCGCCGACAGCATCGAGGGCAGCGGGCTGGTCGTGGAGGAGCTCGAGACGTTCTACCTGCGCGCTCCGATCCCTGCCACGAAGGTGGTCGGCCACCTCTACGTCGGTCGCGCAGTCAGGCCCTGAGCGTCCGAAGGCGGTCAGTGGGTCCGCTGCGCTCCGGCGCTGAAGCCGACCCAGGCTGGACGCGCGGGTCGCGATGGCTACAGTGAGCCCACTTCCACCGTCACACACGTCCGCGCCGCACCCCGGCGCACAGGAGGAGCTCCCATGAGTCGTTACGCCGGTCGTGTCGCCGTCGTCACCGGATCCGCTCGCGGCATCGGTGCCGCCACCGCCAAGCGCTTCGCGGAGGAGGGGGCCGCCGTGGCGGTGCTCGACCTCGACCAGGACGCCGCGGCAGCAACGGCCTCAGGGCTCGGCGCGGAGAAGGCTGTCGGCGTCGCCTGCAACGTCGCTGACGCGGCTTCGGTCCAGGCGGCGGTCGCCCAGGTCGCCGAGGAGCTCGGCAAGATCGACGTCCTGGTGAACAACGCCGGCGTTACCCGCGACAACCTGCTCTTCAAGATGTCCGAGGACGACTGGGACATGGTGATGAACGTGCACCTGCGCGGCTCCTTCCTGATGAGCCGCGAGGTCCAGAAGCACATGGTCCAGCACAAGTACGGCAAGATCCTGAACCTGTCGAGCGTCTCCGCCCTCGGCAACCGCGGACAGGCCAACTACTCCGCGGCGAAGATGGGGCTGCAGGGCTTCACCCGCACGCTCGCCCTCGAGCTCGGCCCCTTCGGGATCAACGTCAACGCGATCGCCCCTGGCTTCATCGTGACCGACATGACCGACGACACCGCCCGTCGTGTGGGCGTCGAGCCGGAGGACTTCCGCAAGGCGGCGGCCGAGCGGAACCCGGTCAAGAGGGTGGGGTACCCCGAAGACATCGCGGCGACGGCCGCCTTCCTGTGCAGCGACGAGGCGTCGTACATCACCGGTCAGACGCTCTACGTCGACGGCGGCGCGAAGATCTGACCGTTTCCACCCCCGCGGTCGGCGTAAACGCTGTCTGAACCCGTCTGAACCGTGCAGAAGGTGTGATCGCCATCTCATTTCGCCGTTCTCCTGAGCGTGAAAACGTCCCGTAGGTGTGACCTGCGGGACGTTTTCGGGTTTCTCGGACTTGAACCGGATTGGAATTTTCAACCGTTCCGTGCCTACTCTCTTTGGGCCTGCTCAGCCGGGTGCCGCCGGAGAGGGTTCGGTGGTGACCAGCAAGAGCAGCCACAACTTCACAGTCAGACCGGGTTACGCCGAGTCCTACCCGCCCGCAGTCTGACCCCTTGTCCTGTAACCGAAACCTCTTGGGTAGGAGTGGGGGACCCACATCACAATGCGTCCCTGCGGACGCTCGGGGTGAAGTCGCCTGATCAGTGGCGGCAGAGCACCTTTCAGCTCTAACCCGACAGCTCACCTCACAGGCGTGGAAAGGGAGCTTCTTCATGCCTGCGATTCTTCGCTCGCGCAGTTTTGCTGCGCTGTCCATCCTTCTCGCTGCCGCCGTGGCTGCTGCCATGTTCGCGTTCTCGTCCTCCGCCGACGCTGCCACCCGCAGCCAGCGCGTCGCGAACGCCCTCCAGGTCGTCAAGGCCCAGAAGGGCGACCCTTACGTCTACGGCGCCACCGGCCCGAACAAGTTCGACTGCTCCGGGCTCATCTACTACGCCTACCGCAAGGCCGGCTTCACGAACATCCCGCGTACGTCGAGCGACCAGGCTCGCGCCGCCCACCGCATCCCGCGCAGCCAGATGCGCAAGGGTGACCTGATGTTCTTCTACGGCAGCGGCGGGGTCTACCACGTCGGTGTGTACGCCGGCACGAAGAACGGCCACCGCTACCTGATCCACGCTCCGAACAGCGGGGAGCGCGTGCACCGTGAGCGTGTCTGGACCAACAGCTGGTACGCCGGCACCCTGCGGTGACCGTTTCGTCCGACTGCTGAAAAACGCGGGGTCGCTCCCGAATCGGGAGCGGCCCTGCGTCACACTTACCGCCATGTCTGGAATCGACTTGCGTACACGACTCTCCGCAAGCCGTCGCGGCCACCGCGTCACGGCATCCCTCGTGTCACTGGTGCTGGCCGGGTCCGTGACCCTCACGGCCTGTGGTGGCGAGGACAAGAACCCCAAGGCCGACGGCTCTCCTGACGCGCAGGGGACCGCCGCCGGGTCGACGCTCTCGGGCCAGTGGCCGCTCACGGGCCTGCCCGCGAAGGGGAACGCCCCGAAGCATCCGGTGATGATCGTCAAGATCGACAACACCGGCAGCAGCCGGCCCCAGGTCGGGCTCAGCTCGGCGGACCTCATCACCGAGGAGCTCGTCGAGGGCGGCTCCACCCGTCTCGCGGTCTTCTTCTACTCCCAGGTGCCGAAGCGGGTCGGCCCGGTGCGGTCGATGCGCGCCACCGACATCGGCATCGTCGAGCCGGCCGACGCGGTGCTCGTCGCCAGCGGCGGGGCGCCTGCGACCGTGCGCCGGGTGCATGCCGCAGGGATCAAGGTGGTCAGTGAGGGCGGCACCGGCTACAGCCGCGACAACAGCCGCCCGGCGCCGTACAACCTCTTCATGGACCTCCCGGCGCTGTCCCGCACGCTCAAGTCGTCGGGTCCGCCGCAGAACTACTTCCCGTGGGGCGACGCCAAGCAGTTCCCGGCGGGCCAGCGCGCCCGCGCCATCTCGGCCACCTTCTCCGGCGGGCACACCACGAGCTGGCAGTTCCGCAACGGCAAGTACGTCAACCTCAACTCCGAGGCGGCTGCCGGTGACGAGTTCCGGCCGGACACCGTGCTGGTAGCGCGGGTGAAGGTCGGCGACGCCGGCTACAAGGACCCGGCCGGCAACCCCGTACCCGAGACGCACTTCAGCGGCAGCGGTCAGGCGATGGTCTTCCACAACGGCTCGGTCGTCCGTGCCACGTGGACCAAGAAGGGTCTGACCGACGCGGTGAAGCTCAGCACCAAGGCGGGGCCGCTCGAGCTGCCGCCCGGCAAGGTGTGGCTGGAGCTGGTGCCGACCACCGGCGGCAACGTCACCTACCGCAAGTGACCCGCGGACCCGAGGAGCGCGCTCGGGTCAGCGCATGACGAAGGACCATGACGAAGGACGTCGGCTCACCCGGCGTCCTTCGTCGTCTCCTGCTCGTCCACGAGTGCGTCCGGGCCCGGGAGCTGTCCTCCAGACTCCGCCTGCTGGCGCAGCCCGGCCAGGATGAAGGCGATCGCGGCCTCCACCTCGGCGCTCGCGCGCTTGGTGTCCTCCGCGGAGGACACCGCCGCCCCGGCGGCTGACATCGCGCCGAAGAAGACCCGGCTGAAGGTCTCGACCATGCTGGGCTCGAGGTCGTAGGAGGCCAGCACCGAGGAGACGATCTCCTGGACGATTCCGAAGGTCGAGCGCTCCTCCTGCTCGCGGTAGCGCTCGTAGCCGAGCACGACCGGCCCTTCCTGGATCACCACGCGGCTGTACGCCGGCTGCTGCACCACGTCGAGGAAGGAGCGCAGACCCAGGACCGCCTTCTCCCACGGGTCCTTCGTCGTACGCACCACGTTGCTGATCGTCTTGCTGGCGTCGGCCTCCACCCGCTCGAAGACCGCTTCGAACAGCGCCTGCTTCCCGCTGAAGTGGTGGTAGAGCGCACCCTTCGTCACGCGCGCGCCCGAGACGATCTCGTCCAGGCTGGTTCCGGCGTACCCCTGCTCGGTGAAGAGCTTCGTGGCCACGTCGACGAGAGCCCGCTTGGTGGACGCGGAGTACTGCTGGCGGCGGGAGGAGCCAGAAACCTTGCGCAGGACTTTCGACGTCATGGCCCGAGCATATGTCCGCTCGGGGTGCTGACAGTGCAGCAGATCACGGTGCTGCGCCCGTCTGATCCCGCTATGTGCCCCAAGTCACCGTTTAGGTGTTGCCATACCAAGGGTAGTTCTCATACCGTTGGTACGTACCAACGGTATGTAGAAAGGATGAACCCATGACCTGGGACGCTTTCCACCGCCGCGGAGAGGTACTTCGAAACGTTCTCCAGCACGCCGAGACCCACCGCGACGGGGCGCTTCCGATGGAGCTGCCCGGCGTCGCGGAGACCTTCGGTGACGAGACCACCCTGCTGGGGGCCCTCCAGCTCCGCTGGCACACCCGCCTCGCGGGAGCGATCGAGCGTGAGCTCATGGGTCACCCCATGGAGCTCGAGGCCGCGGTGATCCGCGCCTGGCGCACCACCGCCACGGAGCTCGCCGGTCTTCGCGCGATCCTCGACGCCTGCACCACGGAGCCGAGCTCCGAGGAGATGGCCACGGTGCTCGACAAGGCGCACCGCAAGGACTGGACGCTGATGGCGGCCATGGCCGGCAAGGCCAGCCCCGCAGACGCCCGCGCGGCTCGCGTGGGCCGGGCCATCGAGCAGAAGGCGCGTGAGGCCTACCGGCCCACCGCCCGGCCGAGCGACCCCGGCCGCCGTCGCGCGACCGCGAAGCACTCGCTGCTCGAACGTTTCAAGGCGCACCTCGCCGCCTGACCACAGATCCATCCCCGAGGGGTCCGCCCCTCCCTGAGCAGCCCCGGTCGTGACGCCCCTCGCGCGGTCTCCCTCCGCGCACCTCCCTCCCAAGGCGCGTCGCGGCCGGGGCTCGTACATATCCGGCATGGCACGATGAGAGTCGTGAACTCCTCACCGAGCATCTCGTACTCCATCACCGTCCGGCTCGAGCTTCCCGCGGGTGGCACAGCGACCAGCGAGCTGACCGCGACCGTCGAACGGTCCGGAGGCATCGTCACCGCTCTCGACGTCACCGCCTCGGGTCACGACAAGCTGACCATCGACGTCACCTGCGCCGCCGTGGACACCGCGCACGCCGACACGATCGTGGAGGCGCTGAAGGCCATCGAGGGCGTGGTCGTGCACAAGGTGTCCGACCGGACCTTCCTCATGCACCTCGGCGGCACCATCGAGATGTCCCCCAAGCACCCGATCCGCAACCGCGACGACCTGTCGATGGTCTACACGCCCGGAGTGGCGCGGGTCTGCGAGGCGATCGCCGAGAACCCCGAGGACGCCCGCCGGCTGACGGTGAAGCGCAACTCGGTGGCGGTCGTCACCGACGGCTCCGCCGTCCTCGGCCTGGGCAACATCGGCCCGGCCGCGGCCCTCCCCGTGATGGAGGGCAAGGCGGCCCTGTTCAAGCGCTTCGGCGGGATCGACGCGTGGCCGCTGTGCCTGGACACGCAGGACCCCGACCAGATCGTCGAGATCGTCCGGGCGATCGCTCCCGGGTTCGCGGGGATCAACCTCGAGGACATCTCCGCACCCCGGTGCTTCGAGGTGGAGGCCAGGCTGCGGGAGATCCTCGACATCCCGGTCTTCCACGACGACCAGCACGGGACCGCGATCGTCGTCCTCGCTGCCCTCACCAACGCGCTGCGCGTCGTGGGCAAGAAGCTGTCCGACGTACGCCTGGTCATGTCCGGCGCCGGCGCCGCGGGTACGGCGATCCTCCGCGTGCTCCTCGAGGCCGGCCTCACCGACGTCGTGGTGGCTGACGTGGAGGGCGTGATCCACCGCGACCGCCCCGGCCTCCACGAGTCCTTGCGCTGGTTGGCGGAGGCGACCAACAAGGCCTCGCTCACCGGCAGCCTGCGGGACGCCCTCGTCGACGCGGACGTCTTCATCGGCGTCTCGGCACCGAACATCCTCACCGAGGACGACATCTCGAAGATGGCCGAGCACTCGATCGTCTTCGCGCTGGCGAACCCCGTGCCGGAGGTCGACCCGGCGGCCGCGTGGCGGCACGCGGCGGTGGTGGCGACCGGACGCTCTGACCACCCCAACCAGATCAACAACGTGCTGGCGTTCCCGGGCGTCTTCAGGGGTCTGCTCGACGCACACGCCCGAGGCATCGACAACAGCATTCTCGTCGCCGCCGCGGAGGCGGTGGCGGGCGCGGTGAGCGACGACGAGCTCAACGTCGACTACATCATCCCGAGCGTGTTCCACGCCGACGTGCACAAGTCGGTGGCGGCCGCGGTCCGGCATGCGGCTGAGGCAGCCGGCGACACGGCCGTGGTGGGGGATGCGCATGGCTGACCCGGACGGGACGACGCTCAGGGCGGGCACGCTGCTCGTGGCCACGCCGCGGCTGAACGACCCCAACTTCGAGCGGACTGTCGTGCTCGTGCTCGACCACGACGAGAGCGGCACGCTGGGTGTCGTCCTGAACCGGCCCTCCCACGTGGCGGTGAGTGAGATCCTTCACGACTGGGAGGACCTCGCCGCCGAGCCGGGTGTGCTCTTCCACGGCGGCCCGGTAGCAACGGACTCCGCTCTCGCGGTCGCCTCGATCCCGCCCGGGGTCGACGCCTCGAGCGAGCCCGTCGGCTTCCGCAGGCTGTTCGACGACACCGGCATCGTCGACCTCGACACGCCGACTGAGCTTCTCGACGCGGCGATCGCCCGGTTGCGGATCTTCGCTGGGTACGCCGGCTGGGGCGACGGGCAGCTCGTCGCCGAGATCGACGAGGGGTCCTGGTACGTCGTACCGCTGGAGCCCGGCGACATCTTCGGATCCGACGCCGAGGGGCTCTGGTCGCGGGTTCTTCGACGCCAGCCCGGGGAGCTCGCCTGGGTCTCGACGCGGCCCGCCGACCCCACGCTGAACTGACCTCGAAGTGCGCCTGCATGAGGGAGGCGCCGTTAGACTAGGGCGCTGTGAGTACCCAGATGAGCCCCGGCGCCCAGACCATCGAGCAGCAGCAGACGGTCCCGACCGACTCGGGGGACCACGAGCGCTTCTCGCACTACGTCCCCAAGGACAAGCTGACCGAGGCGATGGTCATGGGCACACCCGTCGTTGCCCTGTGCGGCAAGGTGTGGGTGCCCAGCCGCGACCCGGAGAAGTACCCGGTCTGCCCTGAGTGCAAGGAGGCCTGGGAGGAGATGCGGGACGACGACGGGGAGGAGTGACCTCCTTCTCTCGAACCGCTCGCACCCACCCGGAAGGAAGTTCGTGGCCCCCACGAACCACGCTGAACACCGCGCCGACGACATCCCCGCCCCGCTCAACGACCTCCCACCGGCCTATCCCGACCGGGCCGCGTGGGGAACCGCCACCAAGCTGCGTGCCTGGCAGTCCGCCGCGATCGAGCAGTACTTCACGACCAGCCCCAGGGACTTCCTCGCCGTCGCGACGCCCGGTGCCGGCAAGACCACCTTCGCGCTGACGGTCGCGGCCGAGCTGCTGTCCCGGCGAGTCGTGGAGCGGGTGACGGTCATCGCCCCCACCGAGCACCTCAAGACCCAGTGGGCCGAGGCGGCGGCGCGGGTCGGCATCCCGATCGACCCGTCCTACTCCGGGAAGAAGGGGCCCACGAGCAAGGACTTCGTCGGCGTCGCCGTGACCTACGCCGGCGTGGCGACCAATGCGCTCGCGCACCGGATCCGTGTCGAGCGCTTCAAGACGCTCGTGATCCTCGACGAGGTGCACCACGCCGGAGACGCGCTGTCGTGGGGCGAGTCGGTGCGTGAGGCGTTCCAGCCCGCGACCAGGCGGCTGGCCTTGACCGGTACTCCGTTCCGCTCCGACATCAACCCGATCCCGTTCGTCACCTACGCCCCCGACGGCGACGGGGTGCCCAAGAGCGTCGCCGACTTCACCTACGGCTACGCCCACGCACTGGCCGACCACGTCGTCCGTCCCGTGCTCTTCATGGCCTACAGCGGTGAGATGCAGTGGCGCACCCGGGCCGGCGACGAGGTCGCGGCACGGCTCGGGGAGCCGCTCACCAAGGACATGACCGCCCAGGCGTTGCGCACCGCGCTGGACCCGAAGGGCTCGTGGATGCCGTCGGTGCTCGAGGCAGCGGACCGGCGGCTCGCAGAGGTACGTCGACACGTGCCCGACGCCGGCGGGTTGGTGATCGCCTCGGACCAGGACTCCGCCCGGGCCTACGCCGCCTTGCTGAAGGAGATCACCGGGACCCGACCCGTCGTGGTGCTCTCGGACGAGAAGGCGTCGTCGTCGCGGATCGCGAAGTTCTCCGAGGGCGACGACCGGTGGATGGTCGCGGTCCGGATGGTCTCTGAGGGGGTCGACGTGCCGCGCCTGGCCGTGGGGGTCTACGCCACCACCGTCTCGACGCCGCTGTTCTTCGCCCAGGCGGTGGGCCGCTTCGTGCGCGCCCGCAAAAGGGGCGAGACCGCCTCGGTGTTCCTCCCGTCGGTGCCGAACCTCCTCGGGTTCGCCTCCGAGATGGAGGTGCAGCGAGACCACGTCCTCAAGCGCAAGGTCAGCGACGACGGCGACATCTTCGCCGCGGAGGAGGACCTCCTCAACCAAGCGCAGGCGTCGGAGGCGGCGAGCAGCGAGGAGCTGGGCACCTTCGAGGCGATGGGCTCGCAGGCGACCTTCGACCGGGTGCTGTACGACGGCGGCGAGTTCGGCCACTCGGGTGAGGTCCAGGTCGGCTCCGAGGAGGAGATGGACTTCCTCGGCATCCCCGGCCTGCTCGAGCCCGACCAGGTGCGCGACCTCCTGCACCACCGGCAGAGCGAAAGGGCCAAGCGCCAGCGGTCGACCTCCTCCACGCCGGCCGACGTGACCCGCGACGTCTCCACCCATGAGCACCTCGCTGTGCTCCGACGTGAGCTCAACGGGCTCGTCGCGGCGTGGAACCATCGCACGGGCCAGCCCCACGGGGTGACGCATGCTGCTCTCCGGCGTGAGTGCGGGGGGCCGGCGGCTGCGGTGGCGACAGCCGACCAGCTGTCCAAGCGGATCGACCGGATCCGCGAGTGGGCTGCTCGCCGAAGCGGCTAGCTCGGGCGGCGCAGCGGACTGGACGCCGGCTCTACCTCGCCGGTGGACGTCACCTGCGAGAGCCCCCTCTTTGTCCGACTAGTCCAGGCATGTGCGAGAAGTATCCTCGCCATATGCCGGCCGAGACCTCGCAGACGCTGGACCGCGGCCTTCGGGTCCTCCACGTCCTGTCCAGCCACCCCAACGGCCTCACCATCACCGAGCTCGCTGGTGTGGTCGGCGTCAACCGGACGGTCGTCTACCGGCTGGTGACGACCCTCGAGCAGCACGGCTTCACCCGCCGCGACGCCGCCGGCCGCGTCCACGTCGGCCTGGGCGTGCTCGCGCTTGCTCGGGGCCTGCAGCCCGTGCTCCGAGAGCGTGCGAACCCCGTCCTCCGTGCACTCGCCGAGGACCTCGGCGCGACCGCGCACCTGACCCTGGCCGACGGCGGCGAGGCGCTGGCCATCGCCGTGGTGGAGCCGAGCTGGACCGACTACCACGTGGCCTACCGCGTCGGCGCCCGCCACGCGCTGAACCAGGGCGCGGCCGGCCGCGCCATCCTGCTCGGGCGCGAGCTCGCCGCCGGGGCCGAGGCCGGGGACCGGTTCGTCCAGACGGCAGGGGAGCTCCAGCCCGGAGCGCGCGGCCTCGCCTCGCCCGTGATGGGCATCGACGGATTCGAGGCCTCGGTCGGCATCGTCACGCTGGGCGACATCGACGCCGAGGTCGCCGGCCCGCGCGTCGCCGCTGCCGCCGCCGAGATCTCGCGCCGACTGTCCTGACGCGAAGAGTCAGGCCCTTGTCGCTGCCTCTGCGCGCTGCTTGATCCCGAGCAGGGTCTTGCGCTCCATGACGCCGTGGGGCAGCTCCATGGTGAGCAGGTACACGAGGCCCCCGGGTGTCCGATCCTTGTGGGAGCGGGCGATCAGCCGGCAGCTGTGCTCGTCGATCGGGTCGACGATGTAGGCACCCCAGTTCTCGATCACCAGCGAGCGGTGTGGGTCGAGCTCGGCGATCCTGGTGGAGACCCCCGGGAAGATCGTCAGCTCGTCGCCCGCGGCGAGGTCCTGCAGCTCGGGCCGGATCGTGTCCGCGCTGTGGATCTGGCAGCCGGCGAGGTTCTCCAGCCAGTCGTAGGAGTAGAAGCCGCCCCGGTCCTGGCCGATCTGCACGAGCCACTGCCACACCTCCCTGGCGGGGGCGTGCACCGTCACGGCCCTGGTAGCGCTGACGAGAGGCCGCTCGTGGCCGTCCCCGGGGTACCGGTGGCGCCGTTCCTCGGACGTCGAGCCCCAGCGGTTGAGCCAGGGCCGGACGGCAAGGCCATAGGCCCACGGCGCGGCCAGTGCGGCGGCGGTTGCCCACCAGGCAGTCCTCCTCGCACCGCCCTCCGGCAGATGGTCGGGCCAGTGCCTGGCGGCAGCGAACGGAGCCAGGACAGCTGCCACCGCGAGTGCCAGTGGACCGCCCGAGACCACCGTCACGGGGCGGATCATCCGCACCGGACTGATGGCGGGAGCAGTCTCAAAGCCTTCTGTGATGGCAGTCATCGCGACGACCTCCCTCTTCTCCATCGTCGGACGTGACCTTCTGGATTGCCAGGGCCGGTCGGCCTGCCGGCACGTCCGGCGGGGCGTCCGGAGGTATCTGTGACGAGAGCTCGGGACCCTTCGCGCTTGTCTTCCGCGCCGATCGTCGTATTCGCTTGTGGCAAGGGGGTAGGTCAGTGAGCGGAGAACAGCTGAGCGCCGTCGACCTGTACTGGTTGCCGCTGGGGGCAGGCGAAGCCAACCGCTGCGTGCGCTGGAACGGCCGGATCTTCGAGGCGGTCGTAGCCGGCCACGAGCACCGGGGTCGCTGCGACCTGTACCACTCCGCGCTCGAGGTGCACAGCGACGGCGTTCGGTACGTCATCGAGATGGCGCCGGTGTGGAGCATCAAGGAGTCCGACCGCGGTGTCGTGTGCGAGGGCGCCGTGGGACTCGCCGTGCTCGGGCGGTCGCGGCTGTTCAGGTACGAGGTGCGTAGGTGGCGCGACGGTGTGATTCCCGATGTGGTCGAGGCGGTCGACAGTCCACGCCGCCTCAGCGTCGACCGGGAGCGCGCGCGGCGCCTTCTCGACCTCGTCCCGACGTTCCCCGCCGTCACGTGGGGCCGCGACGAGCTGCATGCCGGGGAGATGTGGAACTCCAACTCCCTCGTCTCGTGGCTCCTGGCGTGCAGCGGCCACGAAACGGACCGCGTGCGTCTGCCTCCCCGCGGTCGTGCGCCCGGTTGGACGGCCGGCCTGGTCGTCGCCGGAAGACCACCCTCCGGCGCGTCCGCATGGGAGATGGGCTGAGCGGAGCTCATTCACGTGGGGCGTGAACCGTGGCCTCGACGAGTGGCAGCACCCTGTGCCTGATCTGGGTCGCCAGTGCGATCACCGTCGACGACCGGACGATGCCCGGGTCGGAGAGCACCGCGTCGATGACCCGCTGGAGGTCGGCGTTGGAGCGGGCGACGACTCGCGCCCACATGTCCCCGGCTCCGGTGATGGTGTACGCCTCGAGCACCTCGGGGATCGTGGCGAGATGCTCTGCGATCACCTCGTGGCCCGATCCCTGCCGGATCTCCAGGGTCAAGAACGCGGTGACCGGGTAGCCGATGGCCTCGGCGTCGAGCACCGGCCCCCATCCAGAGACGACGCCTGTGCGCGTGAGCCTGTCGATCCGGGCCTGCACCGTGCCGCGCGCGACTCCGAGGCGCCGGGACGCCTCGAGCACGCCGATGCGCGGATGCTCCGAGAAGAGGCGGAGCAAAGTGGCGTCCAGATGGTCCATATCGGGCCCCTCAGTTGAACAACTTGCACAGCGATTCGTCGTACTGTTGCACACAATGCGCGCGGCGACCATGCTGCGGGGCATGACTGCCACCCCGACCTCCCCGACCTCCCTGACCCCGGACGAGCTCAAGGCCGACCTCACCCTCGAGCAGCTCAAGCAGCTCGTCGGTCTCGTCGAGTACGACGCCACGTCCGACCCGTTCCCGGTCACCGCGATGGACGCAGTCGGGTTCATCGTGGGCAACGCGACGCAGACGGCGACGTTCTACCAGCTCGCGCTCGGCATGGACCTCGAGGCGTACCGCGGGCCGGAGACCGGCTGCCGTGACTCCAAGAGCTACGTCCTGCGGTCGGGCTCCGCGCGCTTCGTGTTCACCGGTGGCGTGACCCCGGACAGCCCGGTGCTCGACCACCACCGCAAGCATGGGGACGGGGTCGTCGACCTCGCGCTCGAGGTTCCGGACGTGGACAGGTGCGTCGAGCACGCGCGGACCCAGGGCGCCACCATTCTCGAGGAGCCACACGACGTCAGCGACGAGCACGGCACGGTCCGCATGGCAGCCATCGCGACGTACGGCGAGACCCGGCACACCCTCGTGGACCGCTCCGGGTACGACGGACCGTACCTGCCCGGCTACGTCGCCAAGCAGACCACCGTGCGCCGCGCGGAGGGCCTCCCCAAGCGCCTCTTCCAGGCGGTCGACCACTGCGTCGGAAACGTCGAGCTCGGCCGGATGGACGAGTGGGTGGAGTTCTACAACAAGGTCATGGGCTTCACCAACATGGCGGAGTTCATCGGTGACGACATCGCCACCGACTACTCCGCGCTGATGTCGAAGGTCGTCGCGAGCGGCAACCACCGGGTCAAGTTCCCGCTGAACGAGCCCGCGATCGCGAAGAAGAAGTCGCAGATCGACGAGTACCTCGAGTTCTACGACGGCGCCGGCTGCCAGCACATCGCACTCGCGACCAACGACATCCTTCGCAGCGTCGACATCCTGCGCGACAACGGGATCGAGTTCCTCGACACCCCCGACTCGTACTACGACGACCCAGCGCTGCGCGAGCGCATCGGCAACGTCCGGGTGCCGATCGAGGAGCTCAAGAAGCGCCGCATCCTGGTGGACCGCGACGAGGACGGCTACCTCCTCCAGATCTTCACCAAGCCCATGGGCGACCGGCCGACCGTGTTCTACGAGTTCATCGAGCGGCACGGCTCGCTCGGTTTCGGCAAGGGCAACTTCAAGGCCCTGTTCGAGGCCATCGAGCGCGAGCAGGAAGCGCGCGGCAACCTGTGACGACCGGCGCGGGCCGGCTCCTGCGCCGGTCCGCGCGGTTCTCGCTCAGCCGTAGCGTGCGGCGAAGTTCGCGAGGATCCTCGGCGGCTCCGTCACGCGGGTGCCGTTGAGCTTGGCGACCAGCATCTCGAGCTCGTGCGGCGGGAAGTACCCCGCGTTCTGGTACACGTACACGCGCGTGATGATCCCGGGCCGGTCGAGCTCGGGGTGGAACTGGGTCGCGTAGAGGTTCTGCTTGACCCGGAACATCTGCACCGGGCAGGTGGCCGACCCGGCGAGCAGGGTGGCTGTCGGCGGCAGCACCCGGCAGGCCTCCTTGTGGCCGACGTAGGCGTCGAAGACCTCGGGCACGCCCTCGAGGACAGGGTCGGCGCGACCCTCGTCGGTGAGGCGCACCGACACGGCGCTGACCGGCTCGGCGTACTCCCGGTCGATCACCCCGCCCTGGTGCACGCCGAGCGTGCCGACGCCGTAGCAGGCGCCCATGAACGGGAAGTCGCGGGCGACGATCTCGTCGAGCAGGGCGGCGAGCTCTCGCTCGACCCGGTGCTGCACCTGCGACTTCGTCTCAGGCGGGTCGCTGGAGTTGAAGGGGCCGCCGCCGAGCAGGACGCCGGCGTAGTCGTCGAGGTCGAACCGGGGGAGCGGTCCGGCCTCCATGCGTACGCGCACGAGCCGCTCCGGCGGGAGGCCCATCTCGCGGAGGAAGGCGACGTACTCCTCGTCCGCGGCGACGTCCTCTCCACGCGAGGACAGCAGCAGGAACGGCTTCACGCGCTGATCGTAGGGCGCAGGTCCGGGAGCCGGCGCCTCAGAGCACCTTGGACAGGAACGTCTGGGTCCGTGTGTGCTGCGGGTTGGAGAGGACCTCGACGGGGTCGCCCTCCTCGACGATGACGCCACCGTCCATGAACACCAGCTTGTCGCCGACCTCGCGGGCGAAGCCCATCTC
>DATGYO010000192.1:0-54833 GCA_035297905.1 Nocardioidaceae bacterium
GTGTGGCCGGTCTGGCGGGGGCGGAGGTGCCCCGGCCGCCTCCCCGGCTGCTGTCCGTGCCCGGCCGGCCGGTCGTGGGAAGCATGCGGGTCGGCTCCGGGTCACCGGGAGCGTTGCCCCGGCCTGATCCTCGGTCGCTGCCGTAGAGCCAGTTGTACTCAGGTGACCCTTCTGGCGGGTCACCGCTGCCGCGGCGTCGGTCTGCCATGGCAGGAGACGGTACCGTGCCGTGCCCTCCCGGCCATCGGCGCGCCGTACCGGCTGTGACGGCTGTGGCTGGTGATACTTGTTCGGAGCTTCATGTCCCGAACCCGAAAGGCCGCTGCCATGCCACCCGTCTCCACGCCCGGGTTGGACGACCGGCTGGCCCGTGTCCGGTTCCGCCGCGCTGTGACGCTGATGCTGATGACCCTGCTCGTGCCGGGGTCGGCCCAGCTCGTCGCGGGCAGCAAGCCGGTGGGCCGCATCGCGCTCCGGATCTGGCTCTCCCTGATCGGCGTGCTGGTGTTCGTCGTGCTGCTCGGTCTGGTGTGGCACGGGTTCGTGTTCTGGCTGGTGCTCAGCCACTTCATGCTCGGGGTCATCCGGCTCACCCTGTTCGTGCTCGCGGTCGGCTGGGCTGCTCTCTTCGTCGACGCCTGGAGGCTCGGGCAACCGCTCGAGCTCCGCCAGAAGCAGCGCCTGGCGATGGTCGGGATCAACGGCTTCCTGTGCTTCACGGTCGCCGGCAGCCTGCTCTTCGCCTCGCACATCGTCGGGGTCCAACGCGGGTTCATGACCGCGATGTTCGGCGACGGGAAGGTCACGGGCTCGACGGACGGCAGGTACAACGTCCTGCTCCTCGGAGGGGACTCCGGTGTGGATCGGTGGGGTCTACGCGCAGACAGCATCACCGTCGCCAGCATCGACGAGGACACCGGGAAGACCGTGCTCTTCGGGCTGCCGCGCAACATGCGCAACTTCCCGTTCCGCAAGGGCTCGATCATGAACGAGCAGTTCCCCGACGGCTACGACTGCGACGACTGCTACCTCAACTCGCTGAACACCTTCGCCGCTGACAACAAGTCGCTGTTCACGAAGTACGACGACCCCGGTGTCGAGGCGACCATCGAGGCGGTCGAGGGCATCACCGGGCTGGACATCAACTACTACGCGATGGTGAACCTCAGGGGCTTCCGCCACCTCGTCGACGCCGTCGGCGGCGTCAAGCTCAACGTCCGCGACCGGATCCCGATCGGCGGCATCGGCGCCCCGATCACCGGCTACATCGAGCCAGGCGTGAAGCGTCTGGACGGCTACCAGACGCTGTGGTTCGCGCGGTCCCGCACCGGCGCCGACGACTACTCCCGCATGGCGCGCCAGAAGTGCGTCATGAACGCGATGCTCGACCAGCTCAGCCCCCAGGTCGTGCTGACCAAGTACGGCAAGATCGCCAAGGCCAGCCAGGAGATCATCACGACCAACCTGCCCGCCTCCGAGGTGGACCGGTTCGTCGAGCTCGCACTCAAGGCGAAGTCGCAGCCGCTGGCGACCGTCTCCTTCGTGCCGCCCCTGATCAACACCGCCGAGCCGGACGTCGACCTGATCCACGACCGGGTGAAGCAGGCGATCGAGAAGTCCTCGTCGCACGGTGGCGGCGACACGGTCAGCGCCCAGAAGAGCGCCCAGAAGAAGGTACGTCGGCCCTCCGCCGGGGCTGGAGGCACCACCCCGCCCAGCACGACCGGAGGCTCGATCGGCTCACTCGCCGAGGGCTATGCCGCGAACGAGTCGACCGACCTGTCCAGCGCCTGCTGAGGGGTCGGTAGGGTCAGCCTGTGCTTCCCCGGATCGTCGCTGTCGTCGTCACCTGGAACCGGCAAGACCTGCTCCGAGAGGCGCTCGACGCGGTGGCCGGCCAGACGCTCGAGCCGGTGCAGATCGTCGTGGTGGACAACGCCTCGACCGACGGCACCCAGGATCTGCTCCGCGCCAAGTACCCCGACCTCGAGGTGCTCCGGCTCGAGACCAACACCGGCGGCGCGGGAGGATTCGCCGCCGGGATCGAGCGGGCGCTGACCTTCGAGCCGGACCTGGTCTGGCTGCTCGACGACGACACGGTGCCGACGCCGACCGCGGCCGAGGCGCTGGCGGACGCGTGGCGTGGCTACGAGAAGCTTGGAGGCAGCAGACCCTCGGTGCTGGCCAGCCGGGTCGTGTGGACCGATGGTCGCGACCACCCGATGAACACCCCGCGCACCAAGCCGGGCGCCACCACGGCCGAGCTCGCCGCCGCTCGGTCGGTGGGCTGCACGCCGATCCGCTCCGCTTCCTTCGTCTCGATCCTGTGCGACGCGGAGGTGATCGGGGAGCGGGGACTCCCGATCGCCGACTACTTCCTCTGGAACGACGATTTCGAGTACTCCACCCGCCTGATCCGCGACCGCGTCGGGTTGTACTGCCCTGAGAGCGTCGTGGTGCACAAGACCAAGGTCTTCGGCTCGACCGACGCCGACCCCGGGGAGCGGTTCTTCTACGAGGTCCGCAACAAGGTCTGGATGTTCGGTCGCAGCACCGGTCTGAGCCCTTCCGAGAAGGTGCTGTACGGCGGCTCGACCGCCCGTCGCTGGGCCAGGACCTTCGCCAGGTCCCAGGACAGGAGGACCCTCACCAGAGCGATGGCCAGGGGCCTCGTGGCGGGCGTCCGCGGGGGTCCGCGCTCGAACGGGACGGTGCTCAGGGCCGCGGGCTTCGAGCTGCACCCTGCGCCCCAGCCCGGTGAGGAGAAGTTCAGCCTGCTGCTCTCCACGTACGGCGGCGACGACCCGGGCTTCCTGAGGGACGCGTTCGTGTCGAGCGTCCAGGAGCAGACGCGTCGCCCCGACGAGGTGGTGCTGGTCCAGGACGGTCCGGTCCCACCGCCTCTCGCCGAGACCATCCGTGACCTCGCGGCCACCAGCCCGGTGCCGGTTCGGCATGTGGAGATCCCGGCCAACGTGGGCCTCGGGCCGGCGCTCGACAAGGGTCTGGAGACCTGCACCCACGAGATCGTCGCGCGCATGGACGCCGACGACGTGAGCCGGCCGGACCGTTTCGAGAGGCAGGTCCCGGTCGTCGAGGCCGGGGTGGACATCGTCGGGTCCGGCCTGATCGAGTTCGGCTCGTCCATCGACGAGGTCGTCGGTCGACGTACCCCTCCGACGGACCCGGACGAGATCCGCCGGGTGATCCGGTTCCGCGACCCGTTCAACCACCCGACCGTCGTCTACCGCAAGAGCGCGGTCCTCGCGGCGGGCGGCTACACGGACATGGCGCTGATGGAGGACTACCTCCTGTTCACGCGGATGCTCGAGGCCGGAGCCCGTCCGGCCAACCTTGCCGAGCCGCTGGTCTACTACCGGGTCGGTGCCGGTGCCTACGCCCGCCGTGGCGGGGTACAACTCCTACGGTCGGAGCTCGCGCTCCAGCGTCGCTTCCGGGATCTCGGCATCACCAGCAGGGGCGAGTACCTCCGCAACGTCGCGGTCCGTGGCGGGTACCGGCTCGTGCCGGAGGGTGTGAGAAAGGTCGCCTACCGCAGCCTGCTGGCGAACCGGGGGGCGAAGGCCGGCAGTTAGACTGCCCTGCGGCAGTCCCACCTAGGAGTTGTGTGTGAACGTAGATCTCGTCGTCGTCGGTTCCGGGTTCTTCGGTCTGACGATCGCAGAGCGCTGTGCCAACGAGCTCGGTCTCAAGGTCCTGGTCCTCGAGCGGCGCCACCACCTCGGTGGCAACGCCTACAGCGAGGCGGAGCCGGAGACCGGGATCGAGGTGCACGTCTACGGTGCGCACCTGTTCCACACCTCGAACGAGAAGGTGTGGGAGTACGTCAACCGGTTCACGTCGTTCACCAGCTACCAGCACCGGGTCTTCACGAACTACCAGGGCCAGGTCTACTCCTTCCCGATGAACCTGGCGCTGATCAACCAGTTCTTCGGCAAGTCGCACACCCCTGACGAGGCGCGTGCCCTCGTCGCGGAGCAGGCCAGCGAGATCGAGACGTCCGAGGCGAAGAACCTCGAGGAGAAGGCGATCTCGTTGATCGGCCGCCCGCTCTACGAGGCGTTCGTGAAGGGGTACACCGCCAAGCAGTGGCAGACCGACCCCAAGGAGCTGAGCCCGGACATCATCACGAGGCTCCCGGTCCGCTACAACTTCGACAACCGGTACTTCAACGACAAGTACGAAGGCCTTCCTGTCGACGGCTACACCGCGTGGCTGGAGCGGATGGCCGACCACCCGAACATCGAGGTGCGGCTCGAGACCGACTTCTTCGAGGTGGCCGACGAGTTCAAGGGCAAGGTCCCGATCGTCTACACCGGCCCGGTCGACGAGTACTTCGGCAACTCCGAGGGCAAGCTCTCCTGGCGCACCGTCGACCTCGAGGCCGAGGTCAAGGAGGTCGACGACTTCCAGGGCACCTCGGTGATGAACTACGCCGACGAGGACATCCCGTTCACGCGGATCCACGAGTTCAAGCACTTCCACCCGGAGCGGACCTACCTTCCGGGCAAGACGGTGATCGTGCATGAGTACTCCCGGTTCGCCGAGGAGGGCGACGAGCCGTACTACCCGATCAACACGCCGTCGGACCGCGAGAAGCTCCTGCGCTACCGCGACCTGGCCAAGAAGGAGCCCCTGGTGCTCTTCGGCGGCCGGCTCGGCACGTACAAGTACCTCGACATGCACATGGCGATCGGCTCGGCCCTGTCGATGTTCGAGAACAAGCTGAAGCCGCACTTCACCGACGGCGCCAGTCTCGAGAGCGGGGGTGTGGACGAGTGAGCAGCCAGACGCTGCAGCCGGACCGGGTGCCCGAGGCCCCGCTGGTCGCACCCGGCGACCAGGGCGGGCTCCACAACGTCTTCCGCCAGCGCTACCTGCTCAAGCTGCTCGTGGGCAAGGAGCTCGCGGCGCGCTACCAGGGCTCGGTCCTGGGGCTCTTCTGGTCCTACGTGCAGCCGGCGGTGAAGTTCACGGCCTACTACTTCGTCATGGGCTACATCTTCCAGCTTCACCGGGACATCGAGCACTTCGAGTTCCACCTGTTCGCCGGCATGGTGATGGTGCACTACTTCACCGAGACCTTCTCGGCGGGGACCCGGTCCATCGTGCGCAACAAGCGGATCATCCAGAAGCTGCCGCTGCCACGGGAGCTCTTCCCTGTGGCGTCGATGCTCGTCTCGGCGTACCACACGGTTCCGCAGATGGTGCTGCTGCTCATCGGCGTCCTCGTCGTGGGCTGGGACCCGTCGCTCTACGACCTGAGTGCCGGCATCCTCGGCTTCGCGATCGTGGCCACCTATGGCGTGGCGCTCGCACTGATCTTCAGTGCGGCCAACGTCTACTTCAGGGACTTCCAGAACATCGTCGCGACCTTCACGATCTTCGTGACCTGGTCCGTGCCGATGATCTACCCCTACGACCGCATCGAGAAGCTCTTCGGCGGCACCTGGATCGAGCAGGTCTACCTGATGAACCCCATCGCCGACGGCGTGCTCCTGATGCAGCAGCTGTTCTGGGTTCCCACGGTCGGTCCCGAGTCGCCGTACCCGGTGGTCATGCCCGACTACCTGATGACCCGAGGCGTGATCGTCCTCGTTGCCTGCGGGATCATGCTCGTGTTCGCGCAGAAGTTCTTCACCCGCCTCGAGGGCAAGTTCGTGGAGCGCCTCTGATGTCCAAGTCCATCGTGGTGGAGCACGCCAGCAAGCGCTTCACGATGCAGTACACCCGCACGATCAAGCAGATGTCGATCGCGGCGCTTCGCGGCCAGAGGCTGACCGACACCTTCCTGGCCGTGAACGACGTCTCGTTCACCGTCGAGCAGGGTGAGTCCATCGGGCTCATGGGCCTCAACGGCTCCGGCAAGAGCACGCTGCTGAGCCTGATCTCCGGCGTCATGCGTCCCGACGAGGGCAGCGTCCTGACGCGCGGCCGGATCGCCGGCCTCATTGCCGCCGGGGCGGGCTTCCACCCGCAGCTCACCGGTCGCGACAACCTGTACCTCAACGCCGCCATCCTCGGCATGAGCGAGGCCGAGACCAACCGCAAGCTCGACCAGATCGTCGACTTCGCCGACATCGGCAGGTTCCTCGACGTCCCGGTCGGTCACTACTCCTCCGGCATGAGCGCCCGTCTCGGGTTCGCGGTCGCCGCCTTCGCCGAGTCCGACATCTTCCTCGCCGACGAGGTGCTCGCGGTGGGGGACCGCCCCTTCAAGCGCAAGTGCATGGCACGCATGGAGGAGATCAAGAAGGAGGGGCGGACGTTGTTCTACGTCAGCCACGCCCCCGGCTCGGTGCGCCAGATGTGTGACCGCGCGCTCGTGCTCGTCGAGGGCCGGCTCGGCTTCGACGGTCCCGTCGACGAGGGCATCCGCTTCCTCAAGTACGACGACGGCCCCCAGGACGACGTCATGAACCAGGAAGACGAGGACCTCGGCGCGGACATCTGAGCCCGCAGCCACCTCTCTGTAGTCGCCTCTCTGAAGGCACCTGGCGAAGCACGACCGGGTCACGGCAGCCGTGGCCCGGGTGAGGCATGCCCGAAACCGGTAGCAGGCGACTTTTCTCGGCTGTCACCGCATCTCGCCGGAGCTCATGGCATACCGGCGGAATTACACATTTGTACTTAGAGGGAACTAATGACATGCGCTTGTGACTGGTGTGAAACTTGGGACTCCTGTGAACAGAAGACGCCACGCTGGGAGCTCCGTCGATGCCCGAGAACAAGAGCCGCTTCGTCCATCTGTGCCAACAGGTGCTGGCCTTCGGGACAGTCGCCGCGCTCGTCGTACCGGCAACGGGGGTGGTGTCTCTCGACATCGTCGGCCCGTCACCGGAGCCCACCGAGGCGGGTGGTGCGCCGTCTTCGCCGGCGTCTAGCTCCGTCGCTCTCGTGGCCTCTCACCCGGTCGACCCGGAGGTCACCGAGATCCCCATCAAGGGCGTGGAGCACGCCGGTCTTCAGGCTCTCACGCGTCGGCCCGCTGTGCGCCGAAATGCGGCAAAGGACCTAGCCGCGCTGACCGCGCCCGAGAAGGTCTCGGGTCTCGCCACCGTGGGCGTGACGTGGAGCCCGCGAGTCCACGTCGACGACGAGGACATCACCGTCTCGGTGCGAAGCCTCGACAACGGCAGGTGGAGCGACTGGGAGCCGATCGAGTACCACGACGACCACGGCCCGGACCCGGACAGCGCTGAGGCCCGCAAGGCGAGGCCGGGCACCGACCCGATCGTGGTCGGTGACGTCGACGACGTACAGGTGAAGATCGAGACGGCTGACGGAGAGGTGCCGGCGGGTGCCGAGCTCGCGGTGATCGACCCGAAGGCGACGCCGAGCCCGAAGCTGGAGAGCCCCGCGATCGACACCGCGCACCTGCCCGCCGGGGGTGCGATCACGCTGTCCTCCGCGACCACGGGCGCGACGCCGCTCGGAACGAGCGACGCGACGACCACCGATCCGACGAGCACCGACCAGACCACGACGGACAGCGGAGCGGGCACCGACGTCTCGGGCGGCGCGGACGGCGTCCTGACCGGGGCGGTCGGGGTCACGCCGAAGCCACAGATCTTCTCGCGCGCTCAGTGGGGCGCCGACGAGCGGATGCGGGACAAGTCCTCGCTCCGTTACTACGAGGTGCACGCCGGGTTCGTGCACCACACGGTGAACGCGAACAACTACACCCGCGCCCAGGTTCCCTCGCTCCTGAGGGGTATCTACGCGTACCACACCCAGTCCAAGGGCTGGAGCGACATCGGGTACAACTTCGTGGTCGACCGGTTCGGCCGGATCTGGGAGGGCCGGTACGGCGGTGTCGACCGCCCCGTCGTGGGGGCGCACACCCTCAACTACAACGAGTACGCCTTCGCGATGTCAGCGCTCGGGAACTTCGAGACCGCGAAGCCGTCGTCCGCGATGCTCGACGCCTACGGCCGGCTCTTCGCCTGGAAGCTCTCACTGCACGGCGTCTCGGCAGCCTCGGCGAAGCAGTGGGTCGGCTCGAAGTACTTCAAGGCGATCAACGGGCACCGTGACGCCGGCACCACCGCGTGCCCGGGGAAGTACCTCTACGCCCAGATCCCGACCATCCGTGCCCTCGCGGCGAAGTACCAGGCGCCGTTCACCGAGCGCGCCAGGACGACCAACCTCGCCGGCTCGCCCTGGCCCGACCTTGTCGTGCGGGACAAAGCCACGCAGCGGGCCTACCTGGTGCGCACCGGTGGCCAGACCAACTTCCAGCCTGCAGTGCGGGCCACGGCCGGCTGGAAGGGCATGGACCTGATCGCCGCCACGCGCGACTTCACCGGCGACGGCATCCCGGACGTGCTGGCGCGCAACGCCTCGACCAAGCTGACCAGCGTCTTCCCGGGCACCGCGCAGGGCACGTTCGGGGCACCTCTGCGGAGCACCAGCAAGTTCTCGGGTGCGGACCAGCTCATCGGCGCGCTGGACCTCACCGGGGACGGCAACTCCGACGTGGCGGCCCGGATCTCGGGTCACCTGTGGCTCTATCCCGGAAACGGGAAGGGCGGCTTCCTGCGGCGCAGAGTCCTGGCGGAGAGCTGGGGCGGCTACAACCTGACGACGGGCGTCGGGGACCTCAACGGTGACGGCAAGCGAGACCTGGTCGCCCGAGCAGGCAGCCGGCTCTACCTCGTCCCCGGCAAGGGCCGCGGGCTGGACTCGCCGGTCGCGCTGCCCGGCCGGTGGGGACAGTACAGCCTGATCTCAGGTGCCGGTGACCTCACGAACGACGGCAACGCGGACCTCCTGGTCAAGGTGCGCAAGTCGAGGCTGGTCTACGTGTTCCCCGGCGACGGCTCCGGCCGGTTCAAGAGCGCCATCGGGCCGTTCGCCCAGTTCAAGGGCATGAACTACATCGCGGCGGCCGGCCAGCTCGCGGGCAACGCGGGAGTCGACCTCGTGGCACGCGACGGCAACGGAGTCGTCAGCGTCTACCCCAACAACGGGGCCAAGAACATCGAGGCTGTGGTCAATACCGGTGTGCGGCTGAACGCCACGAACCTGATCCTGAACGTCGAGGACTGGAACGGTGACGGCTTCGGTGACCTGATGACCCGCAACCCCGCCAACGGAAACATGCTGCTGCGCCGGGGCAACGGTCGCGGCGGCTTCGGAGCGCCTGTGGTCGCCGCGAAGGGCTGGGGCAAGGTCAACCTCCTCGCCGCCGTCGGCGACATCACCGGAGACGGCCACCCCGACCTGATGGGCCAGCCTGCCGGCAAGGCGATGAGGATCTACCCCGGCAACGGCTCCACCGGGTTCCTCCCGAGCTACCGCGCGCACTCGGCGATCAGCTCGAACCGCCACACGGGCCTCGGTCTCTGGGACGGCGACGGCTCGCCCGACAGCCTGCTCCGGCGCTCCGACGGGACGCTGGTGGTCTACCGCGGCAACGGTCCCGGAGGGCTGCTCGGTCCCCGCAAGATCGGGTCGGGTGCGAAGCCGTACGACTGGCTGCAGGCCGTGGGCGACGCCAACGGCGACGGCCGCCCCGACGTCGTGGCGCGCCAGAGCGGCACGGGCAAGCTGTGGCTGCTTCCCGGCACGGGCACCGGGTTCGGCGCCCGGCGGCTGATCGCCGACGGGTTCGGGAGCTTCGACCTGAGCAGCTGAGGCGGGCTACGAGGGGCGGGCGGCACGCAGCTGAGCGGTCGCCCGCTCCTCGTCGTACCTGGCCTGCCAGCGCGACTCGTCGGGGTTGGCGACCCAGACGGCACCGCCGGAGGCGAGCAGGGGTGACAGCAGCGTCGCGACACCCGCGCTCGTGCACGGGTTGACGTCGGTGAGCAGTCGGCCGCCCTCGTCGAGCAGCGGCGCCGCGGCAGCCGCGGTGAGCAGGTCAGCCTGGCTCCTCGTCCCATCCGCGTCCCTCCATGCTGCGTCCTCCGGCGAGGGCGGGTCCAGCGGCATGAAGACGTCGGGCTGGGCGAGCACCACGGCGCCGTAGTCCACCACCCCGGTGGGCAGCGGCTCCGCGAACCGTGCACCGAGCGGGCGCAACGACAGCGCGACCACGGGTACGGCGTCGGCGCGGTCGGCGTACGCCGCCACGCCCTCCGGGCCACACACGACGAGGTCCGCCTCCTCGGCGAGACGGGAGTCCGCGGTGACGACCTGCCCGCCCGACCAGGCGGCCCCCAGCCAGACCGCGCCGAGCCAGTGTGTGGGCAGGTCCACGAGCACCAGCGCACCGCGCTCCAGGTCGAGCTCGTCCTGGACGAGACCCGCGGTCTTCGCGACCCAGTTGGCGTACGTCGTCACCGACAGCTCGACCCTCTCGCCGGTCGCGTCGTCGTAGAAGGTCACGAACGGGCGGGCAGGAGAGGACTGCAGCGCGGCGGCGAGCCGAGCCGAAAACGTGCTCGTGGTGGGGGAGTTGGTCACCGCCGCAGCCTACGCAATGGCAGTATGCCCTTCATGTCACACCATGCGGAGGCCGTCATCGTCGCCGGAGGTTTCGGCACGCGTCTGCTGCCCCTGACCACCCGGCGTCCCAAGCACCTGCTCAACGTGGGAGGCGTGCCCTTCCTCGAGCACCAGATCGCCCGTCTGGCCGAGGCCGGCGTGGACCACGTCGTGCTCGCCACGTCGTACCGCGCCGAGCTCTTCGAGCCGGTCCTCGGTGACGGCAGCCGCTGGGGCGTGCGGCTCGACTACGTCCAGGAGGAGGAGCCGCTCGGCACCGCGGGGGCGATCCGCAACGTCGCCGGGGCTCTGCGCGACGATCCCGACGGTGCCGTCGTGATCCTCAACGGGGACGTGCTCTCCGGCCACGACCTCCGGGCCCAGCTCGAGGACTTCGAGACCCCGCGAGACGGTCGCCAGGTCGACGTCTCGCTCCACCTCGTCGAGGTGCCGGACGCCAGGGCGTTCGGGTGCGTGCCGACGGACGACGCGGGACGGGTGACCGGGTTCATGGAGAAGTCCGAGCAACCGGTGACCAACCAGATCAACGCCGGCTGCTACGTCTTCCGCCGGCGCGTGGTCGACGAGATCCCGCCGGGCCGCGTGGTCTCGGTGGAGCGCGAGACCTTCCCCCAGCTCGTCGACGTCGGCCGCCTGGTTGTGGGCTTTGTCGACACGGCGTACTGGCGTGACGTGGGAACGCCCGCCGCGCTGGTCGCTGCCTCTCGTGACCTCGTGCTCGGCACCGCCACCAGCCCGGCGCTGTCCTACCCGCCGACGGAGGCGCGGATCCTCGACGGCGCCTCGGTCGACCCGAACGCCAAGATCGACGGCGGCTCGCTCGTCGACGAAGGAGCCTGGATCGGTAGCGGTGCGACCGTCTCGGCAAGCGTCGTGATGTCCGGAGCGGTCATCTCCGAGGACGCGGTGGTCGTCGACTCCGTGATCGGTCCCCAGGCGGTCGTGGGCAGGTCCGCGCACCTGCACGAGGTCACCCTCGGCGACGAGGCGACGGTCGCCGCCGGCGGTCGCCTCGAGGACGTCCGCATCGACTGCGCCGTGAACGTCTGACCGCACCCGCGGTAAGAAGCGGTCCGCCGGTCGGGGCGCCGACCGGCGGCCGCGTCACATCGCGCCGGGCTCGGGCGAGTCGGTGTACGGGTAGTCCTTCACGAAGGTGCTCACGGCCTCGCCGCTCGGCTGCGCGCAGTACTGCGTGATGCCGTGCTGGCCCTTCGGGTTTCCTTGCGTGCCGCCCATCGACCAGTGCGTGAGCGCGACATGAGCGCCGTTCGGGAACGGATCACCGTCGTCGGACGTCCAGGGTGCCGCGATGAACTTGTCCTGCATCTCGGTGCCGGTGAACTTCTCCGCGATGGCCTTCACCGCGGTGAGCTGCTTGTCGTCCTTGGCGACGGTCTGGTCGTACCAGAGGATGCTGTAGCCGTGCTCGAGGTTGTGCACGAGGTACCCGAGCTGAGGACGGTCCGCGGCGGTGTAGAACTTCCGCGTCATGGGAGCAGTGACCGGGTAGTGCGGACCCGTGGCGGGCGGTGAGTCGGTGTAGGCGAGGTTCGACCCCTCGGGGCGGTGGTCGTTGTTCCCGCTGGCGTTCTCGG
Organism: Nocardioidaceae bacterium; assembly: GCA_035297905.1. Lineage (GTDB taxonomy): Bacteria > Actinomycetota > Actinomycetes > Propionibacteriales > Nocardioidaceae > Nocardioides_C. The sequence goes on from DATGYO010000192.1 coordinate 12,072, forward strand.
CCGCAGGGGCGGTGCACTTCGCCGCGGCGGCGCTCACGCCGAGCGAGGCGAGGTCCTGCTTGGCCAGCTTGCTCTTGTTGCGTGAGTCACTGATGAGCGGGTACGCGCCCGCGCCGATGATCACCAGCGCCACGACGGCGACCACAGCGATCAGCATGTAGGTGCGCTTCTTCTCTGCGCGCTGCTGCTCTCGACGCATCTGCTCGACGACAGCGCGACGATCCTGCTGCTTGCTGGGCTTGGCCACGACACCGACCTTCTTCGACGGGACTCGGTCGCGGGAAGTCTACGGAGTCACTGGGGTGAACCGGAGCACGGCGTCCGCCGACCGTTCATCGCACTCCTGCACGAGTCGAGTCCACCCGTGACCGAAAGCGACCGCGCAGGCCCGCTCCTCGAGAGCTCCGAGCCCGCGCTCGCCGACCTTCGCGACGGCCGGAAGGGCCACGTGGACCATGTCCGCGCCGGTCGACACGGTCGCTCCGGGCAACACCTGCTCGAGGACCTCGCGGAGGTGGTCGGACCCCGCCGGCTGGCCGAAGCCGCGGAGGTCCACCCTGGAGGCCGCCTGCACCACTGCCTCGCGCGCGCCGAGGCCGAACATGTCCTGCGCCTCCGGGCGGACGAGCGCAGAGGCCCCGGGCCCGTCCTCCCCCCGAGCCAGCACCAGCCGCCCCAGCCCACGGACCACCGCGGCAGGGGACCGGCTCAGCTTGCCGGTCACCAGGTCGGCGGCCGCCGTGATCTCGTCCGCCAGCGCGGGAGCGGTCACCGCCAGCGAGTTGCCGTAGCCGTCGCCGCGGCCGGCGTGGTCGTCGAGGACCTCGATGCCCGCCGCGCCGACCGCGATGTCGGTCTGCCCGGTCCGCCAGGCGCGTCCCGACGTGTCGCTCACGATGACTGCCACGTTGGGACCGCCGTCGGCGGCGATCCCCGCTCGCAGCCCCCGTGCCGACGCATCCGGGTCCACGGGGAGGAGGACGAGCGTGCCGGGGACGGTGTTGGAGGCGTCGATGCCGGCCGCGGCCATCACCAGACCGTGGTGGGTGCGCACGATGCTCGTGGGACCGCGGCGCGCGACGACCCGGTCGGTCTCGCCGACGAGGGCCTCCTCCCTCGCGCCGGTGACGACCTGTCCTTCGGCCTTGCTGACCACTTTGCTGGTCACCACGAGCACGTCGCCGTCCCGGAGGTCGATGGCGGCCACCAGCAGCTTGGCGAGGTCGTCGCCCCGGGCCACCTCGCCGATGCCCTCGACCGGCAGGCAGGTGATCACGGCGTCGTGCTCCCTGCGCCGAGGCCGACGAGCGTGTACGCCTCCCGGACCATCGCGGCTGTCGCCTCGACGTCGGTCATCATCAGCGGGACGGCACGGCAGTCGATCCCCGCTGCCTCGACCCGTGCGGCCTGGTCCGCGTCGCGGACGTCGACCAGCCACGCGTCGAGCACTCCACCGGTACGACGTGCGCCGTAGTGCTCGGCCACCGCTGCCGCACTCGTCTCCACTCCGATCGCGGCGAGCAGCTGCGCCGCCATCCCGCGCACATGGGTGCCGGCCACGATGGGGGAGAGGCCGACCACCGGCGCCGAGGTGCTCTGGAGGGCCTCCCGGATGCCCGGCACGGCCAGGATCGTGCCGACCGAGACGACCGGGTTGGACGGGGGCACGACCACCACGTCCGCGGCCGCGATGGCTTCGAGCACACCTGGCGCGGGCCGGGCCTGGTCGACACCGACCGCCACCACGGCACGCGCGGGGACCTCGGCGTGCATCCGCACCCAGTACTCCTGGAAGTGCACGACTCGCTGTCCCGAGGGCGACTCGGGGTCGTCGACCGCGACGTGGGTCTCCACCCGCTCGTCGGTCATGGGGAGCAGCGTCACGCCGGGCTGCCACCGCTTGCACAGCGCCGCGGTGACCGACGACAGGGGGAAGCCGGCCTCGAGCATCTGGGTCCTGACCAGGTGGGTGGCGATGTCACGGTCGCCGAGCCCGAACCATGTGGGCTCCACGCCGTACGCCTCGAGCTCCTCCTTGACGTTCCACGTCTCGTCCGTCCGTCCCCAGCCCCGCTCGGTGTCGATCCCGCCGCCGAGGGTGTACATCACGGTGTCGAGGTCGGGACAGACCTTGAGCCCGTGCAGCCAGATGTCGTCGGCCGTGTTGGTCACGACCGTCACCTCACAAGCCGAACCCGCCGACGCGTGGTGGTGGAGGAGGCCCGAGATGAAGCGGGCGCCGCCGATTCCACCCGAGAGTACGACCGCTCGAAAAATTCCATTTTCGACCGTTTGATGAGCAGCGTTTTGGGCACTCATGTCGGGCTCTTTCCGGTGCAATGGCACATTTGGGTCAACTTCCCGGGCGTGTTGGGGCTATAGCAGATGTGGGCTTGACTTCGCGTCAGCGACAGGCATGTAATTTCAACAGTGTTTTTCATTTCGGTCACATCGAGAAGTGAATGCCACTAGCGTCAGGCCAGTGCTTCACAGCACAGGTAATCAAATGGGGGTCCTGGGAAGGATCTCACGGGTCGAAGGGCGGAATGCCGTGAGAGAGCTCTACGTGATCGACGGGGACGCAGAGGAACTGGGGTGGCAGGAGCGCGCGTTGTGTGCGCAGACCGACCCAGAGGCCTTCTTCCCGGAGAAAGGCGGCTCGACGAGAGAGGCCAAGAAGGTCTGCCTCACCTGCGACGTGCGGAACGAGTGCCTCGAGTACGCACTCGAGAACGACGAGAGGTTCGGCATCTGGGGCGGTCTCTCCGAACGCGAACGCCGCAAGCTGAAGAAGCGGGCGGTCTGAGCGCGACAACGGGCAGTGTGGTGAGAACCGCACTGCCCGTCGCAGTTCTCGGCTGAGTTCGGCACCGGCGCGGCCGATGGCTAGGGTTGGGCGCCGTGACGGTTACAGCGCTCCTGGTCAGCCACAACGGCGCACGGTGGCTCCCGGCGGTGCTCGAGGGCCTCTCGTCCCAGACCCGTGAGCCCGACCAGGTCCTGGCTGTCGACACAGGTAGCGCCGACGCGACCCTGGAGCTGCTGACCTCGAGTCTCGGCGCCGAGTCGATCATCGGCGCCCCCGCACGAACCACCTACCCCGAGGCAGTGGCGCTCGGCCTGAGCCACCTGCCTCCCGCCGCCGGAGTCCCGGACGAGCCGGAGTGGGTGTGGCTGCTCCACGACGACTGCCGTCCGGCGCCCGACGCCCTCGAACGGCTGCTCGAGACCGCGGAGCGGAACCCGTCGGTCTCCATCCTCGGCCCCAAGCTGCGGGAGTGGCCTTCCCTGCGCCGTCTGCTCGAGGTCGGGATCACGATGAGCGGGACCGGGCGTCGGGAGACCGGCCTCGAGCGGGGGGAGTACGACCAGGGCCAGCACGACCGGACCCGAGACGTGCTCGCGGTGAACTCGGCCGGGATGCTGGTCCGCCGGGAGGTCCTCGACGAGCTAGGCGGCTTCGACCGGCGGTTGCCGATGTTCGGCAACGACCTCGACTTTGGGTGGCGCGCGGCCCGGGCCGGTCATCGCACCATGGTCGTCCCCGACGCGGTGGTCTTCCACGTCGAGGCGGCGCACCGCGGCGTCCGCCGTACCCCCGTCACCGGCGGCCACCGCCGGGCCGGGCGTCGTGCCGCGCTTTACACGCTGCTGGTCAACTGCTCCCTTCTCGCACTGCCCTTCCTGCTCATCCGGCTGGTCCTCGGCAGCCTGCTGCGTGCGCTCGGCCTGCTGCTCGTGCGAGCTCCACGAGAGAGCCTGGACGAGATCGTCGCGCTGCTTGCGACCTACGTCCGGCCGGACCGGATCATCGCCGGCCGCGTGGCCAGACGCCGTACGGCGAAGGTCTCCCCGCGCGAGGTCCGACATCTCCTGGCGCCCCCGTGGCTGCCCTACCGGCACGGTCTCGACTTCGTGTCGGACCTCGCCACCGCTGTCGTGCACCAGGCGGCCGACGTCTCGTCGGCGCGGCGGGCGTCGAGGGCCGCCGCGGAGACGGGTCCGGTGCCTGAGGAGGCGCAGAACCTGACCGCCGACAACGGCCTCCTGGCCAGGCTGGTCTCGAGCCCGACGGCCGGCGTCTTCGCCGTGCTCGTGCTGCTCGCGCTCGTGGGTGCGCGCGGCCTTCTCGGAGGCGGCTTCCTGTCGGGGGGTGCGCTCCTTCCGGCCCCGCCATCGGAGTCCGCGTGGTGGTCGCTCTACTTCGAGAGCTGGCACCAGGGAGGGGTCGGCTCGGACGCGCCGGCGGCGCCGTACCTCCTGCCTCTCGCAGTCGTCGGCACCCTGTTCCTGGGCAAGGCGTGGCTCGTGGTCGACGTCCTCTTCCTGCTGAGTGTCCCGCTCGCGGCCTGGGGGGCTCACCGGTTCCTCCGCACACTCATCGGTCCCGGCTGGCCACAGCTGTGGGGCACCGTCGCGTACGGCCTCCTGCCGGTCGTCACCGGTGCGGTCGGACAGGGGAGGCTCGGCACGGTCGCCGCCGTCGTCGTGCTGCCGTGGGTGGCGAACGCTGCCCTCTACCTCTCTCCCGGCGGACCGCCCGCCCTCGACGCTGCTCGGCCCGGGCCGACCTCTCGTGACCGACGGTGGCGGGCGGCCTGGCGCACCGCCTTGCTGCTTGCCCTGCTCAGCGCGTTCGCTCCGGTGGCCTGGCTGATCGCGCTCGTCCTCGCGGGCGTCGCGGTCGGACTCGGTGTCGCCCGGAACCGTAGCGCCTGGGCGTCGTCGCAAGCCTGGGGGCCTGTCGCCGTGGCGGTCGGCGCGGTCCCGGTCCTCCTGCTCCCGTGGTCGCTGATGCGGTTCACGGCCGAGCGATCCGGCTCCTGGTACGCCGAGGCCGGGCTACCCGCCGCCGACCTCGTCTCAGACCTGGGCCTGTGGGACCTCCTCGCCGGGCGACCCGCAGCCGGTGGCCTGGGCGCGGCGCCGATCTGGATCGGGGTCGGCCTGGCGGTGGCTGCCGCCGCCGCTCTGGTGCGGCGCAACACGCGCCCCGTCGTCCTGGCCAGCTGGGTCGTCGTGCTGGTCGCGCTCGCCGCTGCGGTGCTCCTCGACGCGCGAGGTGTGTGGGCGGGCTTCCCGGTCGTGCTGGCCCAGGGGGCCGCCGTCACAGCGGTTGCGGTCGCGGCAACCGGGATCACCGCTCTGCTCTCCGGGCGGGCGTTCGGCTGGCGACAGCCCGTGGGTCTCGTCGTCGTGCTGGGAGCGCTGCTGGTGCCCCTGGCGGGCCTGGTGTGGTGGGCCGGGACCGGGGTGACCGGCCCGCTCGACCGTGGCCCGGCCCATCAGGTGCCGACGTACATGACCGACGCCGCACTGCGCGACCCCGACGACGGTGTCCTGGTCGTGCGGAGCAAGGACGGCGAGCTGCTGTACACGCTTCTTCGTGGCGAGGGGCTGCGCCTCGGCGACGACACGGTCGCCCCGACGGAGACCGCGCAGAAGGGCCTCACCAACATCATCGGCGACCTCGCGACCCAGCCCTCAGCCGACCAGGTGACGAGCCTGAGCCACTACGGCGTCGCCTTCGTCTACCTGCCCCCGCCCACCGATCCGGACCTCGTGGGCAACCTCGACTCGGTGAGTGGTCTCAGCACCGCGAGCGCCCTCCGGCCAGGCTCCAGGGCATGGCAGCTCGATGCCCAACCGGACCGGTCGGCCCTCCCCGAGCCGTCGGGGTCCCTGCATCCGTGGTTGCTGCTCGTGCAGGGCGCCGCCCTCATTGCCGCCGTTGTGCTTGCCGCCCCGACCAGGAAGGTCCGCCGATGAGCACACCCGCCCCCGGCCGCCGGGCCGCCCGTCGTGCGGGTTCCCGCCAACGCCGTCCCCTCGACCCCGCCGGGCTCGTGGGCGCCGCGCTCGTCGCCGTGGCCGTGCTGCTGCTTCTCGCTGCTGGGATGGTCCAGGCGAAGCCGGAGCCGGCCGCTGTCCCCGAGGCCGTGCCCGTCGACCAGGTCGAGACCGTCTGTGTCGGCGCACCCACGTCCGGAGAGGCCGAGGCCGACACGATGGCGGCGCCCCTGCCGGACGCCCCACACGGAGGCACTGTGACCGCGGGGCCGGTCGGCGAGAAGCCGAAGCCGGTGGGTGCGGCACCCCGGGGCCAGCTCGTCGAGATCGACCCTCCCGACGCTGGCTCGGCCACGATGGTGTCGGCGGTCGACGCGGAGGCGCTGGGGCGGGGCACGTTCCAGGTCGACCGCGCGCGCGGCAGCGACGCCGTGTCGACGCAGGAGTGCCTGCCGCCTCGCGCGCGCTGGTGGTTCACCGGAGCGGGTGCGGGCCTCGACCACCAGTCGAAGCTCGTGCTCACGAACGTCGACCCCGGTCCCGCCGTCGTCGACGTGGTCGCACATGGCCCTGACGGCGTCGTCGACAGCGTCGGGACCCGGGGCATCACCCTGCGCCCCGGCGAGGTCCGAACGATCGACCTGCTCGACGTCGCTCCGAAGTCCGACGAGCTCGCCGTCCACGTCGAGGCGTCCCGTGGCCGGGTCGTGGCGGCCCTGGCGGACTCCTTCGCGGACGACGCGGGTGCCGAGCCCGGCCAGGAGTGGATCCCGCCCCAGGACGACGTCTCCCGGGTCCTCCGGCTCGGGCCCCTGCCACGAAAGGCCGACCGTCGTACCCTCGTCGTCGCCAACCCCGCCGACAGGGAGGCGCTCGTCACCGTCCGGGTCTCGGGTCAGTCGGGCGCGTTCGCCCCGACCGGTGTGGCCGAGCTCCGCGTCCCTCCGGGCGCGGTGCTGACCACGGACCTCGGGTCGGCCATCGGCGCCGACCCCTCCGGGGTGCTGCTGCAGTCCACCGCGCCGGTGTCCGCCACAGTGCGGTCGAGCTCCGCCGGCGACGCCGCCTACGCAGGTGCGCTCGCGGCCCTCGACGGTCCGGCCGCGGCTCTGCTGCCCAGCGGTACGGCGGGCGCGGTGCACCTCACGGGAGGGGCCCATGGCGGGTCGGCAGAGATCGCGGCGTACTCCTCGAAGGGGGAGAAGGTCGACTCCGGCAAGCTCGACCTCCCGGCCAACGCCACGCTGCCCTGGTCACCGAAGCGCGGAGCCGACTACGTCGTCGTGACGACTGCCAAGGGCCGGGTCTACGGCGGAGTCACCCTCGAGGGCAACGGCGCCTTGACCCAGGTCGCCCTGCGACCGCTCCCGGTGTTCCTCAAGCGTCCGGTCGTCGTGCCGGTGATCCACTGAGCGGCCCGGCTGACGTCGCGCCTCCCTACTCGGGCTCGTAGCCCGGGTCGATCTCCTCGGGAGGTAGGCCCAGCAGCTCCGAGACCTGCTCGACGAGCACCGTGAGCACGAGCGCGTTGAGGTCCGAACGGTTCTCGCAGCGCAGCTCGATGGGCCGGCGGAACAGCACGAGACGGGTGGGGGTGCTCGCGGTGCCGCGGACGAGCGAGGCGAGCGGGACGGTGTCGGCGGACCAGTCGTCCGGGACGATCGGCGCCTCCTCCACGGCGAACTCGATGAGACCGAGCTCGTCGTGCCATCGCTCCTCGAGCCGCCTCACGACGCCGAGCACGATGGCGTCGAAGACCTCCCGGGCGGTCCGGGTGCTCGGCACGCCCCGCGGCGAGAGTGGCCCGGCCAACACCGCGGGGCCGCGCATCCCACGGCCCCGCCGATCACGCCTGGAGCCGCGGCGAGGACCTGCGACGGGACCCGGAACGGGCCATCGGTCGGGTCGGGTCGCCTCCACGACCGCGAGCCTAGTCGCTGACCGCCTGGCCAGGATGTACCGTCTGCCTCGTGAGTTCTGCCCGTCGCTGTTCGCGTACCGCCTGCGGGCGCCCGGCAGTGGCCACCTTGACCTACGTCTACTCCGACCAGACCGCCGTCCTGGGGCCGCTTGCCACCTACGCGGAGCCCCATGCCTACGACCTGTGCGACGCGCACAGCGAGCGGCTCAGTGCACCACGCGGCTGGGAGGTCATGCGTCTCGCGCCCGACCCCGACGCGCTCGGGCCCTCGAGCGACGACCTGCTCGCGCTCGCCGACGCGGTGCGCGAAGCGGCCCGTCCGACCCCGATGCAGGACCGTCCCGAGCACGCCGTCGGCCTCGCCCAGGAGACCGGCCGCGAGGTGGGTCGGCGCGGACACCTCCGGGTGCTCCGATCACCCGACAGCTGACCACGAGCGAACGGTAGGGTCGTGCCATGCCTGAGACCACGGACCCGGCGAACCTCTCCTCCGTCTTCAAGGCCTACGACGTGCGGGGCACCGTCCCCGACCAGATCGACGAGAACCTGGCTCGGTCCACGGGGGCGGCGTTCGTCGCCGTGACCGGGGCCGCGGGTGCGTCGGTCGTCGTCGGCCACGACATGCGGCCCTCCTCACCGGCTCTGGCGCAGGCCTTCGCCGAGGGGGCCTCCAGGGCGGGGGCGGACGTGGTCATGATCGGGCTCGCGTCCACCGACGAGCTCTACTTCGCCTCGGGCCACCTCGAGATGCCCGGCGCGATGTTCACCGCGAGCCACAACCCCGCGCAGTACAACGGCATCAAGATGTGCCGCGCCAAGGCCGTCCCGATCGGTGTCGACACCGGCCTCGCCGAGATCCGTGACCTCGTGGCCTCCGGTGAGAGCTCGGCAGGCGCCCGGGAAGGTGTGGCGGCTTCGGACGGCGCCATCACCACCTGCGACGTACTCGAGGACTACGCGACCCACCTGCTGTCCCTGGCGCCGGTGCGCGGCCGACGGCTGAAGGTTGTCGTGGACGCCGGCAACGGCATGGCCGGCCACACCGTTCCGGCGGTCCTGGGGCGCGTGGACGTCGAGCTGGTGCCGATGTACTTCGAGCTCGACGGCACCTTCCCCAACCACGAGGCCAACCCGATCGAGCCGGAGAACATGGCCGACCTCGCGGCACGTGTCGTCGAGGTCGGGGCCGACGTGGGTCTGGCCTTCGACGGCGACGCCGACCGCTGTTTCCTCGTCGACGAGCGCGGCGACCTGGTCAACCCCTCGGTGCTCACCGGCCTGATCGCCTCCCGTGAGCTGGCGAAGCACCCCGGCGCCACGGTGATCCACAACCTGATCACCTCCCGGGCGGTCCCCGAGATCGTCGAGGAGCGGGGCGGCACCCCGGTTCGCACCCGGGTGGGCCACTCGTACATCAAGGCGACCATGGCGGAGACCGGGGCGGTGTTCGGGGGCGAGCACTCCGGCCACTTCTACTTCCGGGACTTCTGGCGCGCCGACTCCGGCCTGCTCGCGGCGCTCCACGCCCTCGCGGCGCTCGCGGAGCACGACGGACCGCTGTCCGACCTGCTCGCGGAGTACTCCCGCTACGCCGCCTCGGGCGAGATCAACTCGACGGTCGCCGACCAGGCCGAGGTGATGCGTCGCATCGAGACCGAGTACGCCGACCGGCCGGACGTCTCGATCGACCACCTCGACGGGCTCACCGTGGCCCACGACGCCTGGTGGTTCAATGTCCGCCCGTCCAACACCGAGCCGCTTCTGCGACTGAACGCAGAGGGCAAGGACGAAGCCACGATGACGCAGGTCCGCGACGACGTGCTGGCCATGATCAGGAGAGACGCATGAACCTCAACCCCGCCCTGCTCGAGATCATCGTGTGCCCGGACTGTCACGGGAAGCTCACCCCTGACGACGCGGCGCAGGAGCTCGTGTGCGGCTCCTGCGGGCTGGCCTACCCTGTCCGCGACGACATCCCCGTGCTGCTCGTGGACGAGGCACGCCGTCCCGAGCAGGCCTGAGATGGCACGGCTCTTCGACGAGTCCCGGCTCGACGACGAGGAGGCCCTCGCCCGGGCTGACATCGTGCTTCGGCCGCTGGCCGAGGCCGGAGCCAGGGTTCGCCGGGAGGCCGGGGCAGCGGCTGAGGCGATCGAGGCCGCGGTCGCCGCTGCAGCCGGGGACGCCCGTCCGCGTGCCGTCATCGCCGCTGGACCCGACTCGAGGCTGCTGCGCGCCGTTCTGGAGCCGTGGTGCCCGGTGCCTTTCGTCGCCTGGCCCGGCCCGAGCCTTCCCGGATGGGCCGGTTCGCTCGACCTCGTCGTGGTGCTCTCGCCCGAGGGCAGTGACTCACAGAGTGCCTCCGCAGTCGCCGAGGCGGTGCGCCGCGGCTGCCAGTGCGTCGTCGCGTGCCCCGAGCACAGCCTCGTCGCGGAGCACGCCGAGGGCCGGCACAGCACGGTGCTCCCGGTCGACACCCGCGACCAGCTGGCCACCGCCGTGGTCATGCTCGAGTTCCTCGACCGGCTCGACCTCGGTCCCGAGACCGACCCGGAAGCAGTCGCGACCGCGCTCGACGACGTGGCGATCTCGTGCTCGCCGTACAAGGACCTGGCGGTCAACCCCGCCAAGATGCTGGCGATCGCGCTCGCGGACTCGCTGCCGCTGGTCTGGGGCGGTTCGGTGCTCGCAGCCCGTGCCGCACGCCGCGTGGCGGAGTCGATCCGCCGGACCAGCGGTCGGGCCGCACTCGCCGCGGATGCCGAGCATCTGCTGCCGGTGATCTCGGCAGCGCGGCGGCGCGACGTGTTCGCCGACCCCTACGCCGACCCGGACGCCGACCCCTACGCCGCTCCGTACGACGACCTCAGCGACCCCGACGCGGCCGACCGGCGGCCGATCCTGATGATCCTCGACGACGGCTCGTCCGATGCGTCGGTGCGCGAGCAGCGCGGCCGGCTGGTCGCGGCGGCCCGGGAGCGTGACGTCCGGGTCGAGACGGTCACCGCGGACGCCTCCAACGAGGTAGCCCGCTACGCCGCGCTCCTCGCCACCGGAACCTTCGCCGCCGCCTATCTGGGCGTGGGACTCGACCACCTGCACGGCGGCCTCACAGGTTAGGGTTCCCTTCTCAACCGACCTGCCCCTGCGTGGGGCCACCGAAGACAGGAAGGATCTCCATGGCAGCCGAAGGAGGCACCAAGGCGGTCGTGGCGGCACTCTTCGCAAACCTGGGCATCGCGGTCACGAAGTTCATCGCCTTCCTGCTCACCCGCTCCTCCTCGATGCTCGCGGAGTCGATCCACTCGGTGGCCGACTCCGGGAACCAGGTCCTCCTGCTCCTCGGTGGGAAGCGGGCCAAGCGCGAGGCCACCCCGGAGCATCCGTTCGGCTACGGGCGCGAGCGGTACGTCTACTCCTTCATCGTCGCGATCGTGCTGTTCTCCGTCGGCGGGCTGTTCGCGCTCTACGAGGCCTACCACAAGTACCACGCCACCCACGCGGGTGAGCCGAACGAGCTACTCGACAGCCGTTGGTGGTGGGTGCCCATCGTGGTCCTGGTCGGCGCGATCGTCATGGAGAGCTTCTCCTTCCGCACTGCCATCGTGGAGTCCAACAAGGTGCGCGGCAGCATCTCCTGGGCGGCGTTCATCCGACGTGCCAAGGCCCCAGAGCTGCCGGTCATCCTGCTCGAGGACTTCGCAGCTCTCCTCGGTCTCCTCTTCGCCCTCATCGGGGTCGGCCTGACACTGCTCACGGAGAGCGCCTACTGGGACGTGGCGGGCACCGCGGCGATCGGCCTCCTGCTGATCGCGGTCGCCATCGTGCTGGCCCTCGAGACCAAGAGCCTCCTGCTGGGCGAGTCAGCGACGCCGGAGGCGCAGCGCAGGATCCGTACGGCGCTCGAGGAGACCTCCGGCATCGACCGGGTGATCCATATGAAGACCCTCCACCTCGGTCCGGAGGAGCTCCTCGTGGCTGCGAAGGTGGGCGTTCGCCGCGACAGCGACGCAGCAGCTGTGGCCGCCGGCATCGACGCAGCGGAGCGCGCCATCCGCGAGGCGGAACCGGCCGCCCAGGTCATCTACATCGAGCCGGACATCTACGTGGAGGGGCACGTGCCGGAGTCCCGTCCCGAGCCACCGGCTCCCGTCAGCCACTGACCGGAGCCCCCGCGACCCGGCCCGACTTCTCGTAGGCTGCCATCCGGACGCGCGCAGGGCTCACGAACCCGACGGTGCACGGGTATGCCTGCGTGCCCGGTAGTCTGGAGCAGTTGCCCCCGAGATGAGGATGTTCATGGATTTCAAGGTTGCAGATCTGTCCCTGGCCGACTACGGCCGGACCGAGATCACCCTGGCCGAGCACGAGATGCCCGGCCTCATGGCAATGCGCGAGCGCTACTCCGACTCCAAGCCCCTGGCGGGAGCGAAGATCGCGGGCTCGCTGCACATGACGATCCAGACCGCTGTCCTGATCGAGACCCTCACCGCGCTCGGTGCCGAGGTGCGCTGGGCGTCCTGCAACATCTTCTCGACCCAGGACCATGCTGCCGCGGCGGTCGTGGTGGGCCCCGAGGGCACTCCGGAGAGCCCGGCCGGAGTGCCGGTCTTCGCCTGGAAGGGCGAGACGCTCGAGGAGTACTGGTGGTGCACTCAGCAGATCCTCCGCTGGCCCGACGGTCAGTTCGCGAACATGATCCTGGACGACGGCGGTGACGCCACGCTGTTCGTGCACATGGGTGTCGAGGCCGAGAAGACCGGCCAGGTCGACTCGCCCGACTCGACGGAGAACACCGAGAAGAAGGTCATCCTGAAGGCCCTCGCGGACTCCCTCGCGGAGGACGGTGGCCGCTGGACCGCCGTCGCGAACGAGATCAAGGGCGTCACCGAGGAGACCACCACCGGTGTCCACCGGCTCTACGACATGATGAAGGAAGGCTCGCTGCTCTTCCCGGCCATCAACGTCAACGACTCGGTCACCAAGAGCAAGTTCGACAACAAGTACGGCTGCCGCCACTCGCTCATCGACGGCATCAACCGCGCGACCGACGTGCTCATCGGCGGCAAGGTCGCGGTCGTCTGCGGCTACGGCGACGTCGGCAAGGGCTGCGCCGAGTCGCTGCGTGGCCAGGGCGCACGTGTCGTCGTGACCGAGATCGACCCGATCTGCGCCCTCCAGGCGGCGATGGACGGCTACCAGGTCTCCACCCTCGAGGACGTCCTCCCGGTCGCCGACATCGTGATCACCGCGACCGGCAACAAGGACGTCGTGACCGTCGACCAGATGCGCCGGATGAAGCACCAGGCGATCGTCGGAAACATCGGCCACTTCGACAACGAGATCGACATGGCCGGGCTCGAGAAGTTCCCCCGCATCAGCCGCAAGACCGTCAAGCCGCAGGTGGACGTGTTCACCTTCCCGGAGGGGAACTCGGTGATCATCCTGTCCGAGGGCCGCTTGATGAACCTCGGGAACGCCACCGGCCACCCGTCGTTCGTGATGTCGAACTCCTTCACCAACCAGGTGCTCGCGCAGATTGAGCTCTACACCAAGACCGACGAGTACCCAGTCGGCGTCTACACGCTGCCCAAGCACCTCGACGAGGAGGTCGCACGGCTCCACCTCGAGGCGCTCGGTGTGAAGCTCACCGAGCTCACGTCCGACCAGGCCGACTACCTCGGTATCTCCGTGGAGGGTCCGTACAAGTCCGACCACTACCGGTACTGATCGGACCGGTCGGACAGGAGGAGCAGGGACCGGGATGGCCACGATGGCTGAGCAGGGGAACCGGGGGCGGGTCCTCGTCGTCGACGACGACGCCGCGCTCGCGGAGATGCTCACCATCGTGCTCCGCAACGAGGGGTTCGACCCTCGGGTGTGCGCCACCGGCGACCAGGCGCTCTCGGAGTTCCGGGAGTTCCGGCCCGACGTGGTGCTCCTCGACCTGATGCTCCCGGGCAAGGACGGGATCGACGTCTGCCGTGAGATCCGCGCCGAGTCCGGCGTGCCGATCGTGATGCTCACGGCCAAGAGCGACACCATCGACGTGGTCGTCGGCCTCGAGTCAGGGGCCGACGACTACGTCGCGAAACCGTTCAAGCCGAAGGAGCTCGTGGCCCGGATCCGGGCCCGGGTGCGGCGTCACGACGACGCCGCCCCGGAGACGATCAAGGTGGGCGACCTCGTCATCGACGTCGCCGGCCACTCCGTGACCCGTGACGGCGAGCCGATCGCGCTCACTCCGCTCGAGTTCGACCTCCTCGTGTGCCTCGCGCGCAAGCCGTGGCAGGTCTTCACCCGAGAGGTGCTCCTCGAGCAGGTCTGGGGCTACCGACACGCCGCAGACACCCGGCTCGTCAACGTGCACGTGCAGCGGCTGCGGTCGAAGGTCGAGCACGACCCCGAGAACCCCCAGATCGTCGTCACGGTGAGGGGTGTCGGGTACAAGGCCGGCACCTCCTAGGCCTCGTCGATGACACAGCGATGACACAGCGATGACCCACGTGGCGCCCCTTCGCAGGGCCGCGACCTTCTGGCAGCGCTCGATCCAGGCACGGGTCGTCATCAGCACGCTGGTGCTGTCAGCGGTCGTCGTGACCCTGGTCGGCTGGGTGCTCATGCGCCAGATCACCGACGGGCTGGTGGCCGGCAAGACGAACACCTCCGTGGCGGAGGCCACCCGCGGCGCCTACGACGCCCAGAGCCGGCTCGAGGGCGCGCCGGGCACCGAGTTCGACTCCACCGCCCAGCTCGGCCAGCTCGTCGCCGGCATGGTCGCGCGCGGTGACGTCCAGGGGTACGACGTGGTCCTCGACGGCCCGGTGGACGGACCTGTCGCAGGCGCCGGCGGAGTCGGCGGTGACGGGACCATGACCGGCGACGGTCAGGCCACCGGTGGGACGTTCAAGTCACCGGACGTGCTCACCTCGAGCATCCCGAGTCGCCTGCGCGACGTCGTGGAGGGCACCTCCGGCACGTCGTGGACCTACTCCACGATCGCCTACGAGTCCGGAACCGGCAGGCGCGACGTGCCCGGCATCGTGGCCGGCTCGCAGGTCGAGGTGCCGAGCGACGGCGCCACCTACACGCTCTACTACCTCTTCCCGATGACGGAGGAGGAGCAGACGCTGAGTCTTGTGCGCCGTGCCCTGCTCACCGGCGGCGCCCTGCTGCTCCTCCTCGTCGGCGGGGTCACCTGGCTGGTCACCCGGCAGGTGGTCACGCCCGTGCGGCTGGCGCGCCGCGTCGCCGAGCGTCTCGCGTCAGGTCGCCTCGAGGAGCGCATGCAGGTGAGGGGCGACGACGACATCGCCCGCCTCGGCACGTCGTTCAACCAGATGGCCGCGAGCCTCCAGAAGCAGATCCGCCAGCTCGAGGAGCTCTCCCGGGTGCAACGGCGATTCGTCTCCGACGTCTCACATGAGCTGCGGACCCCGTTGACGACGGTGCGCATGGCCGGTGACGTGCTGTACGACGCCCGCGACCGCTTCGACCCGGCTACCGCCCGCTCGGCCGAGCTGCTGCAGAAGGAGCTCGACCGCTTCGAGCTGCTGCTCACGGATTTGCTCGAGATCAGTCGCTTCGACGCCGGAGCCGCGGCCCTCGACCTCGAGGACGTCAACCTCGTCGACCTCGCCTACCGGGTCGCGGAGTCCACCATGCCGCTGGCACAGCAGCGCGGGGTCCGAGTGGTGGTGCACGACCCGCATCGGCCCTGCGTCGCCGAGGCAGACGTGCGACGCGTGGAGCGCATCGTGCGCAACCTCGTGTCCAACGCCATCGACCATGCCGAGGGCCGGGACGTGGAGATCCTGCTCGGCGCCGGCGAGGACGCCGCCGCTCTCGCCGTACGCGACCACGGCGTCGGCCTCGACGAGGGGGAGGCGCGGATGGTCTTCAACCGCTTCTGGCGCGCGGACCCGGCGCGAGCCCGCACCACCGGTGGCACCGGCCTCGGCCTCGCCATCTCCCTGGAGGACGCGCACCTGCACGGCGGGTGGCTCCAGGCCTGGGGCGAGCCCGGCAGGGGCGCGCAGTTCCGCCTCACGCTGCCCCGCCGGGCCGGAGACCCGCTGACGACGAGCCCGTTGCCGCTGGTGCCGGCCGACGTCCGGCGGCAGCCCTCCAGCACACTGCCGCACGACGAGCGGGCGGGCACGGCATGAGGGCCCGGGTGTTGCGGCTGCTTCTCCCGGTCCTCGCGATGGCGTTGCTCGGTGGCTGCGTGAGCCTGCCCCACGCGGGGACCGTCACCACCCAGCCCGGTGCGGAGCCGGTCGCGCAGGGAGACGGCTCCTTCGACTACACGCCGTCCGGCCCTCGCGCAGGGTCGTCGCCGCTCGAGATCGTGCAGGACTGGCTGCTGGCCATGCAGGCGTCGCCGCAGTCCACGGCCATCGCCCGCAAGTTCCTGACGGACCAGGCGAAGACCGGCTGGCTCCCGGAGAAGGGCACGGTGATCTACGGATCCAAGCTCGTCACCGCCAAGAAGGACGACGTCGCGGTTGGCCTAGCCGGAACCTTCAAGCTCGACGAACGGGGCACGTGGCGGGGGACGGTCGGGGGCGCGCAGGGTCTGCAGTACGCCCTGAAGCTCGTGCGCGACCGGGGGGAGTGGCGGATCAGCAACCCCCCTGACGCCCTCCTCATCCCGCGGACCCACTTCGAGACGCGCTACCAGCAGTTCTTCGTCTATTTCTTCGACCCCACGGCCCGGGTGCTCGTTCCCGAGCCCACCTACCAGCCCCGGGGAGAACAGGCCGCGACCATGCTCGTGCGCCGGCTGCTGCGGGGCCCGGACCCGAGCCTGGACGGCGTGCTCCGGACGTTCATCCCCGGCGGCACGGAGTACGTCCTGTCCGTGCCGGTCTCGCAGGACGGCGTGGCCCAGGTCGACCTGAGCAAGCAGCTCCTCCAGCTTCGCGCCGAGGACCGCCAGATGGCGCTCGCGCAGCTGGCTTGGACGCTTCGCCAGGTGACAGGCGTGGAGTCGATGCGGGTCACCGTCGACGGGTCGCCGATCGATATCCCGGGGGCCGGCAGCCCGCAGAGCGTGAAGTCCTGGGCGGAGTTCGACCCGTCGATCCACTGGGCCTCCCAGGAGCTCTTCGGTATCCGCGAGAACAAGGTCCTCGCCGTCGGGACCGAGGGCGGCGAGGTCGTGGGCCGTTTCGGCGCCCAGGACTACCGGCTGCGCGACATCGCGGTCGACCTCGAGGCGGAGAACGTCGCGGGGGTGACCGACGACGGCAGGACGGTCGTGCTCGCGCCTCGCGGACGGAACGGCGACAACCTGCCCGACCCGCGAGAGACCAAGATCGTGTACTCCGGCGGGACCGACGTGCTCCGTCCCGGCTGGGACGTCTTCGACGAGCTGTGGGTGGTGGACAACACCGCCAGGGGCGCTGCAGTGAACATCGTGAAGAACGGCGTCGTCACCCGGATCGACGCTCCCGGCCTCGAGGACAAGGACGTCAGCCGCTTCGTCGTCTCCCGTGACGGGACCCGCCTGGTGGCTGTGGTGAAGGGCAAGACGGGGGACCGTCTCGTGATCTCCCGGGTGCTGCGGACGGGCACCGGGAGGGCTCGCGGCCTCACTCCTGCGGTCGACCTCCCGCTCGCCCAGGGCGGCGTCGACGAGATCCGCGACCTGGCGTGGCGCAGCCCGGGGAGTCTCGCGGTCCTGACCGGACCCACGCCTGAGTCCTCCCAGGTCCTGCTGGCTCTCGTGGACGGCTCCACGGCCCTTCCCGACGTGGACAGCACCGCCGAGATCTTCCGCCGTCGCGCGGTGCGTCTCGTCGCCTCCCCGTCACCGGGCACACCACTCTTCGTCGGCAGCGCCCACGGCGACCTCTTCGAGCTGGGGGCCGACGGCCAGTGGAACGAGGCGGACGTGGGCGGCCCCATGCTCGTGCCCACGTTCGTCGGCTGACCGATCCACGTCCACATCCCGGCGCGACACCACCGCTTGCACAGGTCGGGCCGCCGAGGCGAAAGGCCGCCGTCCGGGACCGCACCCTGGACGGATGCGGGACGCGTTCCTCGACCTGATGCTGGGCAGCCGCTGTGTGGTCTGCGGCAGACCCGGGCGTCTGCTGTGCGGCCCGTGCGACCGTTCCCTGCCTCGGACGGCGACGACCTCCTGGCCGAGCCCACCACCGCCGGGGCTTGCGCGACCCGTCGCTGTAGGGGAGTACGACGGACCGCTCAAGCTGCTGGTCAACGCCCACAAGGAGCGTGGCCAGTTCGCGCTGGCGCGCCCCCTCGGCGACCTCCTCGCGATCTCCGTGCTCGCCGCCCTCGGAGGATCACCGTCCTCCGCCTGCTCCCGGGGGTGGCAGCCCGCCCGGGTCGTGCTCGTGCCGGTCCCTTCGAGGTCCGCGGTGGTGCGCCGGCGGGGCCATGACCCGCTGCTGCGCATCACCCTCCGAGCAGCCGGGCGGCTTCGCGGCGTCGGCGTGCAGGCCTCCGCCGTACGCCTGCTGCGGAGCGCTGCTGCGGCCGCGGACCAGGCCGGACTGGGCGCGGCCGACCGCGCGCTCAACCTGGCCGGGACGATGTCGTGCCCTCAGCACCGCGCCATGCGGTTCACAGCGACAGCACCGGCACCGTTCGTGGTCGTCGTGGACGACGTGATCACGACCGGGGCCACTGTGCGCGAGGCCCAACGCGCCCTCGAGGCAGCCGGAGTCGCGGTGGCGGGCATCTCGACCGTGGCGGCGACCCGGCGGAACTTCCCCAGACCACTGGTTCACACCGACCTTCAGTAAAGCCGCACGTGAGCGGGCAAATCGCGTGGCTTCACTACCCTTTTGTGCCGGGGCCGACTAGCGTCTAGTCATGGAGTCCGTCCGGGTCCGTGGTTGCACCGAAGGGATCCGGCCGAGCGCAGCCCCTGCGGTTGTGCTGAGTGCAGGCGTCCTTCGGTTAGCCGATGCCAGTCGCAGGCGAAACGGTCCACGTAAGGCGCCACTGCCAGGGGAGTCCTCGGACTCTCAGCCCGGCGGTGACCGCCGATCACGGTGCGGCTTAGAAGTAAGTCCTGCCCCGTCCGCGGCGTCAGATACGACGCGATCACGGGAGAAGGTCATTAGTGGCGGAGAAGCTGCGAGCACCTCAGCAGGCGGTTGTGGGGTCGAAGACCAGGTCGGCCGGACGGATCTCCATCTCAACGGCCACCGCTTCGTGGTGGTCAACAAACCACAGGTGACGTGTTCACCGAGACAGCCGGGAGGTTTGCCGTGGAAATCGTCGTCAAGTGTCGGCACATGGACGTGTCGGACCGATTTCGCAGTCACGTCGAGGAGAAGCTCACCCGGTTGGAGAAGCATGACCACCGCATCATCCGGGTCGAGGTCGAGGTCGACAAGGAGCGCAACCCCCGCCAGCAGGACCGTGCCGTGCGCGTCGAGCTGACTGCCTTCTCCAGGGGCCCGGTGGTCCGCGCCGAGGCCGCCGCGGAGGACAAGATGGCCGCCCTCGACGTGGCCATGGACAAGATGGTCGCCCAGATGCGGCGCGCCGCCGACCGGCGCCGGGTGCACCGCGGCCGACGTACTCCGGTCTCGGTCGGACAGGCGCTCGCCGGCATCGAGCCCGAGCCGAACACCGGCACCGACGTGTCCCAGGAGGCCGAAGGCGGTCAGCGCCGGATCGGCCCGATCACCGTGATGGGTGACGGCCCCCTCGTGGTCAGGGAGAAGACCCACTCCGCGGAGCCGATGACGCTGGACCAGGCGCTCTACGAGATGGAGCTCGTCGGACACGACTTCTTCCTCTTCGTGGACAAGGAGAGCGAGCGTCCGTCGGTGGTCTACCGTCGTCACGGGTATGACTACGGCGTGATCTCCCTGGAACTCCCTCCGGGCTGAGGCACCACCCGCTTGGTTGCCTGTTTTTCGTCCCATCGTGTGCTACCCCATGACATGATCGGAGGGTGTCCGAATCTGAGCAGCGCCTGAACCCCGGCGAGCCGATCCGCGTGGCGGTCGTCGACGACCAGGAGCTCTTCCGTCGTGGGCTCACCATGCTGCTCGGGGTCGAGGAGGACATCGAGGTCGTGGGTGAGGCAGGAGACGGCGTGGCCGCGACCGAGCTCGCGGCCACGACCGTCCCCGACGTGGTGCTCATGGACGTCCGGATGCCGAAGCGCTCCGGCATCGAGGCCTGCGCGTCGATCAAGGACGTCGCGCCGTCGGCGAAGATCATCATGCTGACCGTCAGCGACGAGGAGGCGGACCTGTACGACGCCGTCAAGAACGGCGCCTCGGGCTACCTCCTCAAGGACTCCTCGATCGACGAGGTCGCCCAGGCGATCCGCGTCGTCGCCGACGGCCAGTCGCTGATCAGCCCGTCGATGGCGGTCAAGCTGCTCGACGAGTTCAAGCAGATGACGCGCTCCGACCGGCAGCAGGTGCCGACCCCGCGACTGACCGACCGCGAGCTCGAGGTGCTCAAGCTGGTGGCCCAGGGCCTCAACAACCGCGAGATCGCCAAGCGGCTGTTCATCAGCGAGAACACCGTGAAGAACCACGTGCGCAACATCCTCGAGAAGCTGCAGCTGCACTCCCGGATGGAGGCCGTGATGTACGCGGTGCGAGAGAAGCTGCTCGACATCCCCTGATCCGCCCTCGGCCACGCGAGTTTGTCGGTGGTCTGCGGCATAGTTTCGTCCATGTCGAACGCACGGGCGGTGTCGGGCTCTCTCAGCCGTTCGCAGGCGCGTCGGATCGCGCTCGCAGCCCAGGGGTTCCGCGACCCCCGCCATGCAGTGCCCACGATGCGCACGTTCACGAGAACCCTTGCTCGTACGGCGGTGCTCCAGATCGACTCGGTCAACGTGCTGCAGCGCGCCCACTACATGCCGTTGTTCTCGCGGATGGGCCCCTACGACCTCGATCTCCTGCACCGGGCGGCAGAGCGCAGCCCACGCCGGATCGTGGAGTACTGGGCGCACGTAGCCGCGTTCATGCCCGTCGACCTGTGGCCGCACATGCGGCACCGGATGCACCGCTACAAGGAGCGGGGACACACCTGGATGGGCCTTCCCGAGCGGCGTGAGCTGGTCGCCTCCCTGAAGGCGGAGATCGCCGAGCGCGGCCCGTCCACCTCCCGGGACCTCGACGACGGGCTGCCGCGTGCGAAGGAGCACTGGGGCTGGAACTGGTCGGAGACCAAGAAGGCCCTGGAGTACCTCTTCCTCGCCGGCGAGCTCGCCGTCGCCGGTCGCACGTCGCAGTTCGAACGGCTCTACGACCTGCCCGAGCACGTCATCCCGCCTCAGCACCTGCACGCACCGACGCCCTCACTGGAGGAGGCCGCACGCGAGCTGGTACGACGAGCGGCGGCTGCTCACGGCGTCGCCACCGCCGCCGACCTCCGCGACTACTTCCGGATGCACAACGACCTGGTCAAGCCGGCGGTCTCCTCGCTCGTCGAGTCCGGTGAGCTGGTGCCGGTGCAGGTGGAGGGC
This sequence comes from Nocardioidaceae bacterium, assembly GCA_035297905.1. Lineage (GTDB taxonomy): Bacteria > Actinomycetota > Actinomycetes > Propionibacteriales > Nocardioidaceae > Nocardioides_C. The sequence goes on from DATGYO010000192.1 coordinate 33,260, forward strand.
TGGAACCGTCCGGCGTACCTCCACCAGGACGCCAAGATCCCCAGGCGGGTGGACGCCCGGGCGCTGCTGAGCCCGTTCGACCCGGTGGTGTGGGAGCGCGCCCGCACGGAACAGCTGTTCGACTTCCACTACCGCATCGAGATCTACGTGCCCGAGCACAAGCGGGTGCACGGCTACTACGTGCTGCCGTTCCTGCTGCGTGACCAGATCGTCGGCCGGGTGGACCTCAAGGCCGACCGCAGGACCGGGGTGCTCTCTGTACGCGCGGCCTTCTCCGAGCCCGGCGCCCCGGCCGACACCGCGGCGGAGCTGGCCGACGAGCTCCGGAGCCTCGCGAGCTGGCTGGACCTCTCCGACATCACAGTGGCTCCGCGAGGAGACCTCGCGGAGCCACTGTCGGTGGAGCTGGAGCCGTAGCCGGCGCCGGGTCAGCCCTTGGTGGCTCCCGCCGCCAACCCGCTGACCAGGTGCCGCTGGGCGAGCATGAACACGAGCGCCGCAGGGATCATGATCAGGATCGCCGACGGGGTGAGGTACTCCCACCGCTGGTTGAACCGCGGCACGAACGTCTGCAGGCCGTAACCGAGCGTGAACTTGTCGTTTGTCTGCAGGAACGCCGAGGCGTAGGCGACCTCGCCCCAAGCCGTGAGGAACGTGTAGAACGCCGTCACCGCCAGGCCCGGGCGGGCCAGGGGCAGGATCACCCGCCAGAACGTCCGGAAGGGCCCGAGCCCGTCGAGGGAGGCGGCCTCGTCGAGGTCACGGGGGATGGTGTCGAAGTACCCCTTGAGCATCCAGGTGCAGAACGGGACCGCCACTGTGCAGTAGGCGATCACCAGCGAGGTCAACGTGTTGATCAGGCCGAGGCTCGCCATGATGGTGTAGATCGGCACGATCAGGATCGCCACCGGGAACATCTGCGTGATCAGGAAGGTCCACATCAACGACCGGCGACCGGGGAAGTTGAACCGGCTGAGCGCATAACCGGCCGACGCCGCCATGAACACGCCGAAGAGCATCGTGAAGGCGGCTGTGATGACGGAGTTCATGAACCAGGTCGGAAACTCCGTCTGGGTCAGCACGTGCCGGTAGTTCTCCAGCGTCGGGTGGTCGATGAGCTTGATGTCGCTCGAGAGGATCCGGTTCGCGGGCTTGAACGAGGAGGCGAGAACCCACAGCACGGGGAACAGCGCGATCGCACTCGCCACGACCAAGGTGGCATGCAGGAGGATCGACGATCCGGTGCTTCGCTTGTGGTCAACGGCAGCCATGGGTCACCACACCTCTCCCTGTCGGCTGAGCATCTTGCGGTAGGCGACGCCGAAGACGAGCAGCATCGACAGGATCAGCACGCCGTAGGCCGAGGCCAGCGCGTACTGCCGGATGCCCTCGAAGGCGGCGCGGAAAGCCCCGGTCACGAGGATCTCGGTCTGACCTGCGGGTTGGCCGCCGGTGACGAGGAAGATGATCGGGAACATGTTGAAGGTCCAGATCACGCCGAGCAGGATCACGGTCGCGCTGACTGGACGCAGTCCGGGAAGCGTCACGTTGACGAACCGCTGCCACGGGCTGGCACCGTCCATCTCTGCAGCCTCGTAGAGGTCGGCGGAGATCGACTGCATGCCGCCGAGCAGCGCCACCATCATGAACGGGACGCCGAGCCAGACGTTGGTCACGATCGCGGTGAACATCGAGGTCCACCGGTCCCCGAACCACTGCACCGGGTCGAGGCCGAAGGTCTTCAGCACGACGTTCGCGATCCCGTTGCGCTCGTTGAAGATGAACTTCCACGCGAAGGCGCTGACGAACGCGGGCACGGCCCACGGCACGATCAGCAGCACCCGGTACAACCCTCGACCGCGCACTCGCCGGTTGAGCAGGACGGCGAGCCCCAGGCCGATCGTGTAGTGGAAGAACACACCGACGGTGGTCCACACCATCGTGTTGGTGAACTGCAGCCAGAAGTGGCCCTTCTTGCCGCTCAGGATGTCGACGTAGTTGTCGACTCCGACGAACTTCGCAGCCTTCGGGTTCGTGTGGCAGTCCTCCCCGCCCCCGAGGGTCTTGGTGCACACCTCGGCGCGCTGGTTGGACTCGGTGAGGTCGGTGAAGCTGATGTAGACGCCCCGGGCGAGGGGGTAGAGCACGAGCACCCCGAGCACGACGACGACGGGCAGCACCATCGCCCAGGCGTACCAGTGGCGCGAGGCCATCGTTCTGAGACGGCCCTGTGGCCGCGGCTGGCCCTCGGGCAGGGGCTCGGGCGCCCGGGGCTGGGCCTCCGGCAGCGTCCCGGTGTCGATCGGCATGAAAGCTCCTCTTCGGACGAGACGGGGACCGCACCCGACTCGGATGCGGCCCCCGGGACTATCTCACGGTTTGTGCAGATGTCACTTCAGGCTGTAGTCGGGAACGACCTCGGCCTTGTAGGTCTTGGCTGCCTTGTCGAGGGCGGCCTTCGGGTCCTGGCCCTGCACCATCGTCTCGACGGCCATCGTGTCGAGCGCGGCGAAGAACTGACCACCCTCCGGAATCCACGGACGGGCGACGGCTGCGTCAACCACGGGCTTGAACGCGGAGATCACCGGGTTGTTCTTGACCGAGTCGATGTCGTAGGCAGACGTGCGGGTCGGCAGCAGGCCGAGCTTGTCAGCGAGGAAAGCCTGCGACTCGGCGGAGTTCATGAAGTTGATGAACGCCACCGCGGCGTCGGCCTTGGCGGAGTCCATGCCCGACCACACCACGTAGTTGTGGCCACCCACAGGAGCGCCGGCGGTCTTCGAGCCGGCCGGGACCGCGGCGATGCCGAGGTTCTCGATGCCGCCGAAGTCCTTGGCGTTGCGGATGTTGTTGACCTCCCAGGGACCGTTGATGATCATGCCGACCTTGCCCTCGGTGAAGGCGGTCATCATCGCGGGGTAAGCGTCGGACGCCGGCGGCTTCACCGATGCGCCGCTCTTGATGAGCTTCTGGGCCTCGGAGACGCCCTTCACGTTCGCGTCGGAGTTGACGACGATCTGCTTGGCGTCGGGGTCGACCATGTCGCCACCCTCGCCGTACATGAACGGCAGCAGGAAGTAGCCCTGCGGGTTGAGGAAGATGCCGTCGACCTTGGCCTTGGACTTCAGCAGCTTGGCGTCCTCCTCGACCTCGGCCCAGGTGGTGGGCGGCGAGTCGATGCCGGCCTTCTCGAAGAGCTTCTTGTTGTAGAGCAGTGCCAGGGAGTCCGTCACCTGCGGGACGCCGTAGGTCTTGCCCTCGTAGACGTCGGAGGACAGCGGGGTCTCGAGGTAGTCGCTCTTGTCCTTCAGAGCGTCGGTGCCGTCAAGGGCGTAAAGGTAGCCCAGCGACGCGAACTCCGGCACCCAGGCGACCTCGGCGCGGAGGATGTCCGGAGCGCCGCTCTTGGCCTCGGCGGCGGTCTTGAACTTGTTCTGCGCCTCGCCGAACGGAACCATCTGGTGGTTGATCTTGACCTGCGGGTACTTCTGCTCGAACTTCTTGATGAGCTCGTCGAAAGCGGGGCCCTCGTTCGTCGGGTCCGAGGTGTCCCACCAGGTGAGGGAGCCGGAGACCTTGTCAGGCGCCGGCGCGCTCTTCGTGTCGGTCTCGTTGCCGTTGTCGCCCGATCCACAGGCGGTGGCCAACAGGCTGACGGCCGCCACGAGGGCGCCGGCCTTTGCTAAGCGTCGCATCGAAATGTCTCCTTTGGCGGTGATGGACTGCGCGTAACCTAACACCCTGATTGCAAGGTTTGGAAGGCTATGAAAGTTCTTGCTGCGAAGTTGCAATAAAGAGGACTAAGGTCCCTGACATGAGACGACCCCGGCTCCACGATGTCGCCGCCCAGGCAGGCGTGAGCGAGGCGACCGTGTCGCGTGTCCTCAACGGCAAGCCCGGTGTCGGACAGGAGACCCGCCTGCAGGTGCTGACCGCGCTCGACGTGCTCGGCTACGAGCGGCCGGCCGCCCTGCGGTCGACGAGCGCCGGCCTGGTCGGCCTGGTCGTGCCCGAGCTGGTGAACCCGATCTTTCCCGCGTTCGCGCAGCTGATCGAGTCAGGCCTCGCCGGGCACGGCTACACCCCGGTGCTCTGCACCCAGACGCCCGGTGGCGTGACCGAGGACGAGTACGTCGAGATGCTGCTCGCCCGAGGCGTGGCGGGGATCATCTTCATCTCCGGCCTCCACGCCGACTCGACGGCCGACCCGTCCCGCTACCACGCGCTCGTGGACCGCGGCCTGCCGATCGTGTTCGTCAACGGCACCCGCGCCGAGATCTCCGTGCCGTGCATCTCCACCGACGACGGCGCGGCGGTCGGCACGGCCGTGAGCCACCTCGCCGCTCTCGGCCACACCCGGTTCGGCCTCGCGGTGGGTCCGGCGCGCTTCGTGCCGGTCGAGCGCAAGGTCAACGCGTTCCGAGCCGCGATGGCCGCCGACCCGCGCATCAAGGGGTTCGAGGAGTACACCATGTTCTCGGTCGAGGGCGGCCACGTCGCCACGGCCCGCCTGCTCGACGCCGGGGTCACGGCCGTCATCTGTGGCTCCGACCTCATGGCCCTCGGCTCGGTGCGAGCTGCGAGAGCCCGCGGTCTCGATGTCCCGCGAGATCTCTCCGTGGTGGGGTATGACGACTCGCCGCTGATGGCCTTCACCGACCCTCCGCTCACGACCGTTCGGCAGCCGGTGGCGCCGATGGCGCAGTCGGCCGTACAGGCGCTGGTCGACGCGATCACCGGTCACGACGGTGCGCAAGGGGAGTACCTCTTCGACGCGGAGCTCGTCGTGCGCGGTTCCACCGGTCCCGCTCCGGCGGGCTGAACCCCGCACGCCAAGCCCGACTTCCGCCGGCTCGGTAGGATGGGGCCGGTGCCCGCCGTAGGCTGGCTGCCTCCCCGACTCAGCCCGGGGCCGCTTTCTCGGGCGACAGCAACGCAAGACCGCAGACCACTATTACTGGAGCCGACTCTCGTGCCTGCCATTCTCGACAAGATCCTTCGCATCGGTGAGGGCAAGATCCTGCGTCAGCTGGAGTCGATCGCGCGCGCCGTCAACGCCATCGAGGATGACTTCGTCGCGATGACCGACGGGGAGCTCCAGGGCCAGACCGCCCAGTTCAAGGAGCGGCTCGAGGCGGGGGAGACGCTCGACGACCTGATGCCGGAAGCGTTCGCGACCGTGCGCGAGGCAGCCAAGAGGGTCCTGGGCCAGCGTCACTTCGACGTGCAGGTCATGGGCGGCGCGGCACTCCACCTCGGCAACATCGCCGAGATGAAGACCGGTGAGGGCAAGACGCTCGTGGCCACCCTTCCGACGTACCTGAACGCGCTGACGGGCAAGGGCGTCCACGTGGTCACCGTCAACGACTACCTGGCCAAGTACCACGCCGAGTGGATGGGCCGGGTCTACCACTTCCTCGGTCTGACCACCGGTGTCATCGTTCCCGAGATGCGGCCCGACGAGCGACGCGTGGCGTACGCCGCCGACGTCACCTACGGCACGAACAACGAGTTCGGCTTCGACTACCTGCGCGACAACATGGCGAGCTCCATCGAGGAGTGCGTGCAGCGCGGCCACTATTTCGCGATCGTCGACGAGGTCGACTCCATCCTGATCGACGAGGCCCGCACCCCGCTGATCATCTCCGGTCCGACGCAGGACGAGGTGAAGTGGTACACCGAGTTCGCGGCGATCGCGCGGAGCATGGTCAAGGACGTCGACTACGAGGTCGACGAGAAGAAGCGCACCATCTCGGTGCTCGAGCCGGGGATCACCAAGGTCGAGGACTACCTCGGCATCGACAACCTCTACGACTCGGTCAACACGCCGCTGATCTCGTTCATGAACAACTCGATCAAGGCCAAGGAGCTGTTCCGTCACGACAAGGAGTACGTCGTGATGAACGGCGAGGTGCTCATCGTCGACGAGCACACCGGCCGCATGCTTCAGGGCCGTCGCTACAACGAGGGCCTGCACCAGGCGATCGAGGCCAAGGAGGGCGTGGAGATCCGCGAGGAGTACCAGACGCTCGCGACGATCACGCTCCAGAACTACTTCCGGCTCTACGAGAAGCTCGGCGGCATGACCGGTACGGCCATGACCGAGGCCTCGGAGTTCGACAAGATCTACAAGCTCGGCGTGGTGCCGATCCCGACCAACCGCCCGATGGCTCGCATCGACCAGGCCGACCTCGTCTACCGGACCGAGGAGGCGAAGTTCAACGCGGTCGTCGAGGACATCGCCGAGCGGAACCAGAAGGGCCAGCCGGTCCTCGTCGGAACGACCTCGGTCGAGAAGTCCGAGCACCTCTCCCAGCTGCTCAAGAGACGCGGCGTCCCGCACTCCGTCCTGAACGCGAAGCAGCACGCCGACGAGGCGAAGATCGTCGCGCAGGCCGGTCACAAGGGCGCCGTCACGGTCGCCACGAACATGGCCGGTCGAGGCACCGACATCATGCTCGGTGGCTCGATCGAGTTCCTCGCGGACCTCGAGCTGCGCAAGCAGGGACTCGACCCCGTCGAGAACAGCGAGGAGTACGAAGCGGCCTGGCCGACCATGGTCGAGCAGATCAAGGCGCAGGTCGCTGCCGAGCACGACGAGGTCAAGGAGCTCGGCGGCCTCTACGTGATCGGCACCGAGCGGCACGAGTCCCGCCGCATCGACAACCAGCTGCGCGGTCGCTCCGGCCGTCAGGGCGACCCCGGCGAGTCGCGGTTCTACCTCTCGCTGCAGGACGACCTGATGCGGCTGTTCAAGTCCGACTGGGTCGACTGGGTACTGACCACCCTCAAGGTTCCCGACGACGTGCCGATCGAGAACAAGCGGGTCACCGGCGCGATCGCCTCTGCCCAGGCTCAGGTCGAGGCGCAGAACTTCGACTCCCGCAAGAACGTGCTGAAGTACGACGACGTGATGAACCGGCAGCGCCAGGTCATCTACGCAGAGCGCCGCGCGGTGCTCGAGGGCGCAGACCTGCAGGATCAGGTGCGCGGGATGATCGACGACGTCGTCGCCGGCTACGTCCTGGGTGCGACCGAGGGCGTCGCCGCCGACTGGGACCTCGAGGCGCTGTGGACCGCCCTCAAGACGCTCTACCCCGTGTCGCTGAGGCTCAGCGCCGTCGAGGAGGAGGCGGGCGGCCGCGAGGGGATGTCCCGCGAGCAGCTGATCGAGGACCTCAAGGCAGACGCCCGTGCGGCGTACGAAGCCCGCGAGGCGAGCTTCGGCGAGGAGGTCATGCGCGAGCTCGAGCGCCGGGTCGTGCTGTCGGTCCTCGACCGCAAGTGGCGCGAGCACCTCTACGAGATGGACTACCTCCGCGAGGGCATCGGCCTGCGGGCGTACTCGCAGCGCGATCCGCTCGTCGAGTACCAGCGCGAGGGCTTCGACATGTTCGCCGCGATGATGGACGGCATCAAGGAGGAGTCGGTCGGCTACCTCTTCAACCTCGAGGTGCAGATCGAGGAGATGCCCTCCGAGGAGCTCGAGGAGGAGAGCGCCATCCTCGGCGAGGGTGCGGCCATCGCCCAGGCTGCCGCCGCTGGTCAGGCGGGGCCGCAGATCCTTGCGAAGGGACTCGAGGCCCCCAAGGCGCCGCAGAACCTCGCCTACACCGCTCCGGACGAGGGCGGCCAGGCCGAGGTCACGGGCGCCGCGCCGGTCGACGGTCACGACGAGTTCGCCGGAGTGGGTCGCAACGCGGAGTGCCCTTGCGGGTCGGGCAAGAAGTTCAAGAAGTGCCATGGCGCTCCCGGCGGCCCCACGGGGCTGACCACGCGCGTCAACGGCTGAGCCGGCCGGACGCCGCCGGGAGCTCCCAGGCGAATCGCGGTGGCTCGGGGCAGGCGCTCGGGAGGTCAGCCGAGCTGGAGCACGGTGCACTGCCAACGTCCCCGGACCAGCTCCAGCCTGGCGGCGATCGCCCGTGAGCGCTGACCATGACGCACGTGGACGCTGACCTCGGCTGACTCGGGCGTCGGGTGGAAGACGTGGACGCTTCGTACCTGCGGCCGGATCGTCCGGGCCCGGCTGCCCGCCTGGGAGGTGCGCGCAAGGATCGCCAGCCGGCGCTCCAGCTCCACGTAGACCCGCTGGGAGGTCCACCTGACGAGCTGGGGCAGCGGGCGGTCGCCACCGAGTACCTCCACCACTGCCTGCGCGAACCTGGCGGCCCACACCTGCACGTCCTCGCCGGACCCGCCACCTCTCACGATGCGCAGCTCAGGAGTCTGCGGCAGGCCGCCCCCCGGTTCGCCGACCGCAGGCGCCTTCAGCGCCAGGCTGCCGTCGACGGGCGGGCGCGAGCCCGCGCCGCTTGGCTGGGGGTCGCCCTCGCCGGCAACGCCCAGCCGAGTGACCGTGGCCCACTTGGTGGGGCCGGCTGGTGGCCGCCTAGGGGTCGACGGGAGCTCGTTGTCGGTCGGCTCGGTCATGACGCGTCCTTTCGCGGGGTGGTTGGGTCGGGCCGGTGGGCCCGGGTGGGCAGGTCGGCTCCTTGTCGCCGTATCGAGCTGGGCAGCCGGAGTGTGGTCCCTGGGGTGAGCAGGTCGGGCTCCCGGCCGATGGCGGCCCGGTTGACCCGGTAGATGCGACGCCATGTGGCGTCGATGTCAGCCGCTCCTGAGCCGGGTGGGAGCAGCTCCTCGGCGATCGACCACAAGGAGTCGCCTCGATGCACCAGTCGGTGTGGAGGAGCGGCTTCCTCCGCGGCGTGCACGGCCTCTCGCACCGCGGCTCCCACGGCGCGATCCGGGAGAGGCAGACCCGCGAGCGCCGAGGCGGTGCTCGGAACGGCAGTTCCCGCGTGCTCCTGCGTGCCGGCAGGCGGATCGGCTGCGGCGGGCGAGAGTGCGGTGACCCCGCCGACGGTCAGCCCGCAGCCAACGAGCACGGCTCGTCGAACAACGCCCGGAGTGACGGCGCGGAGGAGCGCGGACGAGGCGCCCGTCAGCACCTCGACGGAGCTGGCGATCACGACCGCGGTCAGCCAGAGCCCGAAACAGGCGAGCGCCGAGGCAGCCAGACCGGTCAGCAGCAGCCCGAAGGGGAGAGCGCTCCAACGCTCACCCCCCGTGAGTCGGGCGTGGAGCTCGAGCAGCGGCGGAGCGCAGAGCAGGAGCACCAGAGCCAGGGCGCCGGCAGAGGTGGCGGCGATCAGCGCCTCGGCCCGGAGGCGCTCGCGGCCGGGTCGACCGTCCACTGATGTTCGCCTCATGTTGGCCCCTGAACCGTGCGTTTGCTTGTGTTTGCATGTTCTAGCCTGTTCGCGGCAGACCGGTCAACGCTCTGTCCACAGGCATTGACACCGGTGACCTCGCTGGCGAGGGTGGGCGTCCATGGGCGGTGAAGAGGTGCCTGCTGACGCGGCGGGCCCGCGTGGGGGGACTGGGCCGGCTGGCCTTGGCGGGCTGTTCGAGGACCTCGAGCAGCAGGCAGCCGGAATGCACCTTGCGGAACGCGACGCCGAGCTCGTTGATCGCGCTCGCGGTGAGTACGCCGCGGTGACTCTCGCGAGCCGGGTCCACGCATCGACCAACAGGCAGGTCCTGTTCACGCTCGGCGGCGGGGAGGTCCTCGACGGGACGCTCGTGGAGGCCGGCACGGACTGGTGCACGATCTCGACGCCCGAACCGCCCGCGTTGTGGCTGGTCCGGCTGGCCGAGATCGCCGTGGCTCAGGGTATGTCCGACCGTGCGGTGCCCGAAGCAGCTCGTCCGGCAGTCGCGCGCCTGGGGTTCGCGTCAGCCCTCCACCGACTGGCCGGCGAGTCGCTGCACGTCGTGATCCACCCGGTCAGCGGGCGAGACCTGCGCGTCCGCGTGGTGCGGATCGGGGCGGACTTCGTCGAGGTCGCGCGAGACCAGACGGATGCCGTTCCTGCGGCATCCCCGCTGCTGGTGCCCTTCAGCGCCGTGCGCGCCGTGCGAGGCGAGCGACTCTGAGCGCCGCCCGCCGTCAGAGGCGGGCGTCGTCCTCCTGCTCCGCCTCGGCGAAGGGGTGCTCGCGGACGAACGACCTGGTCTCCTCGTAGGAACGCTGGATGAACGCCTCCAGCTCGGAGGTCTCGACGCGCCATTGGCCGCGACCACCGATCTTGATCGCAGGGAGGTCGCCGCGTCGAACGAGGGCGTAGACCTGGGCGGTCGAGGTGTTGAGGATCTCCGCGACGTCCGCGAGCTGGAGGAAGCGGGGAGCGGGGGCGGCGGGGCTCATGCCCGCATTCTGCCACCGGACGCACGTGTTCTCCGCGGCTTGCGCGTGTTTGCCTGTGGACAACCCATGGCTCATCCGGCTTCGAGCGGTCATCATCTTCTTCCGTGAGAGCCGCCAGCGCACAACACGTCGAGTCCCGCGTCTCGGTAGCCGGAGGCAACGCCGGTATGCCGCGCGACAGACGGGTCGGGCTCGGTCCGCCCGAGAGCCCGGCAGCAAGCCGTGCTCCGCGACGGTCGTGGAGAGACCCTCGACTGGTCGTCGGGGTGGTGATCGTTGCGGTCTGCGTCCTGTCGGGTGCGCGGATCCTCGCGGGCGCGGACGACACGGTGCCGGTCTGGGCCGTCCGGTCGGACCGGGCGGCGGGAGAGAGCCTGCTGCCCGGCGACCTCGAGCGGGTCGAGCTGAGGTTCGCGACTCCTTCTCTCGCACAGCGGTACATCTCCGCGGACGACCAGCCCGCGAACGCGGTCCTCACGCGAGAGGTCAAGGCGGGTGAGCTGCTCCCTCGGGCCGCTCTCCGGACAGGGGAGCCGGAGTACCTCGCGGAGGTCCCCGTCTCGCTGCCGTCCGACGCCGTCCCCGCCACCTTGCGTGCCGGTGAGGTCGTCGACGTCTGGGTCACGCCGGAAGAGGACACCGGTGCTCCGCTGCGCGCGATCTGCATCCTGCGCCAGGTCAGGGTCGTCGCTGTGCCGCGGACCGGCAGCGCGTTCGGCCCGGCTGCCACGCGACAGGTGGTGGTCGGGGTTCCTGAGGAGGACGAGGGCCAGCTCGGGTCGGCTATCGCGCAGCTGGCGCGGGGTACGGCCGTGCTCGTCAGGCGGGGCTGAGGCGTGCTCGGCGAACGCGTCGGTGTGCTCGTCGCGGCGGGCGGCGCGGCCTGGGAGATCGAGGCGCTGCGGGTGGTGAGCAGCCCACCGGCCCGGTCAGTGTTGCTGAAGCGATGTGTCGACCTGCCGGACCTGCTGGCCAGTGCCACAACCGGCCAGGCGCGCGTGGCGGTCGTCGCGTCCGGGCTGCCTGGCCTCGATGCAGACAGCCTCGCCCATCTGCGCAGGGCAGGGGTCGGCGTGGTCCTCGTGACCGACTCGGGAACGCCGCCGGAGCGGGCAGCTCTGCCCGGCGTGTTCGAGGTCGTACCCGCCGCGGAGGTCACGAGTCTGACTGTCGTCGTACCGGCCGCGGCAGCCGAGGCGGCGGCTGACGACGCCGGGCCTCCACCCGCCGGACTCCCTCCGGCGCCCCTGGGCGCTGACTCGGGTGAGTCGGAGGAGGTCGACGCTGTCGGGGCGGAGCCCGCCTGCCGGGGCCGGGTGTTGGCGGTCTGGGGACCCACCGGTGCGCCCGGCCGGACCACGCTCGCGACCGGGCTGGCCGCGGAGCTCGCCCATCGAGGGCAGGACACCCTTCTCATCGACGCCGATGCGTACGGCGGCGCGGTGGCGCAGCACCTCGGCGTCCTGGACGAGGTCTCCGGACTCCTGAGCGCCGTGCGACTCGCCAACGCCGGTCGCCTCGACGTCGCGCAGCTGGCGGCAGTCGCCCGGGCGGTCGGGCCGAGGCTGCGTGTCCTCACCGGGCTGCCGCGCGCCGAACGGTGGGTCGAGGTGCGCGACCCCGCCTTCGACGCGGTGCTCGACGCCGGCCGTCGCCTGAGTGAGTACGTCGTCCTCGACCTCGGCTTCAACCTCGAGCAGGAGGTCCAGACCTATGGGACCAGCGCGCCGCAGCGGAACCACATGACGCTGGCGGGCCTGGAGCAGGCCGACGAGGTCCTCGTCGTGGGCTCGGCGGACCCGGTCGGACTCTCCCGGCTCGCCAGGGGTCTCGTGGAGCTGCCCGAGGTCGCCTCCGGGAGCCCGACTCGGGTGGTGGTGAACCGGGTCCGTCCGTCGCTGGGCTGGAGCGAGCAGGAGATGCGCGGCATGGTCGAGGGGTTCCTGACCCCCGCCAGCACCCACTTCCTGCCCGACGATCCCGGTGCCACCGATCGCGCTCTCATGGCCGGGCGCCCGCTGGTGGAGATGGGCGAGTCCTCGCTCGGTGCGGCCATCTCACGGCTGGTCGACCACCTCGACGGGAGCGGGACCGAAGAGTCGTCCCGTCGTGCCGGACTGCGGCTCAGGCGCCGAAGAGCAGGTAGAGCCCGGTGACGGTGTAGAACACCATCACGATGAGCAGCGGGAGCTGCCCGGTCAGCTGGTGCCGCTTGGGCAGCAACGCAACGGCGCGGTCGTGCGCCGCGATGACCCCCAGGACGTGTCCGGTGACCACGGCAAGGACCTTCGTGACCGCCAGGAAGCTCGGGTGCATCGAGATCCAGTAGTTGACCTGCCAGTCGGCCGTCCCGAGCAGGTCCGCGCCGGTGCCCATCGGGTCGCTGAGCTGGATCAGCGTCTGCTGGCCCGTCTCGACGAAGTAGGTCAGGTAGTGCGCGAACATGTAGCCGACGACGATCGGCACCACGGAGTGCGCGAAGAGGGCCGGCAGGTCGCGACGGCGTACCCCTTCTCGCGGGGGCGCGGCCGTCGTCGCGGCAGCGAAGCTCACACCGACCACGGCGCAGAACACCAGGAGGGCGACGGTGTTCACCCAGGGCACCGGCAGCGAGGTGGACTGGGTGAACCGCAGCCAGGAGTTGGAGTCCTTGAAGCTGTCGAAGGCCGTGCTGCCGAAGAGGACCGAGACGACGGCCACCAGGCCCGGGCCAGGAACGACGCCGTCGAGGTTCGCGAGCGGGCTCCGGAGCACCAGCGTGCCGTCGTCACGGCGGCCGAACACGGACAGGTGCCCGACGAGCGTGGAGTAGACCTCGAACGGGTCGGCGCGCTCGAACCACCGGGAGCCGAAGAGGGCGCTCCCGACGAAGACCACGGCGATGTAGATGGCGAACCACAGGCGCAGCGGGGACAGGTACGTGTTGTCGGGGTAGACCAGCTCGAGCCACACGAAGGCGAACAGGCCGGTCGCCGCGGGCCAGTAGCCGACCCACCGGGGAACCTCGTACATCCCGTGGTCGGGGTCGCTCCCGACGAGGCGGCTGAACGCGATGTTCAGCGTGCGGAGCGGGTTGACCGCCTTGTAGAACGGCCCGAACAGCAGGGACGCGGGGACGAGGCCGACCCAGAGCAGCACGTAGACGACGCCGAAGACCGGGTTCACCAGGAGGTCCGGGCCGGCGAGCGCAGCCCAGACCACGTATCCGAAGAAGGCAAGGCCCAGGATGCGCAGGGTCCACTGGAAGACCGGCGAGTCGACCAGCTTGGTGAGCCCGACCGGGGCGGGGCGGCCGGACGTCGCCGCGTCGTACCGCGGGTTGCGCCACGCAAGCGCCAGCACGATGAAGGAGATCGCGAGCGCGGCGCTGGCCCCGGCGATGGCGAACTCAGCCGGGATCGGGAGGTCGCGGGCACCGCCGATGCCGTGGGCGAAGACCATGGTCAGCGGACCTCGAGCTGCAGCATCACGGTCTCGGTGTGGTGCTCCTCGACCTCGACGATGCCGGGCGTGTCGATCGTGAGGGTCTTCGTGGACTCACCCGGCTTCACCTCGAGCTCCTGCTCCGGTGAGGAGTGCACGTGCAGCTCGGCGTCCCGGTCCGAGCTGATGTGGAGGGTGATGGGCTCGCCCACCTTTGCCTGGACCCGCTCGCCCGAAGGTTCGACGTCGTCGCCCTGGATCTTGATCTCGATGGTGTTGCCGGAGTCCTCGCTTGGCGAAGGCGCCGCGCTCGAGGCCGGGTCGCTGGTGGCCGAGGCGCTGGCGGCGGGGGTGTCCTTGGCCGCCGGCTCCGGCTCCTCCGACGAGGCGCAGCCGGAGAGGGCGAGGGTGGCGACGGCTACGAGAGCGAGTGCCCGGCGCATGCGTGGTCTCCTTGGGGAAGTCGGTCACGTTGTCCCAGAATCCCACCATGCTGTCCGTCTCCTCACAGCGGGCCGTGGTTCGGTCACCGGTGCCGATAGCCTTGGGAGGCCGACCGACCGGACCATTCGTCAGCAGAGGAAGGAAGCAGGATGAGCGAGCGCCTTCGGCGCGCGGACATGGCCTTCTTGGCCGACGAGTCGGCCAGCGCACCCATGCACAACGCGACTCTCGAGATCTTCGAGCCGCCCAGCGACGGCTTCGACTACGAGAAGCTCCTCTCGGTGATCGCCGACCGGATCGCCTTCGTGCCGAGGTACCGGCAGCGGATCCGCACGGTGCCCGCACGGTTGGCGAACCCCGTGTGGGTCGACGACGACGACTTCGACCTCACCTACCACGTCCGCCGTTCGGCGCTGCCCCGTCCGGGCTCGATGGAGCAGCTCCGGGAGCTCGTCGCGCGGATCATGTCGCGTCGCCTCGACCGCAGCCGGCCGTTGTGGGAGGTCTACCTCGTCGAGGGCCTGGAGAAGGGCCGCTTCGCGATCCTCTCCAAGTCGCACCAGATCCTGGTCGACGGCATCTCGACGGTCGACATCGGGCAGGTGCTGCTCGACGTCGACCCGCGGCCCCGCCAGGTCGTGCACGACCACTGGCGCCCCCAGCGGGAGCCCCGTCCGCCGGCCCTCGTCGCCGACGCCATCCACCAGACCGTGAAGCACCCCAGCACGCTGCTCGAGACCGCGCGCGGGAACGTCGACGGGCTCTGGCGCGTCGCAGGCTCCGTCCGGCGTACGGCGGGAGCCACCGCCGGTGCCGTGTCGAACCGGCGCAAGGCTCCTGACACGCCGATCCACGCGCAGCTGTCCGAGCAGCGTCGGTTCGTCACCATCCGCACGGACCTCCAGGACTACCGGAAGGTGCGCCGTGTCCACGGAGGCACCGTGAACGACGTGGTGATGGCCACGGTCGCGGGTGCGATGAGGGCCTGGCTGATGACTCGGGCCGAGCCGGTCCGCGGCAGCCGCAGCCTCAGGGCGATGGTGCCGATGAGCGTGATCGACAACGAGCTCGAGCCGACGTCCCTCGGCAGCCAGGTCACCGGCCATCTCGTCAGCCTGCCCATCGGCGAGTCGAGCCCGGTCGTGCGGCTGCACCAGGTCTCCTACGCGTTCAAGGCGCACAAGGACACCGGGATGGCGGTCGCCGCCGACAGGCTGGCCGACGTGGCCGGGTTCGCGCCCACGACGTTCCATGCGCTCGGGTCTAGGGTTGCCGCGGCGCAGGTCAGGCGGGGCTTCGACCTGGTCGTCACGAACGTCCCCGGACCGCAGTTCCCCTTGTACGCCGCCGGCGCGCTCATGCTGGAGAGCTACCCCGTCCAGCCGCTGCTCCCCGGCCACGCCCTCGGCATCGGCGTGACGTCGTACGACGGCGGCGTCTACTTCGGCATCACGGCCGACCGTGACGCGGTCCCCGACGTCGACGTACTCGGGCAGTGCATCGAGGAGGCGCTCGCAGAGCTCGTCGACAGCGCGAGCGAGACGCGGCCACGAGCACCACGGGGACGCAAGGCCACCGGCACGCCGGCCCCGCGCACCCGTGCGCCACGCAAGGGAACCGACAGGAGCAAGACATGAGCATCCGGGTCTACGTCCCGAGCAGCACCCTCCGGCTACGTGACCTCCTCGTCTCGGGCGGCATCGGACCGGTTCCGGTCCTCGCCCACGCGGTGACGGACCTGGTCCGTACGACGCTGGCCGACGTGGGGGAGGAAGAGTGGGAGTACGCCGCGTTGACGGCAGCCGCCCAGGACTCCTTGGCCCTCCTCGGCGAGGACGAGCCGCCGCGACGCGTCGTCGTGGTGGCCGAGGCGGACTCGGCTGTGCCGGTGGCCGGTCCCGACGCGAGCCTGGTCGAGCTCGACGAGGTCGTGCCACTGCGCAGGGTCGTGGCCGTGCACGTGGACTCCGACGAGGCGGCCGAGGACGTCGCCGCGGCCCGCGCCGCGTGGGCTCAGGGTGACGAGGACGACCAGGCGGCGGCGGATGCTCTCGACCGGTGTCTCGACCATGAGCTCGGCTGGTTCGCAACTCAGGAGATCGGCGACCTCATCCCGGAGTGACCGCCCGGACGCAGACCGAGTCGCCTCGTCCCGTGACTTGGGAGTAACCGGCCAGGTCTGACACGATCGATCCATGGACGCGATCACCCAGCCCCCTGCACCGGTCAACGAGCCCAACCTCGGCTATGCCCCGGGCAGCCCCGAACGCGCGACGCTCGAGGCCGAGCTGGAGCGGCAGGAGTCGCATCAGCTCGACCTGACCGCGACCATCGGCGGCGAGAAGCGCATGGGCGGCGGAGCCGAGATCCCGGTCGTGCAGCCCCACGACCACAAGCACATCCTGGGCGTGCTCAAGAACTCGACCCAGGCCGACGCGGAAGCCGCCATCGCCGCAGCCCAGGCTGCTGCACCCGAGTGGCGCGCCATGTCCCTCGACGACCGTGCCGCCGTACTCCTCAAGGCCGCCGACCTCCTTGCCGGCCCGTGGCGCCAGCGCCTCAACGCGGCCACGATGCTCGGCCAGTCCAAGACCGCCCAGCAGGCGGAGATCGACTCGGCCTGTGAGCTGATCGACTTCTGGCGCTTCAACGCCCACTACGCCCGGCAGATCGTGGCCGACCAGCCAATCGCGAACGCACGAGGGGTCTGGAACCGCACAGACCACCGGCCGCTCGAGGGCTTCGTCTACGCCATCACGCCGTTCAACTTCACCGCGATCGCGGGCAACCTGCCGACCGCACCCGCCCTGATGGGCAACACGGTGATCTGGAAGCCCTCCCCGACGCAGCAGCTCGCCGCTCATCTCGTGATGGAGCTGCTCGAGGAGGCGGGCATGCCGCCGGGCGTCATCAACATGCTTCCCGGTGACGGGATCGACGTGTCGTCCGTGGCCCTGAAGCACCCCGACCTCGCGGGTATCCACTTCACCGGATCCACTCCTACGTTCAAGTACCTCTGGTCCGCCGTGGCCGAGAACCTCGCGACGTACCGCGCCTACCCGCGTCTGGTCGGCGAGACCGGTGGCAAGGACTTCATCGTCGCCCATCCCTCCGCCGACGCCGACGTGCTTCGGGTGGCCATGCTCCGTGGGGCATTCGAGTACCAGGGCCAGAAGTGCTCAGCCGCCTCCCGGGCCTATGTCCCCCGGTCGGTGTGGAGCCGGATGCGTGACGAGTTCCTCGCCGAGGTCGAGTCGCTCACGATAGGGGACGTCACCGACCTGTCGAACTTCATGGGCGCGGTCATCGACGAGCGGGCCTTCGCCAAGCACGAGGCGGCGATCGACCGGGCCAAGCAGTCGCAGAGCCTGCAGATCGTGGCCGGGGGACAGGTCGACGACTCGGTCGGCTACTTCGTGCGTCCCACGGTGATCGAGGGCGGCGACCCGACGGACGAGATGTTCTCGACGGAGTACTTCGGTCCGATCCTGGCGGTCCATGTGTACGACGACGCGGACTTCGAGAAGGTCGTGGCCCAGATGGAGTCCTTCGCGTCGTACGCCCTGACCGGCTCGATCATCGCGCAGGACCGGAGGGCGATCGCCCGGGCCAGCGAGGAGCTGCGTTTCGCCGCCGGCAACTTCTACATCAACGACAAGCCCACGGGTGCTGTCGTGGGCCAGCAGCCGTTCGGTGGCGCGAGGGCGTCCGGCACCAACGACAAGGCCGGTGCGCCGTCGAACCTCCAGCGGTGGACCTCTCCGCGCTCCATCAAGGAGACCTTCGACCCGCCGAAGGACTACCGCTACCCGCACATGGGCTGAGCGACGCCTGACAACGAGGGCCCCGTCCGGATCGGACGGGGTCCTCGTGCGTGCGCGCGGCCGATGTCGGACAATGGCCCGATGGGCTCCGCGATCGTCGTACCGATGCACCTGGGCAACCTGCACCCCTACGAGACAGCGCTGCTCGTCCTGCTCGCCTTCGGGCCGTTCGTCGTCCTGGCGGTCGTCGTCGCGGTGCTACGCCGAAGGGACGCAGACGACGAGACGAGCGGGGAGGGTCGTCCCCAGGGGAGCGGCT
The DNA here is from genome assembly GCA_035297905.1 of Nocardioidaceae bacterium. GTDB lineage: Bacteria > Actinomycetota > Actinomycetes > Propionibacteriales > Nocardioidaceae > Nocardioides_C. The sequence continues at coordinate 51,423 of DATGYO010000192.1, forward strand.
CCGCCGAGGCCCGGCAGCACGGCTAGCGGTTCGCGAGCCACTTCGTGCCGAGGCGCTGCTCGGTCTGGAGCGCGTGCTCGAAGAGCTCGGCGACCAGGCCCTCGATCTTCGCGCCGACCAGCGGGATGCTCACCTTCAGGTCACCCTCGACCGTCTCCAGGGTGCCGTCCCCATCGGGCCGGAGGGTGACCGTGCCCTTCATGTGCCCCGGCTTGCCCGGGATGGTGACGTCCAGAATCGCGTTGGTGGCGCTCGACCATTCTTCACGCTGCCGGATGTGGATGGTGTCGCCGACGAACTTCTTCGCGAACGAGGGGATCCCGTCCGAGGGTCGCTTCTGGTCCACGAGCACCGACATGGTGTCGTCGAGGCCGTCGATCTCGGCGGTGCACTCGGTGGCGTGCAGCGCCTCGCACACCTGCTCGCGGAAGACGGCCTCGCGCAGCATGGCGAAGACCTCGTCCGGCGCCGCGTCGTACCTGAGCTCGTGCCGGAACTTCATCGCACACCCCCCAGCCACGCGGCGGCCACCTTCTGCTCGGTGTCCATGCCGGCGATGAACATCTTGTGGATCAGGCCCTCGATCTTGCCGCCGATCAGCGGGATGTTGATCCGTGCCTCACCGTCGAAGACGTAGACCGAGCCGCCGCCGTCACCGGCGAGGCTGAGCGTGCCCCGGATGTGGCCGGGCTTGCCGGGAATCTCGACCTCGATGTGGCCGGCGTCCAGGCTGGGCCAGCGCTCGGTCTGGATGACGCGCGTCTCGTCGCCGACGACCTTCTTGGCGAAGCTCGGAAGGCCCTGCGTCTGCTGGACCATGTCGACCGAGACGGTCAGGTCACCGTCGGTGCCGTGCACCTTGACGTCGTGGCGGAGCGTGTCCATGGCCTCGCAGACCCGGGCGCGGAAGGCCGGGTCGGCGCGCATCTCGTAGACGTCGGTCGGGGGTGCGGCGTAGGTCAGCTGGTGGCGGATCTTCATGGCGCACAATCATGACGCATGGCCCAAACCGTGGCTACGCTCCGCGGTGTGACTTCCAACCCGGCCGGCGAGTGGGGCGGCAACGACATCGCGTTCGGCGAGCACGGCGCCCGGCTGACCTACGGCAGCTACCTGGCGCTCGAGCAGCTCCTCTCCGCCCAGCGCTTCGAGTCCGACCCGCCCGCACACGACGAGCTGCTCTTCATCACGGTCCACCAGGTCTACGAGCTGTGGTTCAAGCAGCTGCTGCACGAGGCAGTCGGGGCACGAGACGCGATGCTCGGACGCGGCACTGCGGCCGGCTCGGGACCCAACCGGTTGTGGTGGGCCCAGCACCTGCTCCAGCGGATGCATGCGATCGAGCGGGTTCTCGTCTCCCAGGTCGACGTACTCGAGACCATGACCCCCCAGGACTTCCTGGAGTTCAGGCAGGCGCTCGCTCCCGCGAGCGGCTTCCAGTCGGTGCAGTACCGCGAGCTCGAGTTCCTCTCCGGGGCCAAGGACCCGTCCTTCGTGCGGCGGTTCAAGGGGCTCACCGAGGCCGAGACGGAACGGCTGCGACGCCGCCTCGACGAGCCCACGCTCTGGGACGCGTTCCTGCATGTGCTCCGGGAGCGAGGGCTTCCGGCCGAGACCGACGACGAGGTCACCGCGTCGGTACGTCGGGCCGCCCACGACCGCGCCGCCTACTCCGACATCTGGGCCCTCGCGGAGGCGCTCCTGCAGCACGACGAGCTCGCCGCGGCATGGCGGGCACGCCACGTCGTGATGGTGGAGCGCATGATCGGCACCAAGACCGGTACGGGCGGATCGTCGGGGGCGGCTTACCTGCGCTCCCGCCTCCCGCTGCAGTACTACCCGCTGCTGTGGGAGCTGCGGTCACACCTCTGAGGCGACCACCGCCCTGGCGCGCGAGACACGCGCCCAGGGGTTGTGTTGTGGGCCACCCCACCACGCCTTAGGGTCGTACTCGTCGGCACAACGGCGTGCCGGTCTGGGAGTTACAAAAGGTTGATGCCTCGTGCGTACGACGCTGGATGACAGCAAGGATGAGCTCATCGCCAAGGCGGCGGAGCTCGGCTCGGACCGAAAGGGCTCGGGTGGTCCTCCCGGCACCAGCAGCGAGCAGTTCCTGAGGTCCTACTTCCGCCACGTCGCCCCCGACGACATCATCGACCGCTCGCCCGAGGACCTCTACGGCGCGGCCATGAGCCAGTTCCGGCTCGCCACGCACCGGCCACAGGGCACCGCGAACATCCGGGTGTTCACGCCGTCGGTCTCCGAGCACGGCTGGTCCGCCAACGGGCACACCGTCGTCGAGGTCGTCACCGACGACATGCCGTTCCTCGTCGACTCGGTGACGATGGAGCTCAACGAGCAGAGCCGGTCGGTCCACCTCGTCGTGCACCCCCAGCTCCTCGTCCGCCGTGACGTCACCGGCGAGCTCCAGGAGATCCACACCTCCGAGGAGCAGGACGGTCCCGGCAAGGACAAGCCCCACGACGTCTTCCGTGAGTCGTGGATGCACATCGAGATCGACCGGGAGACCGACCCCGACGACGTCGAGCGCATCGAGCAGGCCCTGGGCAAGGTGCTGCTCGACGTACGCGAGGCGGTCGAGGACTGGGAGCGCATGCATGCGCAGGCCAGATCCATCGTCGAGGACCTGGAGAAGAACCCGCCGCCGCTTCCGGAGCACGAGCTCACCGAGGGCAAGGCGCTGCTCGAGTGGCTGGCCGACGACCACTTCACCTTCCTGGGCTACCGGGAGTACCACCTGGACAAGGTCGGCGAGGACGACGTCCTGCGTGCCGTGCCCGGCACCGGCTACGGGATCCTCCGAGCCGACCAGGACATGTCCCCGACCTTCGGCAAGCTGCCTCCGCTGGTCGCAGCCAAGGCCCGGGAGAAGACCCTCCTGGTGCTCGCCAAGGCGAACTCCAAGGCCACCGTGCACCGGCCGGCGCACCTCGACTACATCGGCGTGAAGACCTTCGACGAGTCCGGCGAGGTCGTCGGCGAGCGGCGCTTCCTCGGGCTCTTCTCCTCGGCTGCCTACACCGAGTCGCTGACCCGGATCCCGGTGATCCGCGACAAGGCGAAGCAGGTGATCGACCGCGCCGGCTTCGACCCGTTGAGCCACACCGGCAAGGCGCTGATGGACGTCCTCGAGACCTACCCGCGCGACGAGCTGTTCCAGACCCCGATCGACGAGCTGGTGCCGATCGCCGAGGCGGTCCTGCACACGCGTGACCGCCGGCAGGTCCGGCTGTTCGTGCGGCGCGACGTCTACGGCCGGTTCCTCTCCTGCCTGGTGTACCTGCCGCGCGACCGTTACACGACGGCGGTGCGCGAGCGCATCGCGTCGATCCTGAAGACCCAGCTCCACGGCGAGACGGTGGAGTACACCGCCCGCGTCAGCGAGTCGAT
>DATGYO010000193.1:0-39172 GCA_035297905.1 Nocardioidaceae bacterium
GAACTCCGAGAGGACCCCTCGTGGACGTCGTCGACATCGCCCGGTGGCAGTTCGGGATCATCACCGTCTACCACTTCCTCTTCGTTCCCATCACGATCGGGATGTCGGCGATCATCGCCGCCTTCGAGACGATCTGGGTCCGCACGGGGAACGAGCAGTACCTCCGCCTGACGAAGTTCTTCGGCAAGCTCTTCCTGATCAACTTCGCGATCGGCGTGGTCACCGGGATCGTCCAGGAGTTCCAGTTCGGCATGAACTGGAGCGACTACTCACGGTTCGTCGGCGACATCTTCGGGGCGCCGCTCGCGATCGAAGGCCTGCTCGCCTTCTTCCTGGAGTCGACGTTCCTGGGTCTGTGGATCTTCGGCTGGGACAAGCTGCCGCGCGGTCTGCACGCCGCCACCATGTGGCTGGTGCACATCGGGACCCTGCTCTCGGCGTACTTCATCCTCGCGGCGAACTCCTGGATGCAGCACCCCGTCGGGTACCGGTTCAACCCGACCACCGGTCGCGCGGAGCTCACCGACTTCTGGGCGGTGATGACCAACAAGGTGCAGATGGTGACCTTCCCGCACACGGTGACCGCCTGCTACATGACCGGCGCCGCCTTCATCGCCGGGGTCGCCTTCTGGCTCATGGTGCGCAACCGCACCCCTGAGGCGGACCGCCCGATGTACCGCAAGGCCGTCCGCATCGGCTCGGCCGTCGCCCTCGTCGCCGGCCTCGGCGTCGCGGTCACCGGCGACTTTCAGGGCAAGGTCATGACCGACGTGCAGCCCATGAAGATGGCCGCTGCCGAAGCGCTCTACAACACCGAGAAGCCGGCCAGCTTCTCCCTCTTCACCATTGGGTCGCTCGACGGTTCCGAAGAGGTGTTCTCGATCAAGGTCCCCCACCTGCTGTCGTTCCTCGCGGAGAACGACTTCGACGCCCAGGTGGTCGGGATCAACCAGCTCCGGGAGCAGTACCAGGCCACCTACGGCCAGGACCCGGGCAAGAAGTACTACTCCCCCGGCGACTACACGCCCATCATCCCGGTGACCTACTGGACCTTCCGCCTCATGATCGGCCTCGGTGTCGTGGCAGCGGCAGGCGCGGCTCTGCTGCTCTGGGGCAGCCGGCGAGGCCGGATCCCGCAGGGCAGAGGCTGGGTGTGGCTCGCGGCCGCCATCCCGCTGCTGCCTGTGGTCGCGAACTCCTTCGGGTGGATCTTCACCGAGATGGGCCGCCAGCCCTGGGCCGTCTTCGGCCTCATGACGACCGCCTCGGCGGTCTCCCCCGGCGTCAGCGTCGGTGAGGCCTGGACGTCGGTGATCACGCTGACCCTCGTCTACGCCGCCCTCATGGTGATCGAGGTCGGTCTGATGCTCAAGTACATCCGCAAGGGCGCCGACTCGTTCGAGGAGCCGCCCTCGCCGAAGCTTGGCGAGAAGAGCGACGAGCCGCTCACCTTCGCCTACTGACCCTCAAGACTGCTGGTCGTCCACCCAAGACACCGCAAGACATCTCGCAAGGAGACACCCCCCATGGAACTGACCACCGTCTGGTTCAGCCTCATCGCGGTGCTGTGGATCGGCTACTTCGTGCTCGAGGGCTTCGACTTCGGCGTCGGCATGCTGCTGCCCGTGCTGTCGAAGAGCGAGACCGAGCGACGCGTCGTGATCAACACGATCGGCCCGGTCTGGGATGGCAACGAGGTCTGGGTCCTCGTCGCCGGCGGCGCGACCTTCGCCGCCTTTCCGGAGTGGTACGCCACGCTGTTCAGCGGGTTCTACCTGCCACTCCTGCTGATCCTGGTCGCCCTGATCGTCCGCGGCCTCGCTTTCGAGTACCGGGCCAAGCGTGACGAGGCGACCTGGAAGGCGCGCTGGGACAAGGCGATCTTCTTCGGCTCGCTGATCCCGGCTGTGCTGTGGGGCGTTGCGTTCGCGAACATCGTGCGGGGAGTGCCGATCGACGCGAACAAGGAGTACGTCGGCAACACGCTGACCCTGCTCAACCCCTACGCCCTGGTCGGCGGACTGACCACACTGGGACTGTTCCTCACCCACGGCGCGCTGTTCCTCGCCCTCAAGACCGACGGCGACATCCGGCACCGGGCCCGCAACCTGGCGCTCGTGCTCGGCCTGCCCACCGCTGCCGTCGCGGTCGTGTTCCTGACCTGGACCCAGCTCATCACCGGCGACCTGTGGTCGTCGGCCCTCTTCCTCGCGGCAGCCCTCACCCTCGTCGGTGGGTTGTACGCAGCGTGGAAGGGCCGCGAGGGGTGGGCGTTCATCGGCACGTTCGCCACGATCGGCCTCGCCGTGGCCGGGTTGTTCGTGGCGCTGTTCCCCGACGTCATGCCGTCCTCGCTGAACGCGGCCTACTCGCTCACCACGACGAACGCGTCGGCCACCGCGTACACCCTCAAGATCATGACCTGGGTGGCGGTGATCTTCACGCCGATCGTGCTGATGTACCAGGGCTGGACGTACTGGGTCTTCAGCAAGCGGATCTCGGTGCACCACATCCCGCCGGCCCCGGTGCCGGCCGGGGCGGTCGAGCAGGGGTCATGAAACCCCTGGACCCACGTCTCCTGCCACACCTGACACCGGCCAGGCTTGCCCTGGCCGGTGTCGTCGCAGCCAGCACGATCTCCGGGCTGCTCCTCGTCGGCCAGGCCTTCGCCGTCGCGCGCCTCATCACCTCCCTGTTCTCCGGAGCGTCCGACGGTTCGTGGGACGGAGCACTCGACGCCGCCCTGCTGCTCGGGCTCGTCACGGTCGGCCGTGCGCTGACGTCCTGGTTGGTCGACGTACTCTCCGCCCGGGCCTCGGCCCAGGTCACCACCCGGCTGCGGCGGCGCCTGATGACAGCCGCGCTCGGGCTGGGACCGTACGGTCTCTCGCAACGCCGTAGCGGCGAGGTGGCGCTGCTGACCACGCGGGGCGTGGCTGCGATCGACCCCTACCTCACCCGCTACGTGCCCGCGCTCTGCGTCGCGGCGGTTCTCCCCGCGCTGACCGTGGTCGCGATCGCCACCCAGGACTTGATCAGCGCTGCCATCGTCGTCGCGACGCTGCCGCTCGTGCCGGTGTTCGCGATCCTCGTCGGGCTTGCGACGCGGGACCGCGCGGACCGGCAGTGGCGCTCCCTCGCGATGCTCTCGGGGCACTTCGTCGACGTCATGAAGGGCCTGCCGACCTTGGTCGCGTACCGGCGGGCGAAGGCTCAGTCGGCTTCCATCCGCTCGGTCACGGACCGCTACCGACGCGCCACCAACGAGACGCTGAAGCTGGCGTTCGCCTCCTCGGCGGTCCTCGAGCTCGTCGCCACCATCTCCGTGGCCCTGGTCGCGGTCACCGTCGGTCTGCGGCTGTCGGGCGGCTCGCTGGACCTGGGTACGGCGCTGGTCGTGCTGCTGCTCGCCCCGGAGGCGTACTGGCCCCTGCGCCGCGTGGGCGCGGAGTTCCACGCCGCGGCCGAGGGGACGGCCACCTTCGAGGCAGCCGACGAGATCCTCAGGGCAGCCGCTTCCGAGGGCGCCGGGACGGCGGAGGCGGACGTGGAGGACGCGGAGAGCGCGGGCCGTGACGACGCCCAACCGGACGGCCCCGAGCTGCTGCCCGGTGAGATCGGGCTCGCCGACCTGACGGTCACCTACCCAGGGCGGCGCGAACCGGTGCTCGAGGACTTCGCGGCGACCCTGCCCGTCCGAGGTGTCACCGCGGTCGTCGGCCCGTCCGGCTCCGGGAAGTCGACGCTGCTCGCTGCTCTCATGGGACACCTGCCCTGGTCGGGCGGTGTGCTGACCGTCGACGGCCGCGAGGTGGACCCCACGTCCGAAATGTGGCGAAGCTCTGTGGCATGGGTGCCGCAGCGCCCCTGGATCGCCGCGGGGACCGTGGCCGACAACGTCCGGCTCGGCCGCCTCGACGCCACCGACCTGGAGGTCTGGGTTGCCCTGGAGCGGGTCGGCCTCGGCGAGGTCATAGCGGCGCTGCCGAATGGGGTTCACGAGCTGCTCGGAGAGGACGGTGCTGGCCTGTCAGCCGGTGAGCGAGCGCGTCTGGCACTCGCTCGGGCGGTCCTGGCCGAACGGCCCCTGGTGCTTCTCGACGAGCCGACCGCCCACCTGGACCCGCTTACCGAGTCGGTGATCGCGGAGACGGTCACGAGGCTCGGCGAACGAAGCTGCGTCGTCGTGGTTGCTCACCGAGAGGCACTGGTGGCACTTGCCCACCACGTCGTCGAGGTACCACTGCGACACCCGTCGATCCACCTCCCGGCGCCACGTGAAGCAGCCCTGTCGTCACATGACCGGTCCCCCGACGTGTCCAGCACTGTCACGACGGGCGCTGCCGCGGCGGGCGCTCTCGCGGCGGGGGCTGTTGCGGCGGGCGCTGACGTCCCGGCCGCCGCTTCCCCCTCACCGACCGAGGAGCGCCCGGAGCCCGAGGAGCGCCCGGAGCCCGCCGACAACACGCCCTTGCCGGATCACGCGGGACTCCGACTGGCCGCAGGGTCCACGCTCGGCGCGCTTGCCGCGGCCTCGGGAGTGGCCCTCACGGCGACGGCCGGCTGGCTGATCGCTCGAGCTGCGGAGCAGCCTCCCGTGCTCATGCTGATGGTGGCCATCATCGCCGTGCGCACGTTCGGCCTCGCGAGGCCCGCGCTCCGCTACGCCGAGCGTCTTGCCTCCCACGACGTGGCGCTACGGCTGCTCGCGGAGCGACGTGCGGAGGTGTACGACGCCCTCGTCCCGCTCGTGCCGGGCCGGCTCGGCCGCCAGCGCGGCGACGTCCTGTCCTCGATCGTGGACGACGTCGACTCCCTGGTCGACCGATACCTCCGGGTCCGGGCGCCCCTGGTGACCTACGGTGCGGTCGCGTTCATGGCCACCCTGTTCGCGGCCTGGGTGCTGCCCGGTGCGGGCGTGGTGACCGGGCTGACCCTGCTTCTCGGCGGCGGGCTCGCTCACACGATCAGCGGCGTTGGCGTGGCCCGCACCGAGGACCGATTCGTGGCCCGGCGTGCGACGCTCGCCGCGGCCGTCGTCCAGACGCTCCAGGGTGCGCCAGACCTGATCATGTGGCAGGCCGACCGCCGTGCGGTGGAGCGGGTCGACGAGGCCGGGCGGGCGGTGTCCTCGACGGCCTCCCGCTCGGCGGCCGCGGTTGCCACGGCACGATCATTCGCTCTTCTCACGACCGGACTCGGCGTGCTCGGCATTGCCTGGGTCGGTGCGCCTGCCCTGGCGGACAGTCGGGTGTCGGCGCCGATGCTCGCACTGCTGGTGCTGCTGCCGCTCGCCCTGCTGGAGATCATCAGCCCGCTGGCCGACGTCGGGGCGCTCCGGGTGCGGGTTGCCGCCGCGGACCGCCGCCTCGCCGAGCTCGCCGCAGCAGAACCGGCCGTGACCGATCCTGTGGAGCCTGTTCCTGCGCCCGCAACGACACCCACCCCACCCCTTCGCCTCGACCGGGTCTCGGCGGGCTGGGGCGCGGGCGCCGCCTTCTGCGATCTCGACCTGGACCTCCCTGGCGGGTCGAGGGTCGGCGTGGTCGGCCCTTCGGGCTCTGGAAAGTCGACCATGGCAGCTGTGCTCATGCGCTTCCTCGACCCGATGTCCGGGCACGTGACGATCGGAGGTGTCGCGACCACGTCGGTGATGCTGGACGACGTACGACGGACGGTCGGCCTCGTCGACGACGACCCGCACGTGTTCGCCTCGACGGTGCTCGAGAACGTCCGCCTCGCCCGCCCCGACGCCTCGGTGTGCGAGGTCGAGCAGGCGCTCCGGGCCGTTCAGCTCGGGGGCTGGCTCGACGGCCTGCCCAATGGGCTGCGGACCGTCCTCGGCGACGGGTACACCCACGTCTCCGGCGGCGAACGTGCCCGCATCGGCATGGCTCGCGCAGTCCTCGCCGACCTGCCGGTCCTCGTTCTCGATGAGCCGACTGCCCACCTGGACACGGGTACTGCCGAGGCAGTCGCGAACGACATCTTGGACGCGTCCTCCGGTCGTAGCGTCGTATGGATCACCCACGGCACCGTGGGCCTCGATCGAGTGGACCGGGTCCTGGACCTGGGCCAACGGTCGTTCGATCCAGCGCTCGAAGCGACCGCCTGACTCGGCCGGCGCGTGCAGTGCGGCAGCTCGCGCGGGCGCCACGGGGCTGAGCCTGGACCGAAGTGGCCCCTCTCCTAGGTCTGTCGACTGATTCGCGTGAGCGTGGCTTCGCGGTCGTGCCAGGTCGTTCTCCACTTGCTGGAGTGCATGAGGCCGTGGTGGTAGGGGCAGACGGGGGCGCAGTTCGCGAGGCTGGTGTCGCCGCCCTCGGAGACCGGGACCGGGTGGTGGTAGTCGCATTCGGAGGCGGGCCGGTCGCACCCGGTCAGGGCGCAGGTCTGGTCGAGGACGGCGGCGGCGATGCGCATCGGCTCGGTGTGGTAGCGGGCCTTCTGGCCGAGGTCGAGGCATTGTCCGGAGCCGCTGAGGACCATCGGGACGAGCCCGGCGCCGCAGGAGAGCCGTCGCACCTGGGCCGCGGAGAGCTCGGTGCCGGTGTCCGCCCTCGCGACGCCGAGGCCCGACCTGAGCTGGTCCAGGCGCATGGTCACCACGATGGTGGCGGCGGTGCCCCCGGAGTAGGGGATCTTGTCGACGGGGAACCGCTCGATGAACTCGATCAACGCGTGGCCGAGTCGGACCGGGTAGGGGACGTCGGGCTCCTCCGGCGAAGGCTCATCCTGCCGCTCCCCTGGGCCGGCCTCCGGTGTCGAGCCGCCGACCCGCTCGTCGCATGGCTGGTCAGCGTCGCTGCTGCTGGCCCCGGACGCCGGGTGGCGGATGTCGTCGGGCTGGCTGGTCGCGATGTTCGGGTTCTTCCGCCGACCCGGTGCGGCCAATGCCTTGAGCACCTTGAGCAGCATGTCGGCCTGGAGGTCGGGCAGCTTGCCCCTGAAGCTGGTGGTCCCGTCGCCGTTGCGCCAGGACCTGAAGTACGCCTTGGCCCGGGCGAGCTGTTCTTCGTCCTCGAGCGCCTCGCCCTCGCGACGTTCGGCGCCGTCGGGGTCGATCACCTCCCACAGCTTCTTGCCCACCACCCGCAGCTGGTCGGGGGCGAGGTGCTGTGCGGCGTCGATCAGGAACCGTTGGCACGCCGCGACCTGCTCGGGACCGACCTGCTTCCTGGGCAGCCTGCGCAGGGCCCTGACCGCGACCTCGACCTGCTCGGGCGACATCAGGCCCTGTTCCAGGGCTGCGAGGAGCAGCGGGTAGCGGCGGTCCAGGTCACGGGCCAACCGGGCCTGGGCGCGCGCCTCGAGGAGCCTGGTCCGGGTCAGGTGGGCGAAGAACGTCGCGACCGTGGTCGCCCCGGTCAGGTCCTGCACCCGCTGCACCTCACCGGCCACCAGCAGCCGCAGCCGCAGTGCGAACACCGCGGCGCTGACCTGCATCACCGCGAGCAGCATCAACCGGATCTCCCGGGCCGACAGGCCCGTCGCGCTGACGTCGCGGATGCCCTGCAGCGTCTCGAGGCAGGTCAACATCGCGTCCACGATTGGATGCACGGTCACCCCGGAGCCGGCTCCATCTCCGGCAGCCCCAGCGGCGAGCTCGGCGACGACGTCGACCGGCTCGTCGTCCGCGGCCGCCGAGATCCGCTCCGACTCCACAGCGGGAGCAGACCTGTCGAGGCCCGGGACAGCCCACCCCGAGGCGTCGGCCGGGTCGGCCTCCGTCTCCACGATGCGCTGATCCGTCGTACTCATAGGACCAAGTTATGAGAATCAGCCATCACCTTCGAACATTTGTTCGAAGGTGGTGGACAGGCCGACCACCGGGTCACCTGTGGACGAGAAGTGGCCGGCGGCCGCCCGGGAGGGGTGACCGCCGGCCAACGCAGCGAGAGGGCTCAGGCCTCGAGGACGACCGGGACGATCATCGGGCGGCGACGGTGGGTGTTGCTCACCCAACGGCCGACCACACGGCGGATCGCCTGCTGAAGCTGGTAGTTGTCGTCCACGCCCTCAGCCAGCGCCCGCTCGAGCGCATCGCGGACGGCGGGGACCACGTCGTCGAAGACCGAGTCGGCCTCGATGAACCCGCGGGCGTGGATCTCGGGGCCACCGGAGACTTTCCCGGTCACGGAGTCGATCACGACGATCACGGAGATGAAGCCCTCCTCGCCGAGGATCCTTCGGTCCTTCAACTCGGACTCGGTGAGGTCACCGACGGAGGAGCCGTCCACGAAGACGTATCCGACGTTGACCTTGCCGGCGATGCTGGCCTTGCCGTCGACGAGGTCGACCACCACGCCGTCCTCGGCGAGGACGACGTTCGGCACACCGGTCTGGCGCGCGAGATCGGCGTTGGCACGCATGTGCCGGATCTCCCCATGGACCGGCAGGACGTTGCTCGGCTTCACGATGTTGTAGCAGTAGAGCAGCTCACCGGCAGACGCGTGGCCGGAGACGTGCACGAGGGCGTTCCCCTTGTGCACGACATTGGCGCCCCACCGGGAGAGTCCGTTGATCACGCGGTAGATGGCGTTCTCGTTGCCGGGGATCAGCGAGGAGGCGAGGACGACGGTGTCGCCCTCCTCGATGTGGACGAAGTTGTGGTTGCGCTGGGCGATGCGCGAGAGTGCGGACAGCGGCTCGCCCTGCGACCCCGTGGAGATCAGGACGACCTTGTCGGGTGGGTACTCCGCGAGCTCCTTGGAGTCCACGAGCGTGTTCGGCGGCACATGGAGGTACCCGAGCTCCCGGGCGACCCCCATGTTGCGCACCATCGAACGCCCGACGTAGGCCACCTTCCGCCCGTGCGCGACGGCGGCGTCCATGACCTGCTGCACGCGGTGCACGTGGGAGGCGAAGCAGGCGACGATGACCCGCTGTTTGCTCTGGTGGAAGACCCTGTCGAGCACCGGCGCGATGTCACGCTCGGACGTCGTGAAGCCCGGCACCTCGGCGTTGGTGGAGTCGACCATGAACAGGTCGACTCCCTGCTCGCCCAGACGGGCGAAAGCGCGTAGGTCGGTGAGGCGGCCGTCGAGCGGCACCTGGTCCATCTTGAAGTCGCCGGTGTGCAGCACCAGGCCCGCACCGGTGCGGATGGCGATGGCCAGGCCATCGGGGATGGAGTGGTTGACCGCGACGAACTCGAGCTGGAACGGCCCGAGCGACAGCGTGTCACCCTCCTTCACCACGTGCTGGACGGTCTCCTTGAGCCGGTGCTCCCGGAGCTTGCCGGAGACGAACCCCAGCGTGAGCTGCGACCCGACAAGGGGGATGTCGCCCCGCTCGCGGAGCAGGTAAGGCACCGCGCCGACGTGGTCCTCGTGACCGTGGGTGAGGACAACCGCCTCCACCTGGTCGAGCCGGTCCCGGATGGGCTCGAAGTCGGGAAGGATCAGGTCGACGCCGGGATGGTTCTCCTCGGGGAACAGCACTCCGCAGTCCACGATCAGCAGGCGACCGTCGTACTCGAAGACGGTCATGTTCCGACCGATCTCACCCAGCCCGCCCAGCGGGATGACCCGCAGTCCGTTGTCGGCAAGCGGTCCGGGGGCGGACAGTTCGGGATGCGGGTGACTCATGCGGTGCCCTTCATGAAGTTATTCGGTCTCCAGTAGTCCAGCGTTGCCGAGCTCGGTGCGCAGGTGGGCGACCATGTCCTCACCTGCGGGTACGAGCGGAAGCCTCATGGCGCGGTTGTCGAGCACGCCGAGCAGCTGCATGGCGGCCTTGGCCATCATCGCGCCGGGGGCGCGGTTCATGATCGCGTCGACGACCGGGACGAGGCGGCGGTAGATCGCCAGCGCCTCGGCGAGGTCGCCGTCCTCGAGGGCGCGGACCATCGCGGCGTACTCGTTGCCCGCCACGTGCCCGACGACGGACACGACTCCACAGCCACCATGGGTCAGCCACCCGAGGTTCATCACGTCGTCGCCGGAGTAGAAGGCGAGGCCGGTCTCCTCCATGATCCGCACGCCACGGAAGAGGTTCCCGACGGCGTCCTTGACCGCGACGATGCGCGGGTTCTCAGCGACGCGCTTGTAGGTGTCCTCGGCGATCGTGATGCCCGCCCGGCCGGGGATGTCGTAGAGCATCACCGGGAGCTCCGTCGCCTTGGCCACGGCCTCGAAGTGGGCGGCGACACCCTCCTGGGTGGGCTTGTTGTAGTACGGCGCGACGAGGAGCGCACCGTCCGCGCCGATCTTGAACGCCTGCTCGGCCAGCTCGACGGAGTGCGCGGTGTTGTTGGTGCCGACGCCGGCAACGACCTTCACGCGGTCGCCCACCGCATCGAGCACGGCCCGGAGGATGCGGCCGTCCTCCTCGGTGCTGGTGGTGGGCGCTTCGCCGGTCGTGCCGGAGACGACGATGCCGTCGTGCCCGTTGTCGGCCAGGTGCGCCGCCACCCGAGCGGTCCCCTCGAGGTCTACGGAGCCGTCGTCGGCGAACGCCGTGACCATGGCGGTGAGGACCCGCCCGAACGGCGCAGGCGGGAGAGAGGCGCGAGTCATGGGGTCAGGTTATCGGTACGGAGCCGCACACCGCCGCCACGGACCCCGTCCGAGCGCAGCGAGGTCTGGACGGATGCGTTCAGGGGCGCTCGAGCCACGCGAAGTCGTAGCCGTCGTGCTCCTCCCGGCGTGTCTCCCTCCACTCCGACCGGTCGAACGCGGGGTAGAACGTGTCGCCCTCGGGAGTCTGGTGCACCTCGGTGATGACCTGTACGTCGGCCGTCCCGATCACGGCTTCGTAGACCCGCGCTCCCCCGATCACCATCACGTCGGACGCGCTCCCCCGCGCGACCTCGCGCGCAGCCGCCAGCGCCTCGTCGACGGACCCGACGACCGTGACGCCCTCGGCCGACCAGACCGGGGAGCGCGTGATGACGATGTTGGTGCGGTTCGGCAACGGCCGGCCGATGCTCTCGAACGTCACCCGCCCCATGACGACGGGGTGGCCCGTAGTCACGGCCTTGAAGTGCTTCATGTCCTCCGGGATCCGCCACGGGATGTCGCCGTCCCGGCCGATCACGCCGTTGTCGGCCACGGCCGCGACGAGCACGATCCGCGGTTCCGACGTACCCCGGTCGCTTTCCTGGGAGGTGGTCATACGGCGATGGGTGCGTTGATCCCCGGATGCGGGTCATATCCCTCGACCGAGATGTGCTCGAGCTCGAACGCGTCGATCTGGGTCACCGACGGCTCGAGCCGCAGCGTCGGCAGCGGCCGAGGCTCCCGGGTGAGCTGCAGCTGTGCCTGGTCGAGGTGGTTGAGGTACAGGTGCGCGTCGCCGAGCGTGTGCACGAAGTCGCCGACCTCGAGCCCGGTGACCTGCGCGACCATGTGCGTCAGGAGCGCATACGAGGCGATGTTGAACGGCACGCCGAGGAAGACGTCGGCGGAGCGCTGGTAGAGCTGGCAGCTCAACCGCCCCGGCCCGTCGGTGGACGGCGAGACGTAGAACTGGAACAGCGCGTGGCACGGCGCCAGCGCCATCTGCGGGATGTCGGCGACGTTCCAGGCCGAGACGATGTGCCGCCGCGAGTTCGGATCCCGGCGCAGTGCCTCGATCACCTCGGCGATCTGGTCGACGTGCCGGCCGTCGGGCGCGGGCCAGGAGCGCCACTGGTAGCCGTACACCGGCCCGAGGTCGCCGTTCTCGTCGGCCCACTCGTCCCAGATCGTGACGCCGCGGTCCTGGAGCCACTTCACGCTCGTGTCGCCTCGCAGGAACCACAGCAGCTCGGCGAAGACCGAGCGGGTGTGGATCTTCTTCGTGGTGACCAGGGGGAAGCCGGCGCGGAGGTCGAACCGCATCTGGTGGCCGAAGACGGACCGGGTGCCGGTGCCGGTGCGGTCACCCTTCTCCACGCCCTCGTCGAGGATGCGCTGGAGGAGGTCGAGGTACTGCTGCATCCGGTCAAACTACACCGGCGTACGGCGCCGGGCGGCTCTTCTCATCTCTGACCGGCACGGCGGGGGTGGGACCATCGCCCCTACTCCACGCGCAGGGCTGCGCCGACAATCGAAGGGGGTCTTACGGGGAGGAAACGTGACCGACCTCAGCGGCAAGACAGTCCTGGTCACCGGCGCAGCCAGCGGCCTGGGCCGGTTCATGGCATTCGGGTTCGCCGAGCGCGGCGCAACGGTGGTCGGCTGGGACCTCGAGCGCGAGGCACTCGACGTCCTCGTCAAGGAGCTGCACGACGACGGCGGCATCGCCTACGCGTACGTCTGCGACGTGGGCGACCGCTCCGCCGTCGAAGCGGCCGCCGACCGGGTGCACCGCGAAGTGGGGCCCGTCGACGTACTGGTCAACAACGCGGGCGTGGTCAGCGGCAGGTACTTCCTCGAGCTCACCCAGGAGGACGTCGAACAGACCTTCCGCGTCAACGCTCTCGCCCACTTCTGGACCATCCAGGCCTTCCTTCCCCAGATGATCGAACGCGGGTCGGGCCACATCGTGACGATCGCGTCCTCCGTAGGGCTTGCCGCCGGCGCCCGGGTCACCGACTACGCCGCGAGCAAGGCGGCCGTCGTCGGGCTCACGGAGAGCCTGCGACTGGAGCTCGCCGACCAGGCGCCGGGGGTCCGGACGACGCTGGTCTGCCCGAACATCATGGACACGCCGTTGTTCGCCGGTGCCGAGATGCGGCTGCGCCGCCTGATCCCGGTGCTGAACGCCGAGGACGTTGCCGCCGCTGTGGTCCACGCCGTCGAACGGGACCGCGAGCGGCTCTACATACCGTGGCTCGTCTACCCCGCCGCCGCACTGCGCGCCCTACCTGCCCCGGCCGCCGACGCCGTGCTGCGTCTTCTCGGCGCAAGCGTCGGCATGGCCCATTTCGTGGGGCGGGAGGGACACCGATGATCGGCCCGCTGATCGACGTCTTCCGGCTGCGGCAGTACTTCGACGCGATCACCGTGGCGCGCGAGCTCGCGGCCGGCGTCTTCGACGACGCGGGATTCCTGTTCGACGTCCGGCGGGCGCTCCTGCCGCTCCCCTTCGAGGGACGCGGACCGGCTCGCACGACGGGTTCCCCGTTCCCTCCCGCGCAGGTGCGCCGGCTCGACGGCCTCGAGGGGCGACGAGTCGCGATCGCGACGACCGGCGGCAGCGGGGCGCTGGCGTCGCTCGTGGGAGTCGCCCGGGCCTTCGAGGAGCGGGGCATCACTCCCGCGGCGATCTCGGCGTGCTCAGGGGCCGCGCTCTTCGCCTACCCGCTCGGGACGGGCACGTCGGCCCACGAGGTCGCCTCGTTCGTCCTCAGCCTGAGATCTCGCGACTACATCGACCTCGACGTGGCCGGTCTCGCGAAGCTGCCCTTGGACGCCGGACGGGGGTTCTCCGGCATCCTGAAGGGTGAGGCCGTCGAGGCGGCGTACCGCAACCGGTTCGGCGACGTACGCCTCGGTGACCTGCCGATCCCGGTGTACGCGCCGTTGTGGGAGGTCGACCACAACCGGGTTCTGCATATCGGCCCGGAGACGCATCCGGACCTCCCGCTTGCCCGCGCCGTGCGGATGTCCATCGCGCTCCCGCTCTTCTTCCAGGCGGTCCAGCTCGACGGCAGCTGGTGTTGTGACGGCGGCGTGGTCGACATCTTCCCGGTCAAGCCGATCCTGGAGCGGGTGGCCCCCGACGCGGTTGTGGCCGTGAACGGCTTCTACCCACCCGGGTTCGTCGGCGAGGACGTGACCGGTTGGCACGACCGCTCGATGTCGATCCTCTCCGCGGCGTCCCAGGTGCGCACCAGCCAGCAGGCCGCGCTGGCCCGCGAGAACCTGGCCCGGCTGAAGCGGGCCTGCGCGGTCGAGCTGATCGAGCCGGTGCCCTACGAGAAGGTTCAGGGTGCCGGGTTCTACCGGCAGTTCATCGACAACAGCGAGTGGGCGTCGTTCATGCACGAGGGACGTCTTGCCGGGCTGGAAGCGCTCGCCGCGCTGGCCCGGACGTCGGGCCAGCCGTGGGGCCAGCCGTCGGGTCGGGCGTCGGGTCGGGCGGGCCACCATGCCGAACCCGGCCGGGCCGGGTAGCGCCGACGGTCTCTGCCCACGACGCCAAGCGGTGTGACAGGCTCGGAGGATGGCGACGTACTTCGACGTGCACCCTGTGGATCCGCAGCCCCGCTCGATCGCGCAGGTCGTGCAGATCATGCGCGACGGTGGCGTGGTGGCCTACCCCACGGACTCGGGCTTCGCTCTCGGCTGCCAGATGGGTAACCAGGACGGGCTCGCCCGCATGCGCCAGATCCGCCACCTCGACGACAAGCACCACTTCACGCTGCTGTGCAAGGACTTCGCCCAGCTCGGGCAGCTGGTGCACATCGACAACTCGGTGTTCCGGGCGATCAAGGCGGCCACCCCCGGCTCCTACACCTTCATCCTTCCGGCGACGAGTGAGGTGCCGCGCAAGCTGCTCCACCCGAAGAAGCGCACGGTCGGGGTGCGGATCCCCGACCACAAGGTCGCGCAGGCGATCCTCACCGAGATCGGCGAGCCGATCGTGACCACGACGTTGCTGCTCCCGGGCGACGAGGAGCCGATGACGCTGGGGTGGGAGATCAAGGAGCGACTCGACCACCAGGTGGACGCGGTGATCGACTCAGGCGACGCCGGCAAGGAGCCCACCACGGTCGTCGACTTCTCCTCCGGCGCTCCCGAGATCGTGCGTCGGGGGGCAGGAGACCCCTCCCCGTTCGAGTGAGACCCCGGACCTCAGGCGTCGTAGTCGAGGACCAGGCGTTCGGAGGTGGGATGCGACTGGCAGGTCAGCACGTAGCCACGCTCGACCTCGTCGGGCTCGAGTGCCCAGTTCGTGTCCATCTCGACAGTCCCCTCGACGACCTTGGCCCGGCACGTCCCGCACACGCCGCCCTTGCAGGCGAACGGCGCGTCGGGCCGCACGGTCAGCGCCGCGTCGAGGACCGCAGGCCCGTCGGGTGACAGCCTGAAGCTGGACCGCCGGCCGTCGAGCGTGATGGTCACCTCCGCACCCGAAGTCGTCTCGGTGGAGCTGACCGGGGTACGACGGGCAGGGGGCGTGCTCTCGACGTGGAACACCTCGGCGTGGATCGACCGCTTGGAGACCCCCTCGGCGATCAGCTGCTTGCGCAGGGTGGCGACCAGCTCGTAGGGGCCGCAGAGGAACCACTCGTCGACGTCCACCGGCGGGATCAGGCTGTCGAGCAGCCGCTGCATCCGCGGGACGTCGAGACGCCCGGAGAACAGCTCCACCTCCTGCGGCTCCCGGGACAGCAGGTGGATCAGCTGGAAGCGGTCGGGATAGCGGTCCTTGAGGTCCTCCACCTCCTCGAGGAACATCACCGAGGCGTGTGTGCGGTTCCCGTAGACCAGCGTCACGCGCGAGCGCGGCTCGGTCTCGAGTGTCGTGGCGACGATCGAGAGGATCGGCGTGATCCCCGACCCTGCCACGATGCAGACGTAGGTCTTCTCGTTGTCGGGGTCGAGCTCGGTGAAGAACCGGCCGGTCGGCGTCATGACGTCGATCACGTCCCCGACCCGCAGCCGCTCGAGGGCGTGCTCGGAGAACGCCCCGCCGGGCAGCCGCTTCACGGCGATCCGGAGCGTCCCGGACGAGACCGGCGAGCAGATCGAGTAGTTGCGCCGGACGTCGTCCCCGGCGAGCTCGGTGCGCACCGTGAGGTGCTGCCCCTGGGTGAACGCGTAGTCCGCCTTCAGCTCCTCGGGCACGTCGAAGGTGATCGCCACCGCGTCCTCGGTCAGCGGTTCGATCGCGCCGATCCTGAGGGGGTGGAAGACAGCGTGGCTGGTGCTCACGACGTCGGCGCTCCTAGATGTTCTTGAAGTGGTCGAAGGGCTCCCGGCAGGCGTTGCAGACCCACAACGACTTGCACGCCGTGGACCCGAAACGAGAGAGCTCCCTGGTGTCGGGCGACCCGCACTGGGGGCAGCGCAGCGACAGCGTCAGCGGCACGGGGCCGCCCGGCGCGCGAGGCTCAGGGGGTGCGACGCCGTACTCCTCGAGCTTGCGGCGGCCCTCCTCGCTCATCCAGTCGGTGGTCCACGCCGGCGAGAGGACGAGGTCCACGCTGACGTCGTCGTACCCCTCCTCGGCGAGCGCCGCGACGACGTCCGTGCGGATCGCGTCCATCGCCGGGCAGCCGGAGTACGTCGGCGTGATCGTCACCTGCACGTGCCCGTCGCCCGCAACGTCGACGTCCCGCAAGATGCCGAGGTCCTCGATCGTCAGCACCGGGATCTCCGGGTCCGGGACGGCACCCGCGACCTCGCGCGCCGCCCGCGACCGGGTGGCCGTCACCACGACGCCCCCGGGTGCGAACGAGCGAGGTACTGCATCTCGGCCAGCAGGTAGCCCATCTGCTCGGTGTGAACACCGCGGCGACCGCCGGTGACCGCAGGGCGTACGTCGGGCAGGGCCAGCGTGGCCTCGGAGACCACCGCGGCGACCCGCCTCTGCCACGCGTCACGCAGCGTCGCCGGGTCGATGGCGGCGCCTGCCTCCACGAGGGCCGGGTCGACGTGGCTGTCGTCGAAGAGCTCCTCGCTGTAGGGCCACTCGGCCTCGAGGCCGGCCTGCATCCGGGCGTGCGACTCCTCCGTGCCGTCACCGAGCCTCAGCACCCACATCCGGGCGTGGTCGACGTGGTAGTCGACCTCCTTGACCGCCTTGGCCGCGATCGCGGCAAGCGTCTCGTCGCTGCTCGTCCGGAGCGCCGACCACAGCTCGTGCAGGTAGGTCGACAGGAGCAGCAGCCGGGCCATGGTCACCGCGAAGTCACCGTTCTCTCGCTCGACGAGCTGCACGTTGAGAAAGTCCCGCTCGTCGCGGAAGTACGCCAGGTCGTCCTCGCCGCGCCCCGCTCCTTCGAGCCGCCCGGCGTGTGCCAGGAGCGAGCGGGCCTGTCCCAGGAGGTCGAGGCCGATGTTGGCCAGCGCGACGTCCTCCTCGAGCTCCGGCGCAGAGGCGATCCACTCCCCCATTCGCTGCGAGGCGATGAGGGCGTCGTCCGCGAGGGCGAGCACGTAGCGGACGTGGGCCGTCGTTGCCCCTCCGTTTGCGGACTGGCCTGCTGGGTCGCTCACAGGTGCTCCACGCCCTCGGGCACCTCGTAGAACGTCGGGTGGCGGTAGATCTTGTCGGCGGCCGGCTCGAAGAACGAGTCCTTCTCGTCGGGGCTCGACGCCGTGATGGCCGCCGCCGGCACGACCCACAGCGACACACCCTCCTGGCGGCGGGTGTACAGGTCACGCGCGTTGCGCAGCGCCATCTCGGCGTCTGGCGCGTGCAGCGAGCCGACGTGGACGTGCGACAGCCCCCGCCGCGACCGGACGAAGACCTCCCAGAGGGGCCAGTCCCTGCTTCGAGGGGTGTTCATGCCACCGCTCCAGTCCCGTTGCTCGATCGCTGTTGCTGCTTCTCGGCGTATGCCGCCGCTGCCTCACGCACCCAGGCGCCTTGCTCGTGTGCCCGGACCCGGTGAGCCAGGCGCTGCTTGTTGCAGGGCCCGTTGCCCTTGATCACCTCGAAGAGCTCGGTGAAGTCGATCTCCCCGAAGTCGTAGTGCCCGCGCTCGGCGTTCCAGCGAAGGTCCGGGTCGGGCAGCGTGAGCCCGAGCGCCTCCGCCTGCGGGACCGTCATGTCCACGAACCGCTGCCTGAGCTCGTCGTTGGAGAACCGCTTGATCCCCCACTTCATCGACTGCTCGGAGTGGGTGGACTCCGCATCGGAGGGACCGAACATCATCAGGCTCGGCCACCACCACCGGTTCACAGCGTCCTGCGCCATCGTCTTCTGGGCTTCGGTGCCGTGCGAGAGCGTGTGCAGCAGCTCGAAGCCCTGGCGCTGGTGGAAAGACTCCTCCTTGCAGACCCTGACCATGGCGCGCGCGTAGGGGCCGTAGGAGCACCGGCACAAGGGCACCTGGTTCACGATCGCGGCACCGTCGACCAGCCAGCCGATCGCGCCCATGTCGGCCCACGTCAGCGTCGGGTAGTTGAAGATCGAGGAGTACTTCTGCCGCCCGGTGTGGAGTGCGTCGAGGAGGTCTGCCCGGTCCACTCCGAGGGTCTCGGCGGCGGCGTAGAGGTACAGCCCGTGGCCCGCCTCGTCCTGCACCTTGGCCATCAGGATCGCCTTGCGGCGCAGGCTCGGGGCGCGGGTGATCCAGTTCCCCTCGGGCTGCATGCCGATGATCTCGGAGTGCGCGTGCTGGGCGATCTGCCGGATAAGCGTCTTGCGGTACCCCTCAGGCATGGCATCCCGAGGCTCGATGCGCCCGTCCGAGTCGATGAGCTCCTGGAACCCGGGCGGGTCCGCGGGGGTCTCGGCCGCCCGGGACTCGGTCGGGGCGCCTTCGGGCGCGCTGAAGTCGTTGCCGTACATGTGACCACCCTAACAAAGATCTGTTACACCTTTGCCGCACGGTGGCCGTACTGATGTAACACTCCGCGGCCCTGTCAGGATGGGCGCCATGAGCGCTCCGCACGGCACCCCGACCGCTGACGTCTCCGTGCGGGTGGCATGGGCCGACGATGCTGCCGCGATCGCCGACGTGCAGGTGAAGGCGTGGCGGCAGGTGTACGACGAGCTCCTGCCCTCCGACGTACTCGAGGCCCTGGAACCGGCGCAGTTCGCCGCGGCCTGGCAGGAGTCGCTGACCAAGCCGAAGGACGCGCGCAACCGGGTCCTGATCGCGCTCGAGCGGAACACCGTCCGCGGCTTCGCGATCACCTCCCCGTGCGCCGACCCGGACGCCGACCCGATCGTCGACGGCGAGATCTCCGAGCTGACCGTCGACCCCGACCACGTGCGCCACGGGCACGGTTCGAGACTGCTGCAGGCCTGCGCGGACACGCTGCGCGCCGACCGGTTCAACCGCGCGGTCACGTGGCTGAACAGCAGCGACGACACGCTGCGGCGGTTCCTCACCACGGCCGGCTGGGCACCTGATGGCGCCCACCGGGAGCTCGACCTGCGCGGTGACGGCGAGGTGCTCGTCAAGCAGGTCCGCCTCCACACCGATCTCACGGAGTGACCCTCAGGTTTGAAACCGCCCGAAAATGGCAACCAATGCGGCGTCTGGTTCGTCGTACCAGGTGTGAGGTCACCGCCGACCTCGCGGACCCGGATGCATCGGAGGGTGCACAGTGCTGGGACCGTTGCCCAAGCTCTACCGCGTGATCGTGTCTCTCTCCGCGCTGGTGCTGTTCGTCGGCGCAGGCGCCTGGGGGGCGTTCATGCTCCCGTATCCGATCCTGGTCAGCGTCGGCGCGAGCGTCGGCCTGGCCGTCGGCGTGGTCTGCGCCTACCTGCTCCTTCATCAGTCGCGCTCCGAGGCGCAGCCCCATCGCGTGCGGCGACAGCACCTGAACTAGGTTCGGTGGATGACCACCGCCTCCCATCGCACGATCATCCGTGACGGGATAGCGGTCGGAGTCGCGACCGGGGCCTACGGCATCTCGTTCGGCGCCATCTCTGTGGCTGCCGGGCTCTCGGTGCTCCAGACCTGCGTCTTGTCGCTGCTGGTGTTCACCGGCGCCTCGCAGTTCGCCCTCGTGGGCGTCGTGGCCGCAGGCGGCACTCCGTTCTCCGGTGCTGTGACGGGGCTCCTGCTCGGCACCCGGAACACCCTCTACGGGCTCCGGCTCGCGCCGCTCCTCGCCTGGACGGGCTGGCGAAGAGCCGGCGCGGCGCACATCCTCATCGACGAGTCCACGGCCATGTCGGTCTCCCGGGAGACCACCGAGGAAGCGAGGGTCGGTTTCCTGAGCACCGGCCTCGCGGTTTTCGCGCTGTGGAACCTTGCCACCTTCGCCGGCGCACTCGCCGGGCAGGCGCTGGGCGACCCCCGCACTTATGGTCTCGACGCCGCTGTCGGGGCCGCCTTCCTGGCGCTGCTCTGGCCGCGTCTGCGCGACCGGCGCAACCAGGTCACCGCCGTGCTCGCCGTCGCCCTCGCGTTGAGCCTGGTGCCGGTGGCACCGGCGGGCGTCCCGGTGCTCGCCGCCGGCCTGGTCGCGCTCGCGGTCGGCTTCGTCACCCGAGAGCGCGACGACCCGACCGAGATCCCGGACCGCGACGACCTGGCCAGCGGAGGTGAGCACGAGTGATGTGGCCCGCGATCATCGTGACCGCCGTGGGCGCCTACCTCCTCAAGCTGGCGGGCCTGTCCATTCCCGAGTCGGTGCTCGAGCATCCGTTGGTTCACCGGGTGGCCGACCTGTTGCCGGTGGCCCTGCTCTCGGCGCTCGTGGCCGTCCAGGTGTTCACCGACGGTCCCTCGCTCACCCTGGACGCTCGCGCAGCCGGCCTCGCGGCGGCCCTGGTGGCTCTCCTGCTGCGCGCGCCGTTCATCGTGGTGGTGTTCGTCGCCGCCCTGACCGCCGCGCTCCTCCGCCTCGTCTAGGCTCCGCCGATCTCGATACGACCCTGCTCGTCTATCGGGAAGCCCGGGGCGCAGGCGATCTCCCAGAGGATCCCGTCGGGGTCGGCGAAGTAACCGGAGTAGCCGCCCCAGTCCGTCCGAGCAGCCGGCTTGACGATCTTGCCGCCCACCTCGCGGACCCGCACGAACGCGAGATCCACAGCGGACTCGGACGGCAGGTTGACCGCGAGCGTGATGCCCCGGTACCTCGGCTGCTCGTCGGCAGGCACCGCGTCGAGGTGCGCGTCGTCTGCCAGCGCCTCATAGCCGAAGAGGCCGATCCAGGTCCCGCTGGTCTTGAACCAGACGATGCCGTCGGCGATGTTCCCGCGCTGCTCCCACCCGAGGTCGCTGTAGAACCTGACGGAGCGCTCGAGGTCCGTGACGCCGAGGGTCACGATGGAGAAGTTGGGAGGTACGTCGGTGGGCATGCGTCCATCCTGCCGGACGCACCGGCTCAGGACCCGGCGCCCCGCCCGTCGTACAGCTCGATCGCGCGGCGCACCGCCGAGCGTGCCCGCGTCCGGTCGCCGGCGTCGTCGTAGGCCAGGGCAAGCCGGTACCACGCCTGCCAGCTCTCCGGTTGTGCCTCCACCTCGGCCTGCCGGACGTCGAAGGCCTGGTCGGCAGCGGCGCGCTCGACCCGCCCGGAAGGGCGGCGTGGGAGGTCGTCGACGGGCAGACCCCCCTCCGCCTCCAGGGCTGCGGCGAGCTGGGCCGACCGGCGCCCGAACACGATCTCCCGCCACACCAGCCCGAGGCCGATGACCGGCAGCACGAGGACGCCGATCCCGAGCAGGACAGCCGCGGGCTCGCCGCTGGCGATGAATGCGACACCCTTCGCGCCGAGCAGAACCGCGTAGAACGCGAGGATGACGACCATGACGGCGATGACCGTCTTGGTTCGCATCAGTCGAGGCCCATGAACTCTTCGAGGCCGACGGTCAGCCCGGGGGTCGAACCGATCCGACGCAGCCCGAGCAGTACGCCGGGCATGAACGACACCCGGTCCAGCGAGTCGTGGCGGATGGTCAGGGTCTCTCCCGGCCCGCCGAGGATGACCTCCTGGTGCGCGACGAGGCCCCTGAGGCGAAGCCCGTGCACGCGGATGCCCTCGACGTCCGCGCCTCGCGCGCCTTCGAGGGCGGTGGAGGTCGCGTCGGGGATGGGTCCGGAGCCTGCCCTGCGCCGCGCTTCGGCGATGAGCGAGGCCGTACGACGGGCCGTTCCCGACGGCGCGTCCGCCTTCTCGGGGTGATGCAGCTCGACGATCTCGACGGACTCGTAGAAGGGCGCCGCCTCGGCTGCGAAGCGCATCATCAAGATGGCGCCGATGGAGAAGTTGGGGGCCACCAGCACGCCGGTGCCAGACGAGTCCGAGAGCCAGGTGCGCACCTGTTCGAGCCGCTCCTCGTCGAAGCCGGTGGTGCCCACGACGGCATGGATCCCGTGGTCGATGCAGAACTCGAGGTTGTCCATGACCACGTCCGGGTGCGTGAAGTCCACGACCGCGTGGGCCCCTGAGGAGACCAGCTCGTCGCTGGAGTCGTCGGCGTCGATCGCCGCGACCAGCTCCATGTCGTCGGCGGCCTCGACCGCCCGGCAGACCTCAGCACCAACCTTGCCACGGGCGCCGAGGACGCCCACCTTCATCTTCGACGTCACGACCCCAACTTAGTGGGGCGGCGGCGCACGCCCGACCCGGCCTCCTCGACAGCAGCGTTGCGCGGCCCCCGCCCGGCCGCGTCCGTGCCCCAGGCCAGGGTCCGGCGCTGTGGGACGAACCCTGTTCGCAGCGTGCACCAGACCGTCTTGCCTGTGGGGGTCGGGGTCGTCCCCCACTCGTGGGAGACCTTGTCGACGAGAAGGAGCCCCAGGCCGTCGTCGGCCGATGCCTCGCAGGGCTGTGACGCCCGGTTCTCGTGGTGGACCTCGATCCGCATCGAGAACCCCGAGCAGGTGAGCTGCATCGTGATCGGCGCCCCGCCGTACAGCACCGCGTTGGTCACGAGCTCACTCGCCAGCAGCTCCAGGGCAACAGCGCCTCGGCCGCCGTGCTCGGCACAGACGTGCTCGTGCACGAACTCGCGGGCGAGTCCCGGGGACTGGAGTGACTTCGAGAACGTGGTGCGGGTGTCCGGCGTGATGTCACACATCGCATTCCCTTCCCGGGAGGCTCGATGCGCGAGGGCTCGAGATCGCTCGGGTCAGCACGTGGTCGATGAACCCATACCCTGCCTCGACGACGCCGGGCATGGAGAACGAGGAGCCTCTGCCGTTTGACACGGCTCGGAATCTCGGCTGGAGTTCCGGTCTCCCGGTTCCCTAGCCCTCTCAACCGATCGGGGTCTCCTCGTTCTGGGTTCCATGAAACCGCTGGACGGGGCACAGCCCCAAGGGTCCAGTGGCCCATCCCGTCAACACCGTTGGTCCCGAAACGCCGCAAAACGGACAGGCGGCCTGGGTCGGCCTAGCTCGTGGAGGCTGACGGTCCCACGACCGCCAGCGTCTCGGGCTGCGCGAACAGCTCCTTCGCCAGCAGCTGGACCTCCTCGAGGGTGACCGCGTTGATCCTGCGGATCACCTCGTCGATGCCAGGCAGCTCGTCGTACAGCAGCTCGGCCTTGGCCAGCCGCGACATGCGGGTGCCCGACTCCTCCATGCTCAGCACGAGGCCGCCACGCAGCTGGCCCTTCCCGCGCTCGAGCTCCTCGTGGGTGATGCCCTTGTCTGCGAGCAGGCGCATCTCGCTGCGGACCACGTCGAGCACCTCGTCCATGCGGGTCGGGAGGCAGCCGACCCCCACCCCGAACATGCCGCTGTCGGCATAGTGCGAGGCGAAGGAGTACACCGAGTACGCCAGCCCGCGCTTCTCGCGCACCTCTTGGAACAGCCGCGACGACGTGCCGCCGCCGAGGACCGCGTTGAGCACGCCTAGGGCGTACCTCCGGTCGTCGGTGCGGATCAGGGCGTTCACGCCGAGGACCAGGTTGACCTGCTCGAACGGCCTGCCGAGCGAGATCTCACCCGCTGAGGTCCGCCGTGTGCGTTCGGACCGCCGCGGCGGAAGCGGCCTCACGGAGGTGTCAGCCAGGAAGCCGGACCGGCCGAACGCCTTCCGCACCAGGCGTACGACGGCCGCGTGGTCGACGTTGCCGGCGGCGGCCACCACGATGTTCTCGGGGCGGTAGCGGGTCCGGTAGTACCTCAGGATCTGGGCCCGGGTGAGTGCCTCGATGGACTCGACCGTCCCGGCGATGGGCCGGCCGAGCGGCGTGCCGCCCCATGCCTTCGCGGCGTAGAGGTTGTGCACGACGTCGTCCGGGTCGTCGTCGTGCATGGCGATCTCGTCGAGGATCACCTCACGCTCCGCCTCGACGTCCTCCGCCGTGACCAGCGACGAGGTGATCATGTCGCCCAGCACGTCGACCGCGAGAGGCAGGTCCTCGTCGAGCACTCGCGCGTGGAAGCAGGTGTACTCCTTGGCGGTGAACGCGTTGAACTCACCGCCCACGGTGTCGAGCGCGATGGAGATGTCCATCGCCGACCGCCTCGGGGTGCCCTTGAACAGCAGATGCTCGAGGAAGTGCGAGGCGCCGTGGAGGGCGGGTGACTCGTCGCGCGACCCGACGCCGATCCAGGCACCGACGGTGGCGGACCGGACGCCGGGCATCGCCTCGGTCACGACCCGAAGCCCGCCTGGCAGGACGGTCCGGCGGACCTGTGAGATCACAGATCCGCCGGGGTCCTTCTCGACCAGGAGGGCCCGGGTCGTACCTGGTTTCTGCTGAGCAGCGGTGAAGGGAGTCGTCACTGCTCGCCGTCGTCGCTGCTGCCGGCCTCGGAGGCGGCAGCGTCGGAGGTCGACTCGGCCGACTCCGACTCCTCTTCGACGACGGGGACGAGCGACAGCTTGCCGCGGTCGTCGATCTCTGCGATCTGGACCTGGACCTTCTGGCCCACGGAGACGACGTCCTCGACCGAGTCGACACGCTTGCCACCGGCAAGGGCGCGCAGCTTGCTGATGTGCAGCAGACCGTCCTTGCCCGGGAGCAGCGAGACGAAGGCGCCGAAGTTCGTCGTCTTCACGACCGTGCCGAGGTAGCGCTCGCCGACCTCGGGCATCGTCGGGTTCGCGATGCCGTTGATGATCGTGCGGGCGGCCTCGGCGGACTCACCGTTGGTGGCACCGATGTAGATCGTGCCGTCGTCCTCGATGCTGATCTGCGCACCGGTGTCGTCCTGGATCTGGTTGATGACCTTGCCCTTGGGCCCGATCACCTCGCCGATCTTGTCGACGGGCACCTTGACGGTGATGATCCGCGGGGCGTGGAGCGACATCTCCTCAGGCGAGGAGATGGCCTCGGCCATCACGTCGAGGATCGCCAGGCGAGCGTCCTTGGCCTGGGTCAGCGCGCCGGCGAGGACCTCGGCCGGAATGCCGTCGAGCTTGGTGTCGAGCTGGAGAGCGGTGACGAAGTCACGCGTGCCGGCAACCTTGAAGTCCATGTCACCGAAGGCGTCCTCGGCGCCGAGGATGTCGGTCAGCGCGACGTACTCGGTCTTGCCGTCGACCTCACCGGAGATGAGGCCCATGGCGATACCGGCGACGGGTGCGCGCAGCGGCACACCTGCCTGGAGCAGCGACAGCGTCGAGGCGCAGACCGAGCCCATGGACGTCGAGCCGTTGGAGCCGAGCGCCTCGGACACCTGACGGATCGCGTAGGGGAACTCCTCGCGCGTGGGCAGCACCGGCACGAGCGCGCGGCCGGCGAGGGCGCCGTGGCCGATCTCGCGACGCTTGGGCGAACCCACGCGGCCGGTCTCACCCGTGGAGTACGGCGGGAAGTTGTAGTTGTGCATGTAGCGACGCGTCGTCTCGGGCGAGAGCGTGTCGAGCTTCTGCTCCAGCGTCAGCATGTTCAGGGTGGTCACGCCCAGGATCTGGGTCTCGCCACGCTCGAACAGGGCCGAGCCGTGCACCCGCGGGATCACACCGACCTCGGCGGACAGGGTCCGGATGTCGGTCAGGCCGCGGCCGTCGATGCGGACCTTGTCGCGCAGCACGCGCTCACGGACGAGCTTCTTGGTGAGTGCTCGGAAGGCAGCACCGAGCTCCTTCTCGCGACCCTCGAAGTCCGTGCCGATCTTCTCGATGACCGAGGCCTTGACCTCGTCCATCTTGTTCTCGCGCTCCTGCTTGCCCGCGATGGTCAGCGCCTGGGCCAGCTCGGTGCTGGCAGCGTTCTCGACCGCTGCGTACACGTCGTCCTCGAAGTCGAGGAAGACCGGGAACTCCGCAACCGGCTTGGCGGCCTGCTTGGCGAGCTCGCTCTGCGCGTCGCACAGCTGCTTGATGAACGGCTTTGCGGCGTCGAGGCCACCGGCGACGACCTCCTCGGTCGGAGCCTGCTTGCCGGAGCGGACCAGGTCCCAGGTGGACTCGGTCGACTCGGCCTCGACCATCATGATCGCGACGTCGCCGGTCTCGGTGACGCGACCCGCGACGACCATGTCGAAGACGGCGTCCTCGAGCTGGCTGTGGGTCGGGAAGGCGACCCACTGGCCGTCGATGAGGGCGACGCGGACACCGCCGACCGGGCCGGAGAACGGCAGGCCGGAGAGCTGCGTTGACATCGAGGCGGCGTTGATCGCGAGGACGTCGTACGGGGTGTCGGGCTCGAGCGCCATCACCGTGATGACGACCTGGACCTCGTTGCGCAGGCCCTTCTTGAAGGTCGGACGCAGCGGGCGGTCGATGAGGCGGCAGGTGAGGATGGCGTCCTCGGAGGGACGGCCCTCACGCCGGAAGAACGAGCCGGGGATCCGGCCCGCGGCGTACATCCGCTCCTCGACGTCGATCGTGAGCGGGAAGAAGTCGAAGTGCTCCTTCGGGTGCTTTCCGGCCGTCGTGGCCGAGAGCAGCATCGTCTCGTCGTCGAGGTAGGCGGTGACCGAGCCTGCGGCCTGACGGGCCAGGTAGCCGGTCTCGAACTTGACGGTGCGGCTGCCGAACTTGCCGTTGTCGATGACGGTTTCAACGGCCGAGATGGTGGGTTCCTCCATGGGATACCCCTTTCTGGTTCGCGGAGCGATCACGCGAGGGCGCCTCAAGCCATCTGATGACCAGTGATGCGCAGGGCTCCGCTGGCTCAGGGGGCCGGTCTTCGATCGAGGCCCGCGGGGGCGGCGTACGGCATGAGCCGAGCGCTGTCCCGAAGGCCACTACCGAGGACCGGGCCGGACGTCCGCGGTCGCTCCAGTGAATGGTGTCGTGTTCAGTTGTTACAGGACAACGCCGAGCCTAGCCCGAACATGCCTGGTTGATGCAGCAGGAGCGACCACCCGGCCTCGCGCGCTGCGCGAGCGGAGGTCGCTCCTGCTCAAGACTGTCTCATCGATGCTCGCATCAGCGACGCAGGCCGAGCCGCTCCACGATCGAGCGGTAACGGTTGATGTCTTCCTTCTGCATGTAGTTGAGAAGGCGACGGCGCTGCCCCACGAGCAGGAGCAGACCACGACGGCTGTGGTGGTCGTGCTTGTGCTCCTTCAGGTGCTCGGTGAGGTGAGCGATGCGGTGGCTCAGGAGCGCCACCTGGACCTCCGGAGAGCCGGTGTCGCCCTCGTTGGTGGCGTACTCGGCGATGATCTTCTTCTTGGTCTCCGCGTCGGTACCTTTGGACACGCGACTTCCCTTCAGGTTCTCTCGTTGCGCGGCGCGCCGGGGCCTGTTCACCCGGGCACTCTGGATCCGCGGCCGTTCTGACGGCGTCGTCGTCCACGGCTCGACGGCCGAGACAACTTGTCAAGGTTATCAGCGGCCCGCTGGTTTCTCCGAATCGCGTTCCGCGCGGCGCCGGGCGCGGACCCGAGATCCTGACTCTCCGTGCGACACGGGGCGCAGATCGTCCATGCGGTCTCCTTCGGCCCAAGCGCGACCCCGATTACGGGTCCCAGACCGTCCACGTGCGCGCCTTGCGCCCTGCAGAGGGCGCGGTCAGCGGCGCTCCCGATCCTCGTCCGCCGCCGCGTCGGTCGGCTCGGGCGCCGCCGGGGTGGGCAGAGTCGCCGGCGGTACGACGGCCAGCGGGGGTGTGGGGAGGTACGGCGGGTTCGCCGTGGTCCACGCATCCGCCCTCACCCCACCGAAGTCCGACCTCTGGTCCCGGCGCGGCAGAGGGAACACGTTGTACAGGCGCCGGCCGCCGTTGAGCCAGGGGTAGGTGACGACCCTCTTTCCGGTCCGCTCGTTGAAGTCGTCACCGGCGAACCTCGCAACGTTGAGTGGGTTGCCGTCCTGGTCGAACAGCTGCACACCGGTCAGTGGGTTCCCTTGAGCGTCGTAGGGGAACACATTCGCGACGGCCTGCCCGTCACTCACGAGACCAGGTGTGACATCCGGCAGCTCGCCCCCCAAGATGTCGCGGTACTCCCACACTCCGTAGCTGGGGAAGTTACCGAGGACCACCGGCACCATCAGTAACGCGAAGCCGTTCAGCACGACAAGCACCACGCGCGACACGACGGGGCGTACCGGGCCCGACCTTGGCCAGAGCCTGCCACGGCCCATCTGCACACTCAGGACGATCGCGACCGCGAGGAGCACAGTCCCGACCACTGGCCCCCCAAGAGAGGGCACGGGCTTCGCCCAGTAGTCCGTGCTTGCGCGCATGTCAACGAGCTGTACCGCGACCCAGGCCCGGATGACCCACCACAGTGGCCGAATGGCGACAACGAAGCTCCACACGCCCCTCAAAGCCGGGGTTTCGGCCAGCTCGATCCACTGACGCCTGGAGCCGTCCAGCACGCTCGTGAGGCGCTCGTCGACAGGTCGGCTCGTGCTCCTCTCCCTGAGTGACCCACGGCCGCGTCCGTCAGCGCAGCCCGTGATGCCGGCCGCAGCGCGAAGCTCGTCGGCGTACGCACGGGGGTCGCCGAGCTCCGCCACCGAGCCGCCGTCGGAGACCAGCTCCGCGATGTCGGCCTCGAGTCCGCCGAGGAGCTCCTCGCGGTCCTCGTCGCTGAGGTCGGACAGCCGCGCACGCACCTGGTCGACGAAGGCTGACACCTCCGGGCGCACCTCGAGGCGGATCGTCGGTTCGTTCATGCGCTTGCCCCCTGGGTCTGGGTCTGGTCGAGAAGCCGGGTCACGGCCGAGGAGAACGCGAGCCAGTCCTCGCGCTGCTGCTTCAGCTGGGCCCGACCGGCTGTGGTGATGCCGTAGTACTTGCGGTGCGGGCCCTCGTCCGAGGGCACGACGTAGGAGGTCAACGCACCGGAGGCGTAGAGCCGACGGAGCGTGCCGTACACCGACGCGTCTCCCACCCCGTCGAGACCGCCCGCGCGGAGGCGACGGAGCACGTCGTAGCCGTAGCCGTCCTCCTGGCCCACCACCGCGAGGACCGCGAGGTCGAGCACTCCCTTGAGGAGCTGGGTCGAGTCCATGCACGGCACACTAGTACGTGATGCACAGTACTGCGCACAGCAACACGCAGCTGCGTGGGAGGATGCGGGCGTGGCGAAGCGAGAGACCCGACTCGGCGTGTGCAACCTCTGCGAGGCCATCTGCGGCCTCCGCCTGACCCTGGAGGACGGACGGATCGCCTCCGTGCGGGGCAACCCGGACGACCCGCTCTCCAGGGGCCACATCTGCCCCAAGGCGCTCGCGCTCCAGGACGTCCACGAGGACCCCGACCGGCTGCGGCGGCCGGTCCGGCGGACCGCCACGGGCTGGACGGAGATCGGCTGGGACGAGGCGTTCGACCTCGTGGCGGACAACCTCGGGCGCACCATCGATGAGCACGGACGCGACGCCGTAGGGGTGTACCTGGGCAACCCCAACGTGCACAGCCTCGGCTCGATGACCCATGCCACCGCGATGGTGAAGTCGCTTCGCACCAGGAACACCTACAGCGCGACCTCGGTGGACCAGCTGCCGCACCAGCTCGTCGCACATCTGATGTACGGCCACCAGCTGCTCATCCCGGTGCCCGACATCGACCGAACGCAGCTGTTCGTCGTGGTGGGGGGCAACCCGATGGCCTCCAACGGGAGCCTGATGACCGTGCCGGACTTCCCGGGCCGGCTCCGTGAGCTGCGGGCGCGTGGCGGCCGGATGGTCGTCATCGACCCGCGTCGCACCGAGACCGCGAAGGCGGCCGACGAGCACCATTTCGTGCGCCCCAGCAGCGACGCCTTCGTCCTGCTCGCCATGCTGCACACGGTGTTCGCCGAAGGGCTCGTCAGGGCGCCAGAGTACGTCGACGGGCTCGACGCCGTGGAGGCCGCGGTGCGCGGTTTCACGCCGGAGCGGGCCGAGGCCGCCAGCGGAGTGCCGACAGAGGTGATCCGCGGCCTCGCCCGAGAGCTCGTCACCACCGAGGCTGCCGCGCTCTACGGACGCATGGGGGTCTCGACCCAGGGCTTCGGGACCGTGTGCCAGTGGGCCATCCAGTGCCTCAACATCGTGGCCGGGAACCTCGACCACGTGGGTGGTGTCATGTTCACCTCGCCGGCCATCGACATGGTGGGACGCGGGCTCATCGGGAAGGGCCACCGCGACCTGTGGCGCAGCCGGGTCCGCGGGCTGCCGGAGGTCGGCGGGGAGCTGCCCGTGTCGACGCTCGCCGACGAGATCCTCACCCCTGGCAAGGGAAAGGTACGTACGCTCCTCACCGTCGCGGGCAACCCCGTGCTGTCGACGCCCGACGGCGCGCGGCTCTCCGATGCCCTCGCGGGGCTCGACTTCATGGCTGCCGTGGACCTCTACGTGAACGAGACGACCCGGCACGCCGACGTGATCCTGCCGCCCACCTCGGCGCTCGAGCGTGACCACTACGACCTGGTCTTCCATGTCCTCGCGGTCCGCAACACCGCGCGGTTCACTCCCGCCGCCTTCCCGAAGCCCACGGACGCCCGGCACGACTGGGAGATCTACCGTGAGATCGCCCTCCGGACCGCCAGGCGTCGTCGGGACAGGCCACCGCTCAAGAAGCGCCTGACCCAGGAGGCCCGGATGCGCCTCTCCCCCACGCGCACGGTCGACCTGCTGCTGCGGACCGACAAGGCCCGGCTGTCGCTGCGCAAGCTCCGCCGCAGCCCGGATGGAGTGGACCTCGGTCCGCTCCGCCCTGCCCTTCCCGGTCGGCTGCTCACCAAGGACCGTCGCATCCACGCAGCGCCCCAGGTCGTGCTCGACGACCTCGGCCGCCTCGAGGCTACGAGACACGAACAGCCCGGCGAGGGCGAGCTGCTCCTGATCGGCCGACGCCACCAGCGCGACTGCAACTCCTGGATGCACAACACCGAGCGGCTCACGAAGGGCCGCCCGCGCCACCACCTCCTCATGCACCCTGACGACCTCGCCGCGCGCGGCATCACAGACGGTACGACGGTCGCCGTCACGTCCCGCGTGGGCACGGTGCACGCCGAGGTGCAGGCGACCGACGACGTCATGCGGGGCGTCGTGAGCCTCCCGCACGGCTACGGCCACCAGCGCGAGGGCGTCCGCCTCGGCAACGCCTCTCGCGTGCCTGGGCCGTCGATCAACGACCTGACCGACCCGGCGGCCCTCGACCTGGCCAGCGGCAATGCCGTGCTGAACGGAGTCCCGGTCACGGTCGCCCCTGCGGAGGCCGGTCCTTCAGACGCCGACCCCACTCACACCGAGACGTCCACGGCGCCCGCACCCGGCTGACCCGCAGAAAGTGGTCGATGGTGACCGGGTTAACGCCTCGCGAGACGTCACCATCGACCACTTGACGCCCGCGCGACGGGATCAGCCGCGGGATCAGCCCCCCGTCAGCACCTTGCGGACGGCCTCGCGAGCAGCCATCGGGTCGGCGGCGGCGAGGGCGGCCTCGGCAGCGTGCTCGCACATGTCCATCGACACCGCGGACAGCTGGGCGCCGACGGTGCGTACGGCCGCCGAGGCCATGGACAGGGACGTGACGCCCATCCCGACCAGGGCGGCAGCCAGCGCCGGGTCGGCCGCCGCCTCACCACAGACACCGACCGGCTTGCCCACCTGCTTGCCGGCCTCCGCGCTGATGGCGATCAGCGCCAGCACCGCGGGCTGCCACGCGTCGGTGAGGTGCGCAAGACCGCTCGACATGCGGTCGGCGGCCATCGTGTACTGCGTCAGGTCGTTCGTGCCGATCGACAGGAAGTCGACGTGCTCGAGCATCTTGTGCGCCTGGAGCGCCGCGCTCGGAATCTCGATCATCACCCCGGCTTGCAGTCCGTGGGCGCGCACCTGCGCGGCGAAGTCCGCTGCCTCCTGCACCGTGGCCACCATCGGCGCCATGACCCAGGGGCTGGTCGACGTCTGGCGGGCGGCCGCCGCGATGGCGTAGAGCTGGCGCTCGAGCAGTCCGGGGTTGCCGAACGACAGGCGCAGTCCGCGGACACCGAGCGCGGGGTTCTCCTCGCCCTCGAGCGTCGCGAAGGCGATCGGCTTGTCCGAGCCGGCGTCGAGGGTGCGAACCACGACGTTGCGCTCCGGCCCGAACGCGGCGAGCACCTCGGCGTACACCTCCGTCTGCTCGGCCACGCTCGGCTCGTCCTTGCGGTTGAGGAAGCACAGCTCGGTGCGGAACAGTCCCACGCCTTCGACCGGCCCGCCGGCGGCGGCACGCGCGGAGTCGCCGTCCGCGACGTTCGCGAGGATCTTTACCCGAGTGCCGTCGCTGGTCCTGGCCGGGCCCGTCCAGCTCTCGAGCGCCGCGCGGCTCTCGGCATCGGCCCGCACCCTGGCGGTCGCCTCGACCGGCTCCGGCGAGACCGCGATCTCTCCGGTGGTGCCGTCGACGAGGACCGAGGTGCCCGGCGCGAGCTCCATCAAGCCCGCGACCGCGACCACACAGGGGATGCCGAGCTGGCGGGCGATAATCGCGGTGTGGCTCGTCGGACCACCCTTCTCCGTGACCAGCGCGGTCACCTGGGTGGCGTCGAGGCCGGCAGTGTCGGCGGGAGCCAGGTCCTCGGCGATCAGGATCGACGGCTCGTCCGGCGTCGGCACACCGGGCTCGGCCTCTCCGACGAGCGACGCGGTCAGCCGGTTCTCGATGTCACGCAGGTCCGTCACCCGCTCGGCCATGAGCCCGCCCATCTGGGTGAAGAGCTCGGCGAACTGGTCGACGCCCGCGTGCAGCGCGTCGAGGAGCGGGTCGCCGGCCCTGACCCGCTTGACGACTGCAGAGCGCAGCCCCTTGTCACGGGTCAGCCCGGCCGTGGCGGTCAGGACCTCCGCGGCCGAGCCGCTCGCCCGCTCCGCCCGCCCGGAGAGCCTGTCGGCCACAAGGGTGACGGCGCCGTCGTAGGCGGCGATGGCCGACTCCTCGTCGAGCGTCAGGCTCTGGAACGCGTCGATGGCGCGCTGCGAGATCCGCGCGGACGCGGCGACCACGGGACCGTACGCGACACCGGGGACGACGGGAGTGCCTCGCAGCGAAGCGGCGGCAGTGGAGCTCGGGGTGGGGGTGGAGGTCGACATGGAAAGACGATAACCCCGCTACCCCCTTGACAGTCAACACGTTCGGGCGTAAAACAACAGATACACAGATCGCTACTCACACAAACACAGGAGCCGCGTTGTACGCCGAAGAACGTCGTCAGGCCATGGCCGAGCTGGTCGCTCAGCATGGACGCCTGTCGGTGACGGACCTCGCAGATGCCTATGCGGTCACCACCGAGACAGTGCGCCGGGACCTCTCGGTGTTGGAGCGCGCCGGCGTCCTCCGCCGGGTGCATGGCGGGGCGGTGCCGGCCGAGGCACTCACCGTGCTCGAGACCGCGGTGGGCGACCGTGACCTCGCCCAGGCAGAGCAGAAGGACCGCATCGCCAAGGCGGCGCTCGACCTGTTGCCTCCCTCCGGCGGCAGCATCCTCGTCGACGCGGGCACCACCACCTCGCGTCTCGCCACGATGCTCCCCCGGGACCTCAAGCTGACCGTCGTCACCAACGCGGTGCCCGTCGCATCTCGACTGGCCGGCCTCAACGGCGTGGACCTCCACCTGCTTCCCGGTCGGGTGCGTCGCACCACCCAGGCAGCGGTCGGTGAGGACACCGTCGCAGCGCTCGGCGTCCTGCGCACCGACGTGGCGTTCGTCGGCACCAACGGCATCGAGCTCGAGCACGGACTGACCACCCCGGACCACTCCGAGGCGGCCGCCAAGCGCGCCATGGTCCGCGCCGGACGCCGGGTGGTCGTGCTCGCCGACTCTTCCAAGATCGGCCGTGAGAACACCGTCCGTTTCGCCGATCTCGCCGACATCGACGTCCTCGTCACCGACGACGGGGTCGACGAGGTCGACGTGAAGGCTCTCGAGGAACGTGGCGTCGAGGTCGTGGTCGCATGATCGTCACCCTGACTCCGAACCCGAGCGTCGACCGCACCGTCTCGCTCGCATCGCCGCTCGTGCGAGGTGCGGTGCTGCGAGCCGAGTCGGTGACCTCGCAGTCGGGCGGCAAGGGCGTGAACATCTCCCGCGCGGCCGTCTCTGCCGGGATCCCCACGATCGCCGTCCTCCCCGCCGAGGACGACGACCCCTACGTCCTCGAGCTCCTCCGCGACGGCATCGACTGCCGGCCGGAGCGTCCGGTGGGCCCGGTTCGGGTGAACCTCACGATCACCGAACCCGACGGCACGACGACGAAGATCAACACGCCCGGCACCCAGGTCGACCAGGCAGCCCTCGACCGCCTTGAGCAGGCGCTGCACCACCGCGCACGCAAGGCACAGTGGGTCGTGCTCGCCGGCTCCCTGCCACCCGGAGCCCCCGACGACTGGTACGCCGAGCTGGTCTCCGACCTGTCGAGTACGACGGCCAGGGTGGCTGTGGACACCTCGGGCGAGCCCCTGCGCTGTCTCGCGCAACGGGTCGCCTCGGGTGGAGCGGCACCCGACCTGATGAAGCCCAACGGTGAGGAGCTCGCCTCCCTCACCGGGGGCGACGCCGAGAAGATCGAGGCCGACCCACTCGCCGCGGCCCGCGCCGCGGGCGTGCTCGTGGAGCAGGGCGTCGGCGCGGTCCTGGCCACCCTCGGCGGCAACGGCGCCGTGCTCGCCACCCGCGAAGGCGCCTGGCACGCCACGCCGCCGCCGACCACCGTCGTGAGCACGGTCGGCGCCGGCGACTCCAGTCTCTTCGGCTACCTGCTCGGCGACCTCCGCGGCGCCGTCCCCGCCGAGCGGCTGAGACTCGCTGTCGCCTACGGCAGCGCCGCAGCCGGGCTCCCCGGCACCACGATTCCCGCACCAGACCACATCGACCCCGAGAGCGTGGACGTCCACGAGCTCGTCCCCGAAGGGAACTGAGGAGAACAATGTCCGAACTGATCACCCCCGCCCTGGTGCGGCTCGACGCCGCGTTGGGCAGCGACAAGCACGAGGTCATCAGGGCCCTCGCGAACGTCGTCGCCGAGGCAGGTCGCAGCAGCAACGGCGAAGGCCTCGCCGAGGACGCGCTGGCCCGCGAGGCGACGTCCGCGACGGGTCTGCCCGGAGGCATCGCGATCCCGCACTGCCGCACCGAGCACGTCGACGTACCCACGTTGGCCTTCGCCCGGCTCTCCCCTGCCACCGACTTCGGGGCCAAGGACGGATCGGCCGACCTCGCGTTCCTGATCGCGGCACCGGCCGGAGGCGACGCCACCCACCTCCAGCTCCTCACCCAGCTCGCACGCTCGCTCGTGAAGAAGGAGTTCACGGACTCGCTTCGCAACGCCGAGACCCCGGAGGAGGTCGTAGCCCTGGTGAGCAAGGTGGTCCAGGCTCCTGCCGCCAGCGCTGCCGCTCCGGCAGCACCGGCCGCGTCGAAGCCCGCAGAGACCACCGCGCCCGCTGCAGAAGCCCCTGCTCCCGCAGCCCGCAAGCGAATCGTCGCGGTGACCTCCTGCCCGACCGGCATCGCCCACACCTACATGGCGGCCGAGTCGCTGCAGGCCGCCGCGGCACGAGCCGGCGCCGACATCGAGGTCGAGACCCAGGGCTCAGCGGGCTCCAGCCCGCTGCCGCAGAGCGTGATCGACGAGGCCGATGCCGTGGTCTTCGCGGCCGACCTCGGGGTCAAGGACCGCGGCCGCTTTGCGGGGAAGCCTCTCGTCGCAGCCGGGGTCAAGCGCGGCATCGACGACGCCGACGGCATGATCGCAGACGCGCTGCGATACGCCGACGACCCGGACGCACCGCGCGTCGAGGGCACCGGTAAGGGCCCCGGCTCCACCGAGCACCGGACTGCCACCGACGACGAGCCGTGGGGTCTGCGGATCCGCCGGATCCTGATGACCGGTGTCTCGTACATGATCCCGTTCGTCGCCGCGGGTGGTCTCCTCATCGCCCTGTCGTTCCTCTTCGGCGGCTACGAGATCGTGGGTCCTGCGGGCGACATCGTCGTCAAGAACACCCTGTTCAACCTGCCCAGCGTCAGCGCGAACGGGCTCGACCACGCATTGTTCGGCTCGCCGTTCTTCGCCTACCTCGGCTCGCTGTGCTTCGTGCTCGGCGCGACCGCCTTCAAGTTCCTGGTCCCGGCCCTGGCCGGCTACATCGCCTACGCCATCGCCGACCGGCCTGGTATCGCCCCGGGCTTCGTCATGGGCGCGATCGCCGTCGACCTCGGCGGCTTCGGACTCGCGCAGACCGGCTTCCTCGGCGGCATCATCGGCGGTGTCCTCGCCGGTGTCATCGCGCACTGGATCGCCCAGCGGCGGGTCCCGAGCTGGCTCCGCGGCCTGATGCCGGTGCTGGTCATCCCGCTGCTCACCACCCTCGTCAGCGGTCTGATCATGATCGTCGTGCTGGGCAAGCCCCTCGGCGCTCTCATGGACGCGCTCAACAGCGGCCTGACCAGCATGGCGGAGAGCGGCGCCGGGGTCGTGCTCGGGGTCGTGCTCGGCCTGATGATGGCCTTCGACATGGGCGGACCGCTCAACAAGACCGCCTACCTGTTCGCCACGACGGGTCTCGCCGCTGCCGCGACCGCCACCGGCGACGCCCCGCAGCTGCAGATCATGGCGGCCGTCATGCTCGCCGGCATGGTGCCCCCACTGGCGCTCGCACTGGCCACCGTCGTACGGCCGCAGCTCTTCACCGAGACCGAGCGCGAGAACGGCAAGGCGGCCTGGCTGCTCGGCGCGTCGTTCATCACCGAGGGCGCGATCCCGTTCGCGGCTGCGGACCCGCTGCGCGTTATCCCCTCGATCATGCTCGGCAGCGCGGTGACGGGGGCGCTCTCGATGGCGGCGCACGTGACGCTGCGCGCTCCGCACGGCGGCATCTTCGTCCTCTTCGCCGTCGGAAACATCCTTTGGTTCCTGGTCGCCCTCGCCGTGGGCGTCGTCGTGGCAACCACGTGTGTCGTGCTGCTCAAGACGTTCACCGAGAGCAAGGAAGAGATCGAGGAGCTCGACGAGCTCGAAGCGGCAGCGATCTGACCGCCGTACGGATCGACGAAGAAACCACCAAAGGAGAGAGCATGCCCACCAAGTCAGTCACCGTCGGCTCCGCCGTCGGTCTCCACGCCCGGCCCGCAGCGATCATCTCCGAGGCTGCCGGCGACCTCGAGACCGAGGTCACCATCGGCAAGCCCGGCGACGAGGCCGTCGACGCCAGCTCGGCCCTGCTGATCATGACCCTCGGCGCCGGAAAGGGCGACACGGTCGAGGTCAGCAGCGACAGCCAGGAAGCGGTCGACAAGATCGCCGCTCTGGTGGAGCAGGACCTCGACGCCTGACCAACCCCAAGCGCAGGAGGCGGTTCCGGATCACCGGGGCCGTCTCCTGTCTGTTCCGGCCACTGAGGTCAGGCTGAGGACTTGAGGTAGTGGTACACGGTGCGGGCACCGACGGCCCGCTCGAGCTCGTTGGTGATCGAGGTGAAGAACTGGGTGCGGTACACCTCGTCGGTGACGGCGTAGACCGTGAAGTAGAGGCCGGAGAAGGCCGCGAGGAACACCGACACCTGGACGAGCTCGGCGCTGACCACCGCCTGCCCGAAGATCTCGGTGGGAGGACGCTCGATCCAGATCTCGATCACCTCCGGGTCCATCGCGACCATGCCGAAGACGATGAAGAACACGAAGACGGACGCGGCCAGAAGCAGCACCTGCACGAACTGGGCCACGAGGAGCACCAGAACGAGGTTCGCCTTCTGGAACCCCCGGACCTCGGCGTCCTGGTGGACGTGGTCGCCGGACTCGGCGAGCTCCCGGGCGGCCGACTCCAGGGGCGTGCCCTTGCAGGCGGCGACGAGCCGACCCGCCTCCACCTCGTCGTCGACCCGGTCGAGCTCCTCGGGCAGCCTGGCGAGCAGGAAGCCCGCGGCCATCACGGTGAAGGTCATCACCGTCAGCCACATCACGCCGCCGTCGAGCCTGGACGCGACCTGCCACACCTCGGTGTTGATGAACAGGAACGTGACGAAGAGCAGTAGCAGCGGCAGGGCCCGGGTCGCCAGCGGGAAGATCAGCCCCAGGCTCTTCAGGGTGCGTGCGACGGCCCAGCGCGCGATCGGCCAGGCCCGCAGCGCGGTGAGCCCGTAGACGGTGGCGCCGATGCCGGCGAACGTGAGGGCGGTGCCGATGCCGAGCGAGACCTCCCCGGTGAGCCACCCGAGCGCCACTCCCAGCGCGACCCCCAGCAGGGCCGACCCCGCCATCGCGGGGACGAGACGGGCCGGGCGGAGTCCCTGCCGGACGGCGGCGCGCTCGTCGTCGACGAAGTAGGGCAGGCCGTGCCGGTGGAACCAGGCCTCGGCCGCGACGATCGTCGGCTCGGCGCTGGTGGCTCCCGCCGTCATACGGGCTCCGCGGAGCCGAGGACCTGCCGGGCCCGTCGTACGTCGTCGGCCATCGTCTCCACGAGCTGGTCGACGGAGTCGAAGCGCTTCATGCCACGCAGCCGTGCGACGAAGGAGACCTCGACAGGCACGCCGTAGAGCTCGAGGTCGTCGCGGTCGAGCACGTAGGACTCGACCCGGCGCTCACGGTCGCCCTCGAAGGTCGGGTTCGTGCCCACGCTGATCGCCGCGGGCATCGGCTCCTGTGCCTCGCCGTCGAGGCGGCGCAGCCATCCGGCGTACACGCCGTCGGCCGGTGCAGCGACCATCCCGTCGGTCGGCACGTTCGCGGTGGGGTAGCCGAGCTCGCGGCCGCGCCGGTCACCGCGGACCACCTCGCCACGAACGGTGAAGGGCCGGCCGAGTGCCTCCGCTGCGCCTTCGACGTCGCCGCCGGCCAGGCAGTTGCGGACGTAGGTCGACGACCACACCTGGGGACCGCCGTCGAGGGGGATCCCGACCGTGACGAAGTCGCGCTCCGCCCCCGCCTCGCGCAGGGTCGCGACGTCGCCGGCGGCCCGGTTGCCGAACCGGAAGTTGGCGCCGACGACCACGGCCTTCGCGTGCAGGGTGCCGGCGATGATCTCCTCGATGAACCGCTCCGGCGACCAGCCGGCCAGCTCCCGGCTGAACGGGATAACGAGCACGTCGTCGGCACCGGCCTGCTCCAGCAGACGCACCCGCGTCTCCACCGTGGTCAGTGTCGGCGGGGCGTGCTCGGGACGCAGCACCGCGATCGGGTGCGGGTCGAAGGTCACCGCCACCACGTCCGGTATGCCGTACTCGTCGGCGACCTCACGCGCCCGGCGGAGCACATGCTGGTGGCCGAGGTGCACACCGTCGAAGTTGCCGATGGTCACCACGGGGCGGCCCAGGTCGCCGGGGACGGCGTCGAGCG
>DATGYO010000194.1:0-17010 GCA_035297905.1 Nocardioidaceae bacterium
ACGAGAGCGAGACAGGCCAGGCCCAGCAGGGTCGAGCGGAGCGCGATCGGGTCGGCGAAGACCCAGAGCAGGCTCGGCACCAGAGCAAGGGCCAGGCCTGGGGAGAGCGCGGACATCGTGCTCGCCCCGCGCATGCCACGCAGGTGCCAGAGACCGACGGCCAGCAGGGCGACGGCGGAGGGAAGGGTGTACGCCTCCGGGGTCTCCACACCGAGGTCCGCGAGCCGCACCCAGCTGGCTGCCGCGAGGAGGAAGCCGCCGAGCCAGCCGGCCAGCCGCCGGTCGGGTCGCAGGAGGGCCATGGCGGAGACGGTGGCGCCTGTCAGGGTGAGGTACACCGCGAGCCAGGTTGCCTGCGAGCCGGAGGCCGCGACGTCGACCCCGGCCGTCGACACGACGGCGGCGGACACCAACGCGCCCATCTCTGGGCCGAGCCGGCTGTACGTCGCCGGCCCACTGACCCGCAGCCGCCGGTCCACGAAAGGCACACCGAGCACGATGCCAGCCAGCACCAGGAGCGCGGCGACGGCGGTCCACTCCGCGGAGGCGTCGAACAGGGCGCCGATGGTCCACACCAACCCGGCCGCGGCGGCCGACGCGAGGGCACCGGCGCCGACGCTCACCTCGAGCGTGGCGGAGCGGAGATGGACCGCCACCGTGGCGAGGAGCAGCACCACCAGGGTGACGAGGGTCAGCCACTCGGCGTGCAGGGCGAGCATCAAGGCGAGGCCGAGGAACAGCACCGCCAGAGCGAGCGAGACCGCGCGACCGCGCTTGAGCGCCCAGGCCACGAAGGCGGAGCCGGTGGCGAGCAGCACGAGGGTCACGAGCCAGACCGGCACGGGGTACAACGCGAGGGTCAGCGCCGTCGTCGCCGCAGCCACGGCGACGACCACGTCGAGATCGGTCAGCGGAGCGACCAGGCGGTCGGCCAGGTTGTAGGTGCGGGCCAGTGTCACCAGCGCCACCGCACTCGCCACCACGATCACCGGCAGCAGCCACGAGGCCAGCTGCCAGTAGCCCACGACACGATCGGGGAACACGTCGCCGCTGCCCCCGGCCCACATCGAGCCACCGGCGTCGGCGATCCGCTCCAGGCCACCGATCGCCAGCATCGCCGCCGAGACGACCATCCAGACGACGCCGAGGACCACCGGTGCTCCGAGGCCGCGCCGCCAGGGCGGGCGGACGGCCAGGGTCACGGCGCAGACCACGACGAGCACCGCAGCGCCTGCGGCCGTCCGGTCGGTCAGCGACTCGTCGGTGACGGGCGCGAGCACAGCTCCTGCGAGGAGGACCGCCGCAGTGCCCAGGCCGGTCAGCCGCGCCGCGAGGGGCAGACCGCCGGCCAGGGCCAGGACACCCACCAGCGCAGCAGTGACGAGCAGCGGCCAGACCTCGCGCTGGAGCCACAGCGCGTCCAGCGAGGGGTTCCGCACAGCCCGGTCCCAGGACGAGATGAGCAGCAGGGTCCAGGTCGAGAAGGTG
Source organism: Nocardioidaceae bacterium (assembly GCA_035297905.1). Classification (GTDB taxonomy): domain Bacteria; phylum Actinomycetota; class Actinomycetes; order Propionibacteriales; family Nocardioidaceae; genus Nocardioides_C. The sequence goes on from DATGYO010000194.1 coordinate 1,489, forward strand.
ACCAGGCCGGCGCCGACGGCCAGGGTGGTGAGCCGCGCGGCGTAGGCGGCGATGGCGACGGCGGCGGCGAGCAGGACGGCCACGACCAGCGCCGCCGAGAACGCGAACCAGTCCGCCGTCACGACCCCGGCGATCGCGCAGCCTGTGCCGATGGTGGCGATGACCTGCGCGCCGACCAGAACACGTGTCGGTGTCCGACGTACCGCTGTGGCAGCGCCGACGCCGGCCAGCGCGACCACGGTGCCGAGGACGACCGCGAACTGCGGGGTGCTGAGGTCTCCGAGCCACCCGGCGTCGCGGGCGCCGAACAGGTCGAAGGCGAGGAGGCCCAGTGCCACCACTCCCAGGGACTCGGCGGCAGCGCGGAGATCGCGGTGCGCCGCCCAGGCGCAGAGGGCACCGGCGATGACGGTGAAACCGACGAGCGTGGCCGTGCGCGCGGCGACGCCCATGGCCGACCAGGTCACGGCGAGGAAGACCAGGGCCGCGACCAGCAGGCAGAGCGCACCCAGGGCGAGGAGGATCTTCGGCACCGAGGCCCCGGCCAGGCCGCCGTGTCGTACCGCCTCGGAGGCCGGCGGAGGACCGGGTGGTGTGGCAGCAGTGCTGACGGGCCGCGCCATCGTTGCGACGCCTCCGGCAGCCTGGGCCGGAGTGGTCTCGGCGGGGCGGGCCGCGGCCTTGGGAGCGGCGGCCACGGTCGCTTCACGCATCTGCCTGAGCAGGTCGTCGGCCGTGCTGAGCGTCGTGAACAGGCGAGCGGCGAGCGGCCCTTCGAGGGAGAGCCCGCAGCTCGGGCACCGGCTCGTGCCGTAGGGCATCGCCGTCAGGCAGTCCGGGCAGCGCTCAGGGTCGGCGTATCTCGTCATGCCTTCATTGACCCACCGGTCGCCCTGCCAGGGCAGGGTCTATCGGCTCAAACACGTCTAAGTATCCGCACTCAGACGACCCAAACACGGGCCGGACGGCCCTTTCCACAGGGCCCTTCGATGCGCGCATATGGAAGGAGTACGTCGAGGAGGCGGATGTCGTGGCAGTTCTGGACCAGCAGATCGACCGGCACATGCTGGAGGCTGTCCTGCGCACCGGCGAGCCGGTGGCAGCGGTCTACCTGGGGGCTGCGCCCGATGTGACGAACGAGTACCAGCTCCAGTGGGACACCCGCTGGCGTCCGTTGGCCACGAGGCTGCGGGAGCAGGGGGCGGACGAGGGCACCGTGGCTGCGCTCGAGGCTGCGGTCGCGGCACCCGTGACGACCCGAGCGGCTCGGGGCTCCGGTCACGTCGCGGCCTTCGCCCAGGACGGGCGGGTGCTGGCCCTGGTCTCCCTGCCGGACCTGCCCGGGCCGGACCTCGCCCACTACGCGGCCCCGGGGCATGTGCTTCCCCTGCTCATGTGGAAGCAGGAACGGCCGCCGTACGTCCTGGTCGTCATCGACAGGACCGGCGCGGACCTCGAAAGCTCGATCGGGATGGCCAGCCTGCCGGTCCGGTCGACCGTCGAGGGGCCCGACGACGAGATCGAGCGCAACGCGCCCGGAGGGTGGGAAGGCCTGACCCAGGGCCGGTACCAGCGGCGGGCCGAGGACTCCTGGGCGCACAACGCGGCCGCGGCGGCCGAGGCGGTCGCTTCGGCGCTGCAGCGGACCGAGGCGCGCGTGCTCGTCGTGGCCGGGGACGTCCGCGCGGTGCAGCTTCTCATGGAGCGGCTCCCGACCTGGGTGCACAAGGACGTGACGGTGAAGCGTGTGAGCGGCAGTCGTGCCGCCGACGGCTCGCAGCGGACCCGGTCCGACGTCGTGGCGAGTGTGGTCCGCGAGGCATGCGAGGAGCAGACAGCCGCGCTGTGGCAGCGGTTCCTCGAGGAGCGCACGCCCAACGGCCTTGCTGTCGAAGGCGTCCACTCCACTCTCGCCGCTCTGGCGCTGGGCCGCGTGGCGACCCTTCTCATCTCGGCCGACGCCGATGCGTCCGGGGAGCAGGCATGGATGGGCCATGCGCCCACCGAGGTGCAGCCCACCGACCGGCCCGAGCCGCCCTGGACAGGTGCCCGTCGCGGTGCGCTCGCCGACGTCGCGGTGCGCGCGGCGATCCTGACGGGCGCGCAGGTCCGTGTCATCCCGGCAGGTGCCGGGTTCGGGCCCGAGCGAGGGGTCGGGGCGATCTGCCGGCACCACTGACGGTCCCTCTCGCGGCGGCGGACCTCTCAGGTACGGCGGTGGGAGCGGACGCGCCTGGACTGCAGCACGATCTTCCACAGCATGCCCAGGGCCACGACGACGGAGACGATGAACACGACCAGCGCGATCCGGTTCTCCGCTGACGGGCCGCCGTCGCCGGACCGCGCGAGCAGCGCAGAGGCGAGGATCATCGCGGCCAGGATGAGGCCTGCCGCGATGACGTTGGCGAGCTTGTGAAGGCCGCGGAGGAACTCGTCCTCGTCGAACGCCTTGATGCGCAGCTCGAAGTTCCCGTCGCCGATCGCGTCGAAGGCCCGGTTCACCCGGCCGGGGAGCGCCTCGACGAACTCCTTGGCCTCGAGCACGGTGGCGAGCATGGCCGCGGGGGAGGTCTTCATCGAGGTCGTCATGACCGCGGCCGTGTGCCGACGCAGGGCCTCGCGGGGCTCGAAGCCCGGGTCGAGGGTGGCGGCGACGAGGTCGAGGTTGAGCAGGGTCTTCCCGAGCATGACCAGCTCGGGGTCCATCTTGAGCCCGGCCTCGCCTGCCCGACGGGTCAGCTGGAGCATCATGGCCCCGACGTCGAGCTGGGACAGGGAGGCGTCGGCGGACCGCCCCACGACGTCGGTCACCGCCCGCTCGAACAGCACCGGGTCGTAGTCGTGCAGCTCCTGGCCCATGGTGTGCATCACTCGCGCCACCTCGTCGGGGCGTCCGTCGGCGAGAGCGAGGAAGAGCTTCACGAGCCGCTCGCGGTAGGCCGGGGCCAGCCGCGCGACCATGCCGATGTCGAGCAGCGCGATGCGGCCGTCGGCGGTCAGCAGGACGTTCCCCGGGTGCGGGTCGGCGTGGAAGATCCCTTCGACGAGGACCTGCTCCAGGTAGGCCCTGAAGAGGTCGTCGGCCAGGGGAGCGCCATCGAGCTCGAGCTGCCCGAGCGGGCCGATGTCGGTGATCTTCTTGCCGTCGACGTACTCCATGGTCAGCACCCGGCTGCTCGAGAAGTCGGGGAAGGGCTTGGGAACCACGATTCCCGGGTGGTCGGCGAGGATGCCGGCGATCGTCGTGAGGTTGTCGGCCTCGCGACGATAGTCGAGCTCGTCGAACAGGGACTTCCGGAACTCCTCGAGCAGGTCGGCCAGCCCGTAGCGGCCGAGCTCGCTGTGCGTGTCGGCGAGCTCCGCGAGGTCGGCGAGCACCTCCATGTCCTCGAGCACCTGGTGCCGGATGTCGGGGCGCTGCACCTTGACGACCACCTCGCGGCCGTCCCGCAGGGTTGCCCGGTGCACCTGCCCGAGCGAGGCCGCGGCGAGCGGCTTGTGGTCGAAGGTCGGGAAGACCTTCGAGAGCCGGACTCCGAGCTCCTCGCTGACGATCTCCTCGACCTGTTCGTAGGGAAAGGGCTCGACCCGGTCCTGGAGGCGTGCGAGGGCGTCGATGTAGGCGGGGGTGAGCAGGTCCACGCGTGAGGACAGGAGCTGGCCGAGCTTGATGAACGTCGGCCCCATCGCCTCGAGGTCGTCGGCAAGGCTGGCTGCCGCCTCTGGATCGCCCTCGGCGACCTGCTCGTCGTCGAGGACGCCGTCGATGCCGGCGGACCGCACAAGGTCGCCCCGTCCGTGGCGGATCAGGAGGGCGGCGATCTCGCGGTAACGCTTGGCGTGCCGCGCACGCATCTTCAGTTTCATGGTGGTTCGAGGGTAGCCAACGGCGGACGGCGCGAAACGTGTCGCGTGACTCACCTCGGTGCTGGGTCGTTGTCGGGTGCAACCACCTGATGAAGGAGCCCGCATGTCACGCCGCCTGCTCACCCGGTCGATGGTCGCGGTCGTCACCGCCGCGCTGGCGGTCCCGCCGCTGGTCTCCGCGTCGAACCTCGCCACCGCCGACGACGGCGGCACGCTCCCCGCCTCGGCGAAGGTCTACACCGAGTACGTCGCGCTCGGTGACTCCTACAGCGCGGGCCCGCTCATCCCTCAGCAGCGTCCCGACCTGCTCGGCTGCCTGAGGTCCACCAACAACTACCCTGCGTTCCTCGCCACCTACTTCTCCCTGGTGACCTACAGCGACGTGACCTGCTCGGGCGCCGAGACCAGCGACATGCGGCAGCGGCAGAACACGATCGTCCCGGGACCCTCACCGGCTCCCCAGCTCGACGCGCTGACCGAGAGCACGGACCTCGTCACGCTCGGCATCGGCGGCAACGACTACGGGCTGTTCGGGTCGATGATCAGCAAGTGCGAGGAGGTCCGGCCCCAGGACCCCGACGGCGCGCCCTGCAAGCGGTACTACACCGTCGACGGCGTGGACACGAAGAAGCGTGACGCCCGGCGGATCCAGCCGCGGGTCGGCCGGGTGGTGCGCGAGATCCGGGCGCGCTCGCCCAAGGCCGACGTGTTCGTGTTCGGCTACCCGCGCCTGCTTCCCGCGCGGGGGACCTGCCCGGAGGTGCCCTTCGCGGCGGGCGACTACACGTGGGGCAACCAGATCGAGCGGATCCTCAACCGGAGCCTCCGCCGCGCGGCGGAGAACAACGGCGCGACCTACATCGACCTCTACCCGGCCTCCGCGGGTCACCACGCGTGCGCAGGGAAGAAGGCCTGGATCAACGGCAGCGAGATCAAGCCGACCGAGGCTGCGAACTTCCACCCCTACCTCAAGGGCATGCGCGGGGTGTCGCGCGCGGCCTACCGCCAGATCGCCGGCGAGACTGCGCCGAAGGTGCAGTACGCCTCGCGCTTCGCCGACCCGGTCGTGCCGCCCCTCGACGAGGCGCAGCTCTCACACCTCGCCGCCCTGCTCGAGGAGTACCTCGGCGCGGGTCTGCGTGGCTAGCTGACGGGCCGGCGTACGACGCCGAGCGAGTCCACCCAGACCGGCCGCCCCGAGGTCGTCACGATGGCCCGGACCCGGCCGGCGTGACCCCTCGTCGGCAGGAGGAACTCCTGCATGCCCCGCTCCGGGCGCCCCAGGTTGATGCGGCCGAGCGTGCGGCCTCCGACAGTGACGCGAAGCCGGCCCATGTCCGGCCCGGTCCGCGCGACGACCCTGACGAGTCCCACGGCACCGTTGGTCGGGGCCACGAGGGCCGCCCCCCGGGTGCGCGTGAAGGTCGCCGTGCCGGCGTACCAGCCGTTGCGCTTCACGGTGCGCCAGGCCGGCCGGGGGCCCAGCGTCGCGGCGTCGATGGCGCGGGCGCGGCAGAGCAGGCCGGTCCACGCGGTCTGCCGGCCCACCCGGTCGGTGGCGCGGACCTGGAGGCAGATCGTGCCGTTCCTGGGTGGCAGCCCCGTCGACCGGGGAGCCGTCCGGCGGTTCTGGAGGGTCTTCGGGTAGCTCCACCGGGTGAAGTCGCCGCCGAGTGACGCGGTGCGGCGCCGCACGTCGACGTCGACCACGCCGGACGCGGAGTCGGCGACCCGCCAGGACAGCCGTGCACCACGGCCCTGCACGACCTGGCTCGGCGTCCCCTGGATGCCGACGCGCGGGGGGTGCAGGTCCACGCCGAGGCTGCCGTAACGGCTGCCGACGTTGCCGGCCCGGTCGGTCACGTAGATCGTCCAGCTCTGCCAGCCCTCGTCACGCACTCGCAGCGTGGCCTTGCCGTCGCATCCGATCGCCTGGTGGCTGCACCAGTGCGAGAGGGAGCGGTTCGGGTTGTCCGGGTCGCTCACCGTGTAGGTGATGCGGGGACGTGCCGTGCGCATCCATCCCGTCGGCGCGTGCTTGATCTTGATCCGGGGCGCGGTGTGGTCCCCGGCCGGACGCGGCGCCGGGACGCCGTCCTCGACTCCCGGTGGAAGCTGGATCAGGCACGAAGGGCCGGAGCAGTCCTTGAGCGCCCGGTAGGAGGTGCGGGCAGCGGCGAGTGCGGCCGTGTCGGCGGTGCTGCTCTTGAGCTGGAAGGGGTCCTTGTCGAGGTCGTAGAACTCCTCCTCGATGCCCTTGTCGAAGTCCCAGCCGATGTAGGAGTACTGCGACGACCGGACGCCCTGGTAGAACCACGGCGGCATGGTGTCGTTGTACTTCCGCTGCGTCGACGGGACCGGACCCGCCTCGATCGGCATCACCCGCCGCGCGTAGAGGCTCGGGTTCTGCGCGAGCCCCACCAGGGACACGCCGTCCTGCGGCTTGGTGGCCGTCGCGCCGGCGACGTCGAGCGCCGTCGCGGGGATGTCGACCAGCCCGACGGGCTGGTGCCGTTTCACACCGGCGGGCAGGCCCGGCCCACGGACCAGGAGGGGCACCGTCAGGGACTCCTCGTAGGGCAGGATCTTCTTCTCCGCGCGGTGCTCGCCGAGGAGCCAGCCGTTGTCGGAGACGAAGACCACCATGGTCTTGTCGAGCAGGTTCTTCTTGGCGAGGGTGCCGATCGTGTCGGCCACCGACTCGTCGAGGGACTGCAGCGCCTCGAGGCGCGACTCGTGGACCTTGAGCTGGTGGTCGAGGGGGAGCTTGTTCCTCGAGCGCATGTAGGTGCCCTTGTCGCTCATGTCCGCCTCGTTGGTGGCGGGGCTCTTCGGCAACGGCATGCCCTTGAACATGCCCTCGTGCCGCTTCGCCGGCGGAGTGGGCATCCCGGGCACGGGGTCGCACGCGTTCTTGGGGCTCGGCGCGAGGCCGGCGTGCGGCGCCAGGTGCGACGTCCACAGGAAGAACGGCTTCTTGGAGCGGGCGTACTTCGAGATCAGGTGCTCGCTGATCCGGGTGTAGAGGTCGGTCTGGTACTCGCCCCGGTGGAGGCGGAACCTGCCGTTCTCGTTGAGGTTCACGCAGTAGTAGCGGAACACCCGCCCGAAGGCCGCGTGCCAGTCGTTCCAGCCCGGCGGGATGTAGTGCGGTCCGGTCGAGCCCTCGGTGGGGCCGGTGCTGCCGTAGTAGTTGAGGTACTTCCCGACGAAGGCGGTGTTGTAGCCGGCGCGCTGGAGCCAGACCGGCAGGGTCTCCTTCTCGGCGCCGTTCTCGTAGAAGACCCGGTGACCGCCGTAGGGCCACTCGTTGCCCTTCACGCCGTTGTTGTGCGCGAACTGGCCGCTGAGGATCGTGGCCCGGGCGGGGCAGCAGAGGGGGTCGTTGGAGAGGGCGTCGGTGAAGGTGATGCCGGCCTTGCCGAGGAGCTTCTCGGTCCGCGGCATGTACTTGATGTCGTCGGCCCGCATGTCGTCCGCGCTGATCAGCACGATGTTCGGCTTGGACGTCGAGCCGGCGCTCAGCGCAGGCACCGTGGCGCCTGGGGAGACGGCGGACCGAACCGTCGCCGCCGCTCTCGCCATGGGGCCGGACGGTGCGAAGCCGAGGGTCAGACCCGCGACGACGAAGAGGGCGGTGAGCAGGCCGAGGCGGCTTCTGCGCATGTTCAGGCTCCCCCGAGGAAGTAGGTCACCGATGGGACGGTGTCGTGCAAAAAGTAAAGACCACCGAAAACGGTAGTTGACGAGAGCCCTATGTGTGGCAATTTCAACCTTTTCCACGTCGTGGCCGGTGGGTGTCCCCGGCAGCCCCAGAAGAGCCAGCCCAGAGCAAAGACCACGAAAGGGACTGATGCCACACATGGCGGGACCAACGCCCCTCCAGGTCTAGACCGCGCAGGGACAAGGCTGGGGTTGTTCGACAGCGAACTGCACAGGACAGGAGACAGGCAGATGCTGGCAACGCACGCCAACCCGGAGTCCCTCCGCGCCGCGGTGCTGATCGCGGTGGAGGACGGAGCGTGGACCACCGCCGACGTGGTGGCCTCCGTCGCGACCGACTACACCGCCGACCGCGCCACGATCGTCGCGACGCTCTGGGACCTCGTCGACGACGGCCTCGTCCGCTACGACAACTCGTTGCGCTTCGCCGGCTTCCGCTGCTGCTGACCAGCCTGTAGCTCAGGAGAGAGGCAGCCTGCCGACGGCGTTGAGTCCGTCGAAGTTCGCGTTCGCCCACTCGGTGAGGGCCCGGGCTCCCGAGGTGGAGTAGCCGCCCGGCGCGCCGAGGCTCGCCACGGCGATCCGGTGGCCGTCGATCTCGGTCATGACGGCGAGGGTGTTCTGCGCCGGCGTGGTCCAGCCGCTCTTGCCCAGGGAGTTCGGGTAGCGGTTCACGTAGTCGGTGCCGCGCCACACGGTGTGCCGGGCCCGACCCGAGACGGTGGCGATCGTGGCCGACCTCTTGGCGAGGATCCGGTGGATGGTCGGCTCGGCGATCGCCGCGCGCAGGAGGATCACCAGGTCGCGGGCGGATGAGTGCGAGCCGGCCGCGGTGAGGCCGGAGGCGTTCTTGGCGACGGTGTCCAGGGCGCCGAGCTCACGCGCGAGGTCGTTCATCGCGCGGTAGAAGGCCCGGCGTCCGCCCGGGTGCGAGCCCGCGACGGCTTCAGCGGCGTCGTTGCCGGACGGCAGCAGCATCCCGGCGAGCAGGGTGTTGCGGCTGTAGTAGCGGCCGCGCTTCAGCCCTGCACAGGTGCAGGTCTGCGACGTCTCGTACCTCGTCACCCGGTGCGCCGTGCCCGGCCGGATCGTCCGGATGGCGGTCAGGGCGGTGAGCAGCTTCATCGTCGACGCCTGGGGCAGCCAGGCCCGGGCCTCGTGGCTGCCGAGGAGGCGACCGGTGTCGAGGTCCACGACGACCCAGGAGCGTGCACGCACCTGCGGCGGGATGGCCACGGTCGTGCGACGCGGGCGGAACGTGGTCCGGTTCCCGACGTACACCGTGCGACCGTCGCCCTCGATGAACCCCCTGTGGCGCTTCAGCTCGATGCGGTTCACCGAGACCAGGGAGATCACCGCGTCGGCGGGGCCGGCGACCGCGCGGGCGGCGGCTGGGTGGGGCTGGGCGGGCGCCTGTGCGGCGACCAGGGAACCGGCCGCGGCAAGGGCTGCGGCCGAGGCGACCCAACCTCGCGAGCGGTTCGTGGACTTACGGGAAAGAACGAAAGCTTTGTGACCAGTGGTGCGCATGGCCACAAAGCATGGCTCTTGTGGCGGAATTTGGCAGCGGAAGTAAAGAACTTGTGCGGCCTTACCCACTTTTGGGGTCGATGTCTGGGTCTCCTTCGATTCAATCTGCGCCCGCCAGCGCGGGCGACTAGCCTGAAAACCAGGCCGCTATGGGGAGCCGCATTGCGCGGTGAGGGGAGGCCATTGGGGATGAACAGGGTCATCGCACTGCTCGCTGGGGTTCTGCTTGCTCTGCCACTGGTGGCTGCCCCCGAGTCGACACCTGCGTCCGCGTCCGCGCTGGAGGTGACGTCCGCCCGGCGGGTCTCTCCGTGGAAGCTCGTGCTGAACGACCAGTTCAACACCGGGCCGTTCCCTGCCCACTGGGCCAGGTACAAGGGCCCCTACGGGTCCGACCCGCACAACTGCGCCATTCCGCAGCACGCCTTCGTGTCGAAGGGCTTCATGCGCATGGTCTTCCGGTACCGGACTTCTGGTGAGTGCGGCGCCGGCTGGTACTCCGCGGGGATGGTGCTCGCGAAGGAGTACGAGTCCGTGGACCAGAAGATCTCGATGCGGTTCCGGATCCAGACCTTCAAGGGAGTGCGGGCGCACTGGATCATCCCGATGCGCTGGCCCTCGAACGGCGAGTGGCCGTCGGGTGGCGAGGAGGACTACTGCGAAGGCGGCGGCTCGTGGGGGTGCTCGAGCTACATGCACGGCCCCAAGAAGCGGGCTTGGAAGGACTACGACGTCGACATGTCCAAGTGGCACACGTGGACGTTCGTCCGCCGCGGCTACACCGTGCGGGTCTTCATCGACGGCAGGCAGAGGTGGGTCCACCGCGGCAGCCCCGCGACCCTTCCTGCCACCCTCAAGCGGCCCGTGCTCCAGCAGGAGTGCCGGATGTTCGGCTGCCCCAAGGGCAAGGTCGGCTCGCAGAGCATCCTCGTCGACTGGATCAAGATCTGGAACCCTCGCTGATCCGCTCCGCTTCGCGCCGTTGCCACCCCATATGGGGGACTGTCCCGAACGCGCTCACGTCCTTTTGCGCAGAATCCACCTTTTTTCGGTCTAGAACATTTTGACAGGTCTGGGGTGACTTGCTCAGATGTCTGAAACCGGAAATACGGGGTGGAGGGACTCATTACTCGTGAAGCGCTTGGTCGGCTTCTTCATCCTCTGTGTCGTCGCACTTCCACTGGCAACCGCTTCGGCGCTGACCGTCCCGTCCACATCTAGCGCGTCGCCGTGGAGACTCGTGGTCGACGACCGGTTCAGCTCGGGCGGCGTCCCGGGGCACTGGTCGAGGTACGACGGCCCCTACGGCTCGGGTCCCGGCAACTGTGCCCGACCGGGCAACGCCTTCGTCAAGAACGGCACCATGCGCATGGTGCTGCGCTACCGGTCCTCCGGCGACTGCGGACCCGGCTGGTACTCCTCGGGGATGATGCTCTCGAAGCGCTTCGAGAGTGTCGACCAGAAGGTCTCCGTGCGGTTCCGGGTGGCGCGCACGGACGGAGTTCGTGGCCACCGGATCATCCCGATGCGCTGGCCCTCCTCCGGCTCCTGGCCCGCGGCCGGCGAGGAGGACTTCTGCGAGGGCAGCAGCCTCGGCGGATGCTCCACCTTCCTGCACCACTCCGACGGGCAGGAGTACTCCCACCGCTACCGCGTGAACCTGACCCGTTGGCACACCGTGACCTTCGTCCGTCGTGACTTCACCGTGCAGACCTTCATCGACGGCAAGCTCAGGTGGACCTACCGCGGCACTCGCAAGACCTTGCCCGCAACGCTCAAGCGGCCGGTGCTCCAGCACGAGTGCAACAGCGGTGGCTGCCCGAGCGGCCGCCGAGGCCGGGAGACGATCATCATCGACTGGGTCAAGGTCTGGAACCCAGCCTGAGCTGAACGACTGCGTCGCTCAGGAGGTCCTCTCGGCGTGACGCTTCGGGCGCTCGCGCAACGCCCTGGCGAGCGGCGTCTCGAGCCGCTCGATGGCCCGCAGCAGCGGCCCCGTGTCGGCACCGAGCTCCGGACGGTGGCGAAGGGCGTAGATGAACAGGCCGGCCAGGACCAGGCCGAGGCCGATCGCGACGGAGCTCCAGCCGAGCGAGGGGAACTGTGCCGCCGCGGTCACGAACGCCACCACGGGGAGGGCAGCTCCTCCGCGCAGCCGCATGCCCGGCTCCGGCCAGCCCTGACGGGCAAGCTGGAAGGCGGCCACGTTGACGATCAGCATGGCGGTGATCGCGGTGACGTTCGAGAGCGCGACGATCACGTCGAGGTCGCCGATCGCAACCAGCACGATGACCATCGCGGTCGCCAGGAAGACACTCGCCGCCGGGTGGTGGTGGGGTGTCAGCTTCCCCCAGCGCCCCGCGACGTCGCCCTGGGCGGCCAGCTTGATCATCAGCTCGCTGGAGCCCAGCACGTTGGCGTTCGCCCCCGAGAGGGTGGAGATGCAGGCGGCGAAGGCGACGAGCACTCCGCCCCACGGCCCCATCAGCGCCTCGGCGGCCTTGCCCAGCCCGGCCTCGCCGAAGTTCTCCTCGCCAGAGGCCAGCAGGGCGATGATGACCCCGACGTACACCGCGGCCGAGATCAGGATGGACAGCACGATCGCGAGCGGCACGGTGCGCTCGGGACGTCGCACGGAGCCGGCCATGTTGGTGACCACGTTGAACCCCGTGTACGCCGTGAAGAGCATCGCCGTCACCCGGAGGACCGAGCCGTTGCCTTGGGGTTCGAGGGGCTGGAGGTCCCCGGGCGACAGGGCGACCACGCCGTAGACGACCAGGAGCAGCAGGATCGCGATCTTCAGCGCTACGAGGAACGTCTCCGCGCGCCCGACGACGTCGGCCGGACCGAGGTTGAGCAGGGCCAACGCGACCGCGGCGACCACGGCAGCCGTCGTCGTCGGGACGCTCGGAGCGAAGTACTGCCGCAGGTAGGACCCGAACGAGATCAGGACGAACGCGACGCCCGTGACGGCGCTGAGGTAGAACGCCCACATCGTCAGGAACCGCCACTGCGGCCCGAGGATCCCGCCGATGGACGCGTAGCCGGAGTCGCCGGGCTTGGACCGGCTGGCCACGGCCGAGAAGGACAACGCCGAAAGCAGCATCACCGTGCCGGCGATGAGGTAGCCGAAGAGCGCCGACGGGCCCGCCATGTCGACCGCCACACCGGACAACGTGAAGACGCCGCCGCCGATCATGGTGCCCACCGCGAATGCCAGGCACGGGATGAGACCGATCTTGCGACTCGTGTCCGTGGTCTCTGCTGCCGCCTGCGTCACGAGGGCTCCCTCCCGGACGGCCAGAGCGCAAGGCAGGCCGTCAATACTGGGGCTCACCTCCACGGTGCTCCCGCCTGGTCATGACTGACAGGGGCTGATGCCCGGGCGGCTCGGGCCCAAGGACTCTCGCCGACCTGGCCCGTCAGGACCGGCCTCGGCGAACAGGGGCCGGACGACCCTATGTCGGGAGAGCCCTCGCCGGTAGACAGGGGTTGTAGCCGTCGGCGGCCGTCCGGCGCCTCCTGCGCTCTTGCCGCCGTGCGGACAACCGCCCGGAGGGAGCGCCGAACCATGACAACCGACATCCCGGCAGTGCTCGGGGACGATGCGGCCCAGCTGCTCGACTACGAGTGCAAGAGCATGCCGAAGGAAGACCTGTACCTACCGGGGCCGGACTTCATCGACCGGGTCTGGCGTGACAGCGACCGTGGCCCGCACGTCTTGCGCAACCTCGCGGCCCTGGCCGGCCACGGCCGGCTCGGCGGCACCGGTTACCTGTCGATCTTCCCTGTCGACCAGGGCATCGAGCACTCCGGCGCCGCGTCGTTCGCTCCGAACCCGATGTACTTCGATCCTGAGAACATCATCCGGCTCGCGGTCGAGGGCGGCTGCAACGCGGTGGCCACCACACTGGGTGTGCTCGGTGCGGTGTCGCGGAAGTACGCGCACAAGATTCCCTTCGTGCTGAAGCTCAACCACAACGAGCTGCTGACCTATCCGGCGATCCACGACCAGACGATGTTCGCCTCGGTACGGCAGGCCTTCGACCTCGGGGCGACCGCGGTCGGCGCAACCGTCTACTGGGGCGCCGACGTCTCCCGCCGCGAGCTCGAGGAGGTCAGCGCGGCGTTCGCCGAGGCGCACTCGCTGGGCATGGTGACGATCCTCTGGTGCTACCTGCGGAACCCGGAGTTCAAGAAGGACGGCGTGGACTACCACGTCTCGGCCGACCTCACCGGCCAGGCCAACCACCTCGGCGTGACTCTCGAGGCCGACCTGGTGAAGCAGAAGCTCCCGGAGAACAACGGCGGTTTTCCCGCCATCTCCTTCGGCAAGACCAGCCAGCTGGTCTACGACACCTACGTCGGGGACAACCCCATCGACCGTTGCCGCTGGCAGGTCCTCAACTGCTACGCCGGCCGCGTCGGCATGATCAACTCCGGCGGACCGTCCTCAGGCGCCTCGGACCTGCACGACGCCGTCCGGACCGCCGTGGTCAACAAGCGCGCCGGCGGCACCGGAGTCATCGCAGGGCGGAAGGTGTTCCAGCGGCCGTTCGCCGAGGGGATCGAGCTGCTGCACGCCATCCAGGACGTCTACCTCGATCCGGGCGTGACCGTCGCCTGAGCCTTCAGAGCGAGCGACACCGAGCGGCACCGCGAGACGCTGCGGGTCTGTTGGCCCGCCTCGACGTCATATGCCGTTTTCGAGATTTTCCGGGTGACTTGACCCAGACTGTCGGGGGCCCTCATCTCGGGGGGCCACGACGACTTGCGGGGTTTGGTCATGCGTCGGACTGTTGCCAGGCTGCTCACGGCTGCCGTCATGTTGGTGCCTGTCGCGGCCGCGGTGGCCCCTCCGAGAACGGCGGCCGCCGACTCCGCGGAGCCACCGAACATCATCCTGATCACCACTGACGACCAGAGCCTCGCCGACCTCGAGCACATGCCGTACACGCTCGAGCTGCTCGGTGGCGAGGGGGTCAGGTTCACCGACGCCATCTCGCCGTACCCGCTCTGCTGTCCGGCGAGGGCCACGATCCTGACCGGGGAGCAGGCCCACAACCACGGCGTGCTCGCGAACGAACCGCCCGCCGGCGGCTACCAGGCGATGCGCCACCTGAACGACCGGTCGCTCCCGGTATGGATGAGCAACGCGGGCTACCGCACGACGTTCGCGGGCAAGTACCTCAACGAGTACGGCATGGACGACCCGACCGAGGTTCCCGACGGCTGGGACGACTTCCATGCGACCGTGCGTCACACGTACGACTACAACAACGCCCTGGTCAACGACAACGGCGAGGTCGTCGACCACACCGGGGAGTACCAGGCCGACATGACGCAGCGCGTGACCGAGGACGCCATCCGGGACGGTGTCGAGCACGGGCACCCGTTCTTCATCTGGCAGTCGAACCTCGCTCCCCACGGTGCCTGCCCGCTCATCGACAACCAGTGCACCTGGGGACCGGCCACGCCGGCGGAGCAGGACCAGGGCACGTTCGCGGGGCTTCCGCTCTACAGCGAGTCGGTCCCGAGCTTCGACGAGCGGGTCGTCGTCGAGAAGCCGGCGCGGATCCGCAGGCTTCCCCGGTTCAACGACTCGCTCATCGCGAGCTGGCGCAGCCTGAACCAGGCGAACGTCGAGTCGCTCCAGGCGGTGGACCGCAACGTCCGAGACACCGTCGAGCTGCTCCGGTCACTCGGCCAGCTCGACAACACGCTGATCGTCTTCGCCTCCGACAACGGGTACCTCATCGGGCAGCACCGCTGGCGCGGCAAGACCCTGGGGTACGAGGAGAGCGTCAAGATCCCCATGCTCATGCGCGGACCCGGCGTCCCCGCAGGCGAGGTCATCGACAAGACGGTCAGCCTGGTCGACGTAGCCGCCACGTTCGCCGACGTGTCAGGCGCCGAGCCGTTGCTGACGCTCGACGGGCGCTCCCTGCTCGATGTCGTGAGCGGCACGAGCAACGGGTACGACGCCATGGCGATCGAGGCCGGGCCGGCGCTCGGAGGTGTTCCCAAGGACCAGTACCTCTATCGAGGCATCCGGACCAAGCGCTACACCTACATGCGGCATCCTGTGACGGGCGAGATCGAGCTCTACGACCGCGCTGTCGACCCCTACGAGCTGGTCAACGTGGCCCACCGACCTACGCACCGCGCGACCCGATTCGCGCTGCAGGGCCTCCTGGCCAAGCTGAGCAACTGCGTCGGTGCGGCCTGCAACAACGTGGTGGCCGACGTACCGGACCCCGAACCGGCTCAGGGGCCGGTCCATCCCGACGAGCTCGGCACCATGGGCGGGGCCAAGCAGATCGTCACCGTGACCGCACCGCGCTGGGGCGCGACTCACGGCGTAGCCGTGGCCTGGCAGAAGCGGGACCTGACCTGGCGGGC